>JANOOJ010000196.1:0-14530 GCA_031421295.1 Novosphingobium sp.
CGCGGGTCGCCCCGGCGGGGAAATCGACGTAGCCGATCCCGAAGCGCGACATGGTCTTGGCGATGAAGCCCTCGGTCGCGGCATAGAGCGGACCCGAATGGACGATCACATCGCCCTGGCTGCAATTGGCCAGCAGCAAAGTAGCGATGGCCGACATGCCGCTGGAGAACACGAGCGATTCCTCCGCGCCGTCCCACAGCGCGAGGCGGCCTTCGAGGATCTGCTGGTTGGGGCCGTTGAAGCGCGAATAGACCAGGCCCTCGGCCCCGCCCGGGCGCTTCCCGGTGATGCCTTCGAAGAAGCGCTTGCCCTCGGCCGCGCTGGCGAAAGCGAAGGTCGAGGTGAGGAAGATCGGTGGCTTGAGGCTGCCCTCGGACAGGACCGGGTCATAGCCGTGGCCCATCATCAGCGTGGCGGGGGAAAGCTGGCGATTGCCCAGCATGGTGACGGCGGGCTTGGGCTTGCGAGGCGGTGTGGCGGTTTCGGACATGGTTTCGCCTGTAACCGGATTGGCCTCGCCGCGCCAGCCTGCGTTGTCGGTTGGCCCCGTGAATTGCCAATCGGGCTCAGTATAGCGAAGCGATGGTCCAGACGACCCCGACGATCAGGAACACGCCCGCCACATCGAGCAACAGCCCGGCCTTGAGCACGCGCGGCATCGCAATGTGCCCGGTCGCCCAGGCCAGCGCATTGGGTCCGGTCCCGGCGGGCAGCATGAAGCCCCAGCTGGCGGCGAGCGCGGCGGGCAGCGCGAGCAGCATCGGGTCGGCACCGAGTGCTATCACCAGCGCGCCGACCACCGGCATGATCCCGCTGGCCGCGGCGATATTGCTGGCAAACTCGGTGACGATAATCACAAACCCGACCAGCACCAGCGCGACAATTGGCAGCGGCACGTCGCGCAATGGCAGCAGCATCTGGCCGAGCCAGTCGGCCAGCCCGCTCTCCGTCATCCCCATGGCGAGCGACAGTCCGCCGCCGAACATCAGGATCACCCCCCACGGCGCGCGGTTGGCTTCGTCCCAGTTGAGGAGTGCGCGCCCGGTGCCGTCGGGCAGGAAGAACAGCGCCAGACCCGCGATTGCGGCGATCGTCCCGTCATCGAGGCCGCCTGCGGGGAACAGCGGCTTGAGCAGCGGCATCGAGACCCAGGCGAGGACGGTCAGCAGGAATACGGGGGCGAGCCGCCGCTCGGGGCTGGTCCAGCCATCGGGCAGATGTATCGCTGCGCGCGCGGCGGCGGGATCGAAGCTGTCGGCGGAAATGCGCTGGACCTTGCCGATAATCAGTGCCGCCAAGGGCACCGAGAGCAGCACCACGGGCACGCCGTACATGCTCCATTCGAGGAAACTGATCTCGACCCCGAGGCTCTTTTTGAGCAGCGCCACCGCGATCGCATTGGTGGGGGTGCCGACGATGGTGCCGAATCCGCCGAGCGTCGCGGCAAAGGCGATCCCCATCGGCAAGGCCCCGGCGATCCCGGCGGTCTCGCCTCCGCGCACGCCGCCCGAGGCCAACATCGCCAAGGCCATCGGCATCATGATCAGCGCGGTCGAAGTGTTCGAGATGAACATCGAGATCAGCGCGGTCGCGGCCATCACCGCCCCCAGCAACTGCCAGTTCGAATTGCCGGCACGGCTCAGGATCGCCAGCGCCAGTCGGCGATGCAGCCCGGTCCGTTCTATCGCCAGCGCGAGGAACGCGCCGCCCAGAAACAGAAACATCGTCGGCGAATAATAGGCTGCGGCGGTTTTGCTGGCATCGGCCACCCCGGTCAGCGGCAGGACGATGAAGGGCAGCAGCGCGGTGGCCGATAGCGGCATCGCCTCGCTCATCCACCACGCCGCCATCCACCACACGAGGCCGGCCGTGGTCCAGGCGGTGGTCGGCATGCCCGCGGGTGCCGCCAGCAGCAAGGTCAGCGCAAAGCCGATGGGTCCAAGCCAGAAGCCGATGCGGCGTGCAGTCATCGCGATCCCCTTGGCGCAGCGCCGCCGTCGGCCTAGCCTTATCGCCACGGGAGCGAAAGGGAAGGCGGCAGATGGCAGAGGGCAAGGTGCTGGGCATCGGCGGGCTGTTCTTTCGCGCCCGCGATCCCGAAGCATTGAATGCGTGGTACCGCGAGATGCTCGGGGTTGGCGCGGGCTGTTCCGGCACCGGCGAACCTGCCGGGGAATGGACCTGGAACGCGGTCGGCGGCGAAACGGTGTTCGCCCCGTTCGCGCTGGACACCGACTATTTCGCCGCCGACAAGGCCTTCATGCTCAATTTCCGGGTCAGCCGGCTCGATGCATTGGTCGCGCGGCTGGAGAGCGCAGGCATTGCCGCCGAGCGCCGCGCCGAATGGGACAACCCCTCGACCGGACGGTTCGCGCGAATCCACGATCCCGAGGGTAATGCGATCGAGCTGTGGGAACCGGCTGCTTGATGAGTGCGGTCGGGCCGGTGCCGCTTCCGTCGTCAGGCGGAAAATGCCCCTACTTGGGCGAGATCACCATCAGCATCTGGCGGCCTTCCATGCGCGGATAGGCTTCGATCTTGGCGACCTCGGCGGTATCGTCCTGCACCCGGCGGAGCAGGTTCATGCCGAGCTGCTGGTGCGATAGCTCGCGACCGCGGAAGCGCAGCGTGACTTTGACCTTGTCGCCATCGTCGATGAACCGGAAGACGTTGCGCATCTTGGTGTCGTAATCGTGGTCGTCGATGTTCGGACGCATCTTGATCTCCTTGATCTCCTGCGTCTTTTGCGACTTGCGCGCGATATTGGCCTTCTTCTGCGCCTCGTAGCGGAACTTGCCGACGTCGAGGAACTTGCAGACCGGCGGATCGGCGTTGGGGGATACTTCGACCAGGTCGAGGCCGACCCCGGCCGCCTGTTCGATCGCCTCGCGGGTGTACATCACCCCGATGTTTTCACCGGCCTCGTCGATGACGCGGACTTTGTCGACGGTGATCATAGTGTTGAAGCGCGGCCCGCTCTTGACGGGGGGCTGAAGCATGCGCCGGGGGGGGGGGGCTATATCATTGTCTCCTGAAGCGGATAGTGCGGTGCGCTCCTTATCGGCAAAGTGACCGGGAATAAAGAGGAGTCACGCGCGGGCGCGCAATTCCGGACGCAGCAAGGGGCCGCTCCCAGATGGGAACGGCCCCCGACTTCTGCAACAGGTCTGGGCGAATGCCCTATTTGTCCATCGGTCCATCGCAGTCGGGACCGGCAATGCCCTGCTGGTTGGGCTGGCCGGTCAGGCTTTCGCCGCCGCCCTGTTGGCCGGGCTTGGTCCCGTCCTGCTGCGGCTGTCCGGTCTGCTCATCCTTGCGGCGCGTCGCATCGTCGCCCCCCTGCTGCTGACCGGGAGCGCCGCCCTGCTGGTTCTGCTGGCCCATTCCGCCGCTCTGGCCGCCCTGCTGGTTCTGGCGCTCGCGATCATTGTTCTGGTTCATCGTGTTATCGGTCATGACATGCTCTCCAGTGCCGTCCACCGGGTAACAACGGGAGCGTGCCAACCCGGTTTCAGCGGAAATACCAGTTTGCGACCAACCGTTTGGCTCAAATTGACCGGCGCTATGCCGCCGCGCGCCACAACGGGTATTGCACAAGCTTGCCCCCCGCCGGCAGCACCGCATCGATCGCCCGCGCCGGCATGAGCGCGGCGAGGATCGCCGGGTCGGCGGCATCCATCCCCCCGGTCAGCGTGCCGTAAGCGGGGAGGATGATCCGGTGCTCGCTCATCACCGCGCAAGGCCGGGCGATGTTGCGCCCGCGCGCGGTGATCCGCAGTTTCGGGTGGAAATGCCCCGACAGCTCGGGCCGGGTCTCGCCGGGCCGGGCGCGATGGCGCAGCAAAAGTTCCCCGACAGGCAGTTCGTCGACCAGCGTCCCGCCGAGGCCATCCCCCATCTCGCTGTCGTGATTGCCGGTGATCCACACCCAGTCGGTCGCCTTGGTCAGCGCGGCGAGCATGCCCGCCGCATGCGGTTCGAGCCGCGCGGGGCCCGCGTTGTCGTGGAAATTGTCGCCCAAAGTGAACACCCGCCGCGCGCCGGTCTCGCGAATCGCCAGCGCGATGCGCTCCAGCGTCTCGCGGCTGTCATAGGGCGGCAGCATCTGGCCGAAGCGCGCATAGAAGCTGGCCTTTTCCAGATGCAGATCGGCGACCAGCAGCGCCGCTTCGCGCACCCAATAAAGCGCGCGGCCCTGCACCAGCGCGAATTCTTCACCAGCGAACGAAAAGGGAACCATGACCCCGCGCTTGCCGGAAGGTCGCGCGCTTGGCAAGGGTGCTGCGATGACCGGAGACACCGAATATACCGCCCGCGCGCGCGCCTGGTTCGAGGAATTGCGCGCCCGCATCTGCGCCGAGTTCGAGGCGATCGAGCGCGAGGCGGGGAGCGATGCCGCTTTCGCCTACACCCCGTGGGACCGCGCGACGCTCGATGGCAGCCACGGCGGGGGCGGCGTCCAGGGTCTGATGAAAGGCCGGGTGTTCGAGAAAGTCGGGGTCAATGTCTCGACGGTCGGCGGTGTTTTCGCGCCCGAATTCGCCGGATCGGTCCACGGCGCGAGCGCGGACAGCCCCGGCTTCACCGCTACGGGCATCAGCCTGGTCGCCCATATGGCCAACCCGCATGTCCCCGCGGTCCACATGAACTGCCGGTTCCTGACCACCGGCACGGCGTGGTTCGGCGGCGGGGCCGATCTCAATCCGCCGCTGCCCTACGCCGAGGATACCGCATCGTTCCACGCGATATTCCGCGCCGCCTGCATGAAACACAACCCGACCTATTACGACCGCTTCAAGCAGTGGGCGGACGAATATTTCTACATCCCCCACCGCGGGGTCCATCGCGGCGTGGGCGGCATTTTCTACGATCATCTCGAATGCGGCGACGATGCCGCGTTCGGCCGCAACTTCGCCTTCACCCGCGACATCGGCGAGGCGTTCCTGAGCATTTATCCCGAACTGGTGCGCCAGCGGATGGGGACGGCATTCACCCCAGCCGACAAGCAGCAGCAGCTCGAATGGCGCGGGCGCTACGCCGAATTCAATCTGGTCTACGATCGCGGCACATTGTTCGGGCTCAAGACCGGCGGCAATATCGATGCGATCCTGATGAGCCTCCCACCCGAAGCGGTGTGGACCTGATCCTCCCTGAGCTTTGCTCGGGGTGGGGGACCGCCCGGAGGGTGGTGGAGGGGTGTTGCGACAAGGCATGACCCCTCCGTCAGCCGCTGCGCGACTGCCACCTCCCCGAGCAAGCTCAGGGAGGATCAGATCAGCCCAACCCCCAGCGCGACCGCGCCGCACACCGCCAAAGTCCCCATCACGCCGAGCTTGGTCCGGAACAGCAGCACAAAAGCCAACACAGTCAGCCCGGCGGCGACCGGATCGACACTGGCCAGCACCGGCAGCTCGATCTGCCGGAACCCGAGGTCCACCGCCGCCACCCGCGCGAACAGCACATGCAGCGCGAACCACACTGCCAGACTGGCAATCACCCCGACCACCGCTGCGGTCAGCGCGGCGAGCCCGCCCTGCAGTCGCCGGTTGTGTTCGAGCCGCTCCATCCACGGGGCCATGGCGAAAATCCACAGGAAGCACGGTGCAAAAGTCATCCAGGTGGTGATCCCCGCACCCAGCAATCCCGCGACCAGCGGCGAGAACGGCGCGGGCGCGCGCCAGGCGCCGAGGAAGCCGACGAACTGCGTGACCATGATCAGCGGGCCGGGGGTGGTCTCGGCGAGGCCGAGCCCGTCGGCCATCTCGCGGGTGGTCAGCCAGCCGTGGGTATTGACCGCCTCCTGCGCCATATAGGCCAGCACCGCATAGGCCCCGCCGAAGGTCACCACCGCCAGCTTCGCGAAGAACACCCCGATGGTGACCAGCACATGGCCTTGCCCCAGCGTCACCGCCAGCAGCACCAGCGGCGCGGCCCAGATCGCCAGCCACACTGCGACCGTGCGGATCGTGGTCCAAACAAGCGGCCCGCGTGGCGGGAGCGCAACCGGCTCGACCTGCGGCCTCAGCGCGAGCAGTGCCGGGTTCACCGCCGCGACCAATATCCCGATCGCCCCTGCGCCCAGCACCACCAGCGGGAACGGCAGATCGGCCGCAAACAACGCGAGGAACGCCACGATGGCCAGCCCCAGCTTGAACCGCGTGTTGAGCGCGCGCCCGCCGATCCGCAGCAGCGCCTGCACCACCAGCGCCAGCACCGCAGCTTTGACCCCGACGAACAGCGCGGCGAACCACGGGAGGCCCGCCGCCGAGACATAAAGCAGCGACAGCCCCAGGATCACCAGCGCGCCGGGGATCACGAACAGCAGCCCCGCAGCGAGCCCGCCGCGCAATCCGTGGAGCTTCCAGCCGATCCACACCGCCAGCTGCTGCGCTTCGGGCCCGGGCAACAAATGGCAGAAGTTGAGCGCGCGGAGGTATTGCTCCTCCTCGACCCAGTCGCGGTCCTCGACCAGTTCCTGGTGCATCAGCGCGATCTGTCCGGCCGGCCCGCCAAAGCTGAGGCACCCGATCCGTGCAAACACGCGGACCATTTCGGGATAGCTTGGTGTCGTCGTCATACCGTCCCCACGCGGCAAGAGCGCAGGCGCGCTCACCGACCGAAAAGCCGCAATGCTTGGGCGGGGACGCCTGACCGGGGGATTGCCTTGCCCCGGATGGGGAAGTTTAGGTTCAGGGAGCAGAGCGCGTCAACCGGTTGTCAGGAGAAAAAAATGGTGCTCCTCACACAAACTCCAGCCTGATCTGCCGCCCGATAGCCGCCGCCGCGCGAGTCAGCGTGTCGAGACTGAGCGACTGGTTGTGCGGATCGAGCAGGCGATCGAGCTGGCTGCGGCTGGTTTTCATGCGCTTGGCCAGTGCCACCTTGGTGAGCTTCTGGGCCTTCATCGCCTCGGCCAGCTGGTGCGCGACGACCTTCTTGAGCGCCCCCGCCTGCACCTCTTCGAAAATGTCCTCTTCCTTGAGGAAGTCATCGAACATGCTGCCGATGCGGGCTTTGCCTTGCTGGGTCATGATGCGAGTTCCTTCTGGCGTTTGCGAGCGAGCGCGAGGGCATCGTCCGGGGTCTTCTGGGTCTTCTTGATGAAGCCGTGGAGCAACACCATGCGATCCTCGATCTGGCAGAACAGGATACGCGCAATCCGGTTTCCCGGCAGCGTGCTGCGCAATTCCCACAGGCCCTGCTTCATTGGCCTGACCAGCGGCATTCCGACCGGCCAGGTAAACTCGACCGCAGCAATATCTTCACCCAGTGCCTTTCGGTCGCTTGCGGTAAGTTCCTTGAGCCAGTCCCGCACCGGTTCGCCGCCCGAAGCCGTGGCATAAAAGGCCGCCCTGATTGCCTTGTTCTGCCCCATCGACGGCTGTGTACCAAAAATGGTTCATAAGGTCAAGCTCATCCTGCCTGGCCAAAAGCCTTGCCCTTGGCCCCCGCTTCCCCCCATCTAGGCCGCAATGCTGCGCCAGTACGAACTTGTCGAACGCGTGAAAGCGTATGAGCCCGATGCGGACGAGGCGATGCTTAACCGCGCCTATGTCTACACGGTGCAGAAGCACGGCACGCAGAAGCGCGCGAGCGGCGATCCCTATTTCAGCCATCCGGTCGAAGTCGCGGGGCTGATGACCGAGCTCAAGCTCGATTCCGAGACCATCATCACCGCGCTGCTCCACGATACGGTCGAGGATACGCTGGCGACAATCGAGGAGGTCGAAAGACTGTTCGGCCCCGAAGTCGCGCGGCTGGTCGACGGGGTGACCAAGCTCTCCAAGATCGAGGTGCTGACCGATAACGAGCGCGCGGCCGAGAATTTGCGCAAGTTCTTCCTCGCGATGAGCGAGGATCTGCGCGTCCTGCTCGTCAAGCTGGCCGACCGGCTGCACAATATGCGCACGCTGCATTTCATTCGCAGCGCGGAGAAGCGCGCCCGGATCGCCAAGGAGACGATGGATATCTACGCCCCGCTGGCGGAGCGCGTCGGCATGTACGAATATATGCGCGAGATGCAGCTGCTCGCCTTCGAACAGCTCGAGCCCGAGGCCTATGCCACGATCACCGGGCGGCTCGCGCAGATCCGCAGCCAGGACGGCGGGCAGGTCGATGCGATCGCGCTGGCGATCAAACAGGCGCTGGCCGAGGCTGGGCTAAAGGTCGAAGTCTCGGGGCGCGAGAAGCATCCCTATTCGATCTGGAAGAAGATGGCCGAACGCCACGTCAGCTTCGAGCAGATCACCGACATCATGGCGTTCCGGGTGCTGACCGAAAACGCGGACGAGAGCTACAAGGCGCTGGGGGTGCTGCACCAGACCTGGCAGATGATTCCGGGCCGCTTCAAGGACTATGTCTCGACCCCCAAGTCGAACGGCTATCGCAGCCTCCACACCGCGCTGATCTATGAAAATTCGATGCGCATGGAAGTGCAGATCCGCGACCGGTCGATGCACCGCACCAATGAATTCGGCCTCGCCGCGCACTGGGCCTACAAGCAGGGCGGGGTCCAGCCCGATGGCCAGGTCGGCTGGCTGCGCGATCTGATCGAAATCGTCGATGCCAGCCACGATGCCGAGGAACTGCTCGAGCATACAAGGCTGGCGATCTATCAGGACCGGATCTTCGCCTTCACTCCCAAGGGCGCGCTGCACCAGCTCCCCAAGGTCGCGACTCCGGTCGACTTCGCCTATGACGTCCATACCGACCTGGGCAGCATGGCGGTGGGCGCGAAGATCAACGGGCGGCACATGCCGCTGCGCACGGTGCTGAACAACGGCGACGTGGTGGAGATCATCAAGAGCCGCAGTGCGTCGCCCCAGCTCTCATGGCTGGGCTTCGTCGTCACCGGTAAGGCGCGCGCGGCGATCCGCCGGGCAGTGCGCGCCAAGGAGCGCGACGAACTCGCCGCCATCGGCCGCAAGCTGTTCGAGGAAATCGTCGAACGGCTCCCCGGCAAGATCGGCAAGAAGGCGATCACCGCAGCCGTCAAACGGCTCGGCTTCGCGCGCGAGGATGAGCTGATGGCGGCGATCGGCACCGCCAAGCTCGATGACCGGCAAGTGATGGAAGCGCTGGTCCCGGGCAGCGCGGCGGGCCTCGCCGAACCCGAAAGCTGGCCGCAGCAGGAACGCGCGATCTCGATCCGCGGGCTGACTCCGGGGGTCGCGTTCCAGCTCGGCGAATGCTGCCACCCGGTGCCGGGCGACCGGATCGTCGGGCTGCGCCAGCCGGGGACGGGGGTGGAAGTCCATGCGATCGATTGCCTCAGCCTCGCCAATGGCGTCGATGCCGACTGGCTGGACCTCAGCTGGGGTGAGCGCAGCACCGGCGCGATCGGGCGAATCCAGACGGTGCTCTACAACCGCCCGGGGACGCTGGCCGAAGTGACCGGCATTTTCGCGGGCAACCGGGCCAATATCCTCCACCTCGAAATGACCCAGCGCGACGAGCTGTTCGGGACCTACGAAGTCGATCTCGAAGTTTCGGACCTCGCGCATCTGACCCGCATCGTCAGTGCCTTACGCGCCAGCGAGGCGGTGGCGCAGGCGGAGCGGATTTGAGCATGGCGCGGCGATGGCCCGGGTAATCGGCCTCGACCATGTCCAGCTGGCAATGCCGCCCGGCGGGGAAGCGCTCGCCCGGATTTTTTATGCGGGGCTGCTCGGCATCCCCGAGCGTGCCAAGCCGGCGCGGCTGGCGGCGCGCGGCGGCTGCTGGTTCGAGGATGAGGTGCTCAAGGTCCACCTCGGCGTCGAGGCGGATTTCCGCCCCGCGCACAAGGCGCATCCCGGATTGCTGGTCGATGGGTTGGCGGCGCTGGCGGCGCGGCTCGAAGCGGCGGGCGTGGCAATTGCGTGGGACGGGACGGAGCATTGCTACGTCGACGATCCCTTCGGCAACCGGATCGAACTGATCGACGCAGGTTAGAGTGGGATGCGCGAAATCGGTACCGCTTGCCGCGGACCCCGTCCACCCTGAGCCTGTCGAAGGGCTGCTCTTCTTCGTGAGGCTGGATGTGCGGCACGGAGAGAAGGACAGCCCTTCGACAAGCTCAGGGTAGGCGGGTGTTGGGCGGCTCGAATGCCTGCCACCTTAGACCTCCAGCGTCACCGTTATCTCGTCCCCTTCGCCAATTCCCTCGGCCTTGCGCACTGCGGCCTTGACCGGCAGCAGCCAACCTTGTTCCTTCGCCGGAAATACCGAGGTGCCGAAACTGGTCGCGCCGATGGTCGCCGTGACCTTGAGCGAACCCCACCCGGGCCGCCGCCCGCCTTCCAGTCGCCGCATCAGCGCGGTGCCCGATAATGCCTCACCTGCTGCGCCGTCGATTGTGATGAAATGCCATACTGCGGGTGCCGAGGCCGTCGTCCAGCGCCACAGCGGGCCGGTGTGGACGATGCGCTCAGCCAAGATTTGGTTCACACGAAGACACGAAGAGGTTTTCGCTTGCCGCGAAGCGGCCTTACCGCTCGGGCGTTGCCAAAAGGCGCAGAGTTGCGACGATTCGATGGGCCTGCGGCCCGCACAACATCTTCGTGTCTTCGTGTGAACCCCACTACTTGACCCGCCGCACCGGGACCGGGATGTTGCAGATGTCCGCGCCCCCGGCGGGCCGGATGAAGAACGGATCGCGACGGTTGGCGCGGGCATCGGCGTAGCGCGCGAAGCTCGCGCTCTCGGTCGAGAGATATTCGTAAGCCGACAGCCCGGTGGTTTCACTGCCCAGCCGGACCGAGCGGATCGGCACCCGCTCCTCCGCCGTCTCGTAGAACCCCAGCGCCCCGGTCCCGCGCGGCAGGCTGGAGAGGTGCTCGATCCCCTCGATCACCCGGCCGACCAGCGCGATATTACGGTCGAGATGGCGGGGAGCGTGGCCGATCACGGTGTAGAGTTCGGCACCCGAGCCGGTGTTCGGTGAAAGGTCGCGTCCTACGCCAACCATGCCGTAGCAGTGGACGGGCCAGCCCGTGAAATCGAGCGAATGGGTGGTCGGGTAGTCCACACCGACCGGCCAGCCCTGCCAGAAGATCGAGAACTGCGAGTAATTGTCGCGCAATTTAAGGTACTTCAGCGGATCGCCACCTGCAATCCGTGTCAAATAGGCGCTCTCGGGTATTTTCGCCAGACCCCCCGGCAACGCCCGTGCCTTCGCCTTGTCCTCGCCATCCGCATCGCCCCACTGCACGACATAATTGTCCTGCACCCGGTTGATGCTCAACCCGTCCCACCAGTGCGCGGCGGCGAGCTTGCGGATGTTGCCGATCCACCCTTGCGAAAACGGCGGCGGCATCAGCTGGATCACCACCCGGCGGGGTTTGGCGTTTGCGGAGGCCTGCCCCGGCCCCCGAGCCGGGGGGGCGAGGTCCATCACCAGCAGGTCGGACGGCGCAATCGCAGCCCAGTCGCCTTTGGGCGCGGCGGCGACGATTTCGCCCGGACTGAGCGGCGAGGGCGCGACCTTGCCCGAGGCCACGGCGGCAGAGGCCTGGGCTGCGGCGGGGGTGGGGGCCGCGAGCGGCGCGGCGAGGAGAGCGAGCGGGATCAGGACTTTGCGCATTGCAGCACTGTGACACGCCCACCCCGCTGCGACTAGGCTCATTGCATTCGCCAAGTCTCGCTCCGCTGTTGCTGCGCAACGCCTTCGGCTCCCCCAGCGGGGAGGGGCCGTGGGGGCTCGACGCTCGCTTCGCGCGAAACCGTTTTCCTACATCGCCCCATTGCGCCACACTGCCGCCGCGACCTGCCGTCGTGGCTCTTTGACAGCATGAATCCCGGCCCGCGATCGGGCGGATACCGATGCCGTCGGAACAGCGTTTTCGTGTGACTTTAGTGTGACCTTCCGGTTCAGTCCGCCCCCCCCTCCAGCGCGTGCATATCGGCGTCGCTCAGCCCGAAGTGGTGCCCGACCTCGTGGATCAGCACGTGCGCGACCAGATGCTCAAGGGTCTCATCCCCGCGCGCGATCCATTCGTCGAGGATCGGGGCGCGGAACAGGCGGATCCGGTCGGGCAGCGCGCCGCTCGCAGCGATCGACTTATCGCCCAGCGGCACGCCTTCGTAGAGCCCGGTCAGCTCGAACGGCTCGTCGATCCCCAGCGCCGCCAACGTCTCGTCATCGGCAAATTCCTCGACCTGCACCAGTACATCGCCAAGGTGAGCGCGGAACTCGGCGGGCAGCCGCGCCAGCGCCTTCAGCGCCACGGCTTCGATTTCTTCGGTGGTGGGGGCAAGCCCGATGGTCCGTTTCATGCCCACCAGATAGGCGCGCCCCCCACCCGCGCCAATGCCCGCGCCAATGCTTGCGGAAAGCGCCCCGCCCCGCTAGGCGAACCCCTTCCAGAGCATGCGGAGCGGTGGCCGAGTGGTCGAAGGCGCTCGCCTGGAAAGTGAGTATACGCCAAAAGCGTATCGAGGGTTCGAATCCCTCCCGCTCCGCCAAGCACCCCCAGCACTGGTCTCTGTGAACAGGGTCTCCGCGCTTACGCGCGGACCTGGCGGCTTTGCGCACGCCAATCGGTAGCAGGCCGGCCGACATTCGCCCGTCTCCGCCCGCCTTTGGTGCCCGTCGCGAGGCCAGTCTCCGCGCGGATCGACATCGGTCCGGTTTCCCTGTTTTGTCGGCATAACAGGGAAAAACATAAAAACGCGGGGTCGAATCAGGCAATTTGGCGGCGATCCCGCGCATGAGCGCGCGCCAGAACCGCGGTTTTCCTCGGGGTTGCTGCGCTCAAAAGGGCATTTCCCTGTTATTGGGCATAACAGGGGATTTAGTCGGCCGTATCAGGGAGCCCAATCGACCATAACAGGGGGATTATTCGCGATAACAGGCGAACCTCGCCCAGTTATCAGGACGCGGTTTGGGCAGGCCAACCGAGCGCGGCGCGCTGTTCATCCCACGCCAGCGGGATTGCGGCCTGGAGAAAGGTCTCGAGCCGGAACCCGCGCGGCTGCCGGCCGGCGAGGATGTCGGCCTGGAGCGCGGGATCGAGGAACGCGAGGCGCAGCAACTTGCGCGCGTAGACCGAGGTCGGCGCAGTTTCGACAACCGGCCGACCGCCGGTATCGCGAGTGACCATCCCGTGAGCCTTGCGCAGGGCGGCGATCAGGACCGGGTCGGGTGATAGGCCATCGGACTCGCCGCGGGTGATACTGCGCCGGCTCTGTCAGGGCAATGTGGCAGAACCCGCATCGCAGTGCTAGCCAGCGCGAATGAGCCGCAAATCCAGAGCCAAGCCGCCCAGCCCGTTCCGGTGCTTCAACTCGTCACCTGAGGTGAGCCGCCTTGTGGTGATGATGTATGTTCGCTTCCCGTTGTCATTGCGCAACGTTGAGGATCTGCTCTTCGAACGAGGCATCGACCTCTGCCACGAGACGGTGCGGATGTGGTGGAACCGCTTCGGGCCGCTGTTCGCCGGAGACATCCGCCGACAGCGGGTTCGCCGCATGCGGGGCTTCCGGCAGTGGCGATGGCACCTCGACGAGATGTACGTGAAGCTGAATGGTGAGATGGTCTACCTGTGGCGCGCGGTCGACCATGAAGGCGAGATTCTCGAGAGGTTCGTGACGAGGAAGCGCGACAAGGCAGCGGCTCTCGCCTTCATGAAGAAGGCACTGAAGCGTCACGGCTCGCCTGAAGCAATCACTACAGACGGCCTCGCTTCTTACAAGGCGGCGATGAAGGTGCTGGGCAACACGGCCAAGCAGGGGGTCGGCCGCTGGGCCAACAACCGGGTCGAGAACAGCCACCTTCCCTTCCGGCGACGAGAGCGGGCGATGCTTCGGTTCCGACAGATGAAGTCGTTACAGAAGTTCGCCTCGGTCCATGCCAACATTCACAACCACTTTAACCAGGAACGCCACCTCATCGATCGTCAGACCTACAAGCTTCGCCGCTCTGCCGCACTGGCCGAGTGGCAGTCGCTCATGAGCTGAAGATACGCTCGCCAGTGATAGCTGCGCCTGTCAGAGACGAGTTGCGGTTAGACTGACAGCACCGCTTTGACAGTACCCAGACCTGTGGTCGCTGGCCACGCCGTCCTCATGCTCGACGTAGCAAGAACAAATTGGCTCCCCCGAAGGATGGCTCGCGGGGGTTCAGTTACGCAAAGAGGGGGATGACCCACCCAGCGACAGGCCGCAGCGTCAAGTTAAACTGCAGATACACTCAAATTAGTTTCGGATCAGGCTCTCAGTGCCGGCTCGCCACCATGTCCTTGTTCAATGTGCGCGCGGCCATAAAATAGAATGCTGCGGCGGGGATCAAAACGAGGGTGACCGCCACCAGAGACTGGCGCAGACCCTCACCATAAGCCTCACGGCAGACCAATTGTTGAGTCTCGGGCAGGGCCGACAAGTCCTTGGCCCGACAGATCGCGTTGGTCAGACCTGCGCCCGCACCGTGGGCCTGAAGCTGCATATCCATGAAGATGTCGGAGAGAATGCCGACTACCTGGGGCCCGACTCCGTTGCCGATCAAAGCCACTAGCACCAGCAATATTGCGATCGCCGATGCCCGAGAGCGGGA
>JANOOJ010000197.1:0-4068 GCA_031421295.1 Novosphingobium sp.
CCCAGCGCTGCGACTTGGGCCACGGGAAGGCGCGGACGATCGCCGGGATCGCTTCGGCCAGCACATCGGTGGTGGCCCGGCCGGGCTTTTCGGTGACCGCGTAAAGCACCCCGTCGCGCTCGGTCAGCTGGGTTTCGCTGAGGCCGGTCTTGCGCAGGAAGCCTTCCAAGGCTTGCGGCGGCGCGCCGACGCGCGGGCCTTTGAGTTCTTCGCTTACCGCAGCGGTCGCCAGCGGCAGATCGCGCGCGATGAGGGCAAGGCGGCGCGGGGTCGACCAGACAATGACCTCTCCGGGCGAAAGTCCTGCCGCGATCATTTCCCGGCGGAACAGCTTCGCCAGATCGGCGCGCGCCCCCGCCTGCATCCGCGCGGGAATTTCCTCCGAGCGCAGTTCGAGAAGGAAGTCAGTCATTCGACTTCTCCCATCCAACAAGAGCCGTCACCCTGAACTTGTTTCAGGGCCCATTTCTCCCCCCTCGCCGAAGTTCTGTTGGGCCATGCAACGGTTAAGCAGTTCGTCGATCCTGCGCTCCGGGAGTGTGGCGCGATGGGTCCTGAAACAAGTTCAGGATGACGGTAGTGGATGGGTTGGTGTTTGGCGGACATCACACCGTCCACCCCGGAAACTTGGCTTCCCATGCCGGGGTCTGCTGCGCGATCCACGCCGCGCAGCTGCCCTTGGCCAGGTCCCGCACCCGGCCCATGTAGCTCGCGCGTTCCTGCACCGAAATCACGCCGCGCGCCTGGAGCAGGTTGAACACATGGCTGGCCTCGATCGCCTGTTCGTAGGCGGGAATCGGCAGGGCGCTCGCCAAGCAGTTCTCGCATTCGGCAGTCGCCTTGCGGAACGCGTCGAACAGCGTTTCGGTATCCGCCACCTCGAAGTTCCACTTCGACATCTGCTTCTCGTTTTCGAGGAGGACCTCGCCGTAAGTCGTTCCGGCATCGTTGAATTTCAGATCGTAAACGCTGTCCACCCCCTGGATATACATCGCCAGCCGCTCGAGCCCGTAAGTCAGTTCGCCCGCGACCGGCTTGCAATCGAACCCGCCCATCTGCTGGAAATAGGTGAACTGGGTGACTTCCATCCCGTCGCACCACACTTCCCAGCCAAGCCCCCAGGCGCCCAGCGTCGGGCTTTCCCAGTCGTCCTCGACGAAGCGGATGTCGTGGAGCAGCGGGTCGATCCCGATTTCGCTCAGCGAGGCGAGGTAGAGCTCCTGCAAATTCGCCGGGCTGGGCTTGAGGATCACCTGGTACTGGTAATAGTGCTGGAGCCGGTTGGGGTTCTCGCCATAGCGCCCGTCGGTCGGGCGGCGGCAGGGCTGGACGAACGCCGCGTTCCACGGCTCGGGCCCCAGCGCGCGCAGCGTGGTCGCAGTGTGGAAGGTGCCCGCGCCCATCCGCATGTCGTAGGGCTGGAGGATCAGGCAGCCCTGCGCGCTCCAGAACGCGTGGAGGCGCAGGATCATGTCCTGAAAGCTGAGCATCGGTGCCGGGTCAGACATGAGCGGCGCTTTGGCGGATGGCCCGGTATGGGTCAATGGGGCGTGGCGTGGCCCGATTTCGTTCATCGCCCGATTTCGTTCATCGACTGTCAGGGCAAGCCCGCTATAGCGACCGCCATGATCCATTTGCGCCAGTTGATTGCCCTGCTTATCGCAATATTCGGGAGCCTGGCGGTCGCCAGCCCGGCGCAGCAGCGCTTGCCCACCCCGGTTGCGATCGAGGCGGTGGCGGTCGCACCCGCGCTCCGCCCGGCGCTGTGGAAGGTCTCGGATGCCGACACCACGATCTATCTGTTCGGGACGATCCACGCGCTGCCCAAGGGCATCGAGTGGTTCGACGGGGCGATTGCCAATGCGCTCGAATCTTCGGGCGAGTTGGTGACCGAGATCCCGGCGATGGATGTCACGCAAGTCCAGTCGAACGTGGTCCGGTTGGCGGTGCTGCCGCAGGGCCAGTCGCTCCGCGCGCTGCTCCGCCCCGCAGCGAAGGCGGCCTATGAGGCGGCGATGATTCGCTATGGCCTGCCGGTTGCGGCGTTCGACCGTTACAAGCCGTGGTATGCGGCGGTCGCGCTCTCCGCGCTGCCGCTGATGCGCGATGGCTTTGCGACCGAGAACGGGGTCGAGGCCGCGCTCGACCAGCGCGCCAAAGCGCTGGGCCGCAAGCATAGCGGGCTGGAGACCATCGAGTACCAGCTCGGCCTGTTCGATGCGCTGCCGCAGGCGACGCAGATCACCTACCTCAACGAGGTGGTTCAGGCGCTGCCGACGCTGCGCGCGGAACTGGGCATCATCGTCACCCAATGGGGCCAGGGCAATGCCGAAAAGCTGGCCGAGCTGATGAATGCCCAGGAGGACGATCCCGCGATGCTCGAAGCGCTGCTCACGGGCCGCAACCGCAACTGGGCGCGCTGGATCAAGGCGCGGATGGATCGGCCCGGCACGGTGTTCATGGCAGTCGGCGCGGGGCATCTGGCGGGCAATGGCAGCGTGCAGGACCAGCTCGCCGCGCAAGGCATCGCCACCACGCGCGTGCAATAAAGCCGTGCCATTTCCCCTCCCCCGTTCGTGCTGAGCCTGTTGGGCCGCAGGCGGGCGAAGCCCAACTACGCGCGCCACGCTGGCGGTGGGGCGAGGTTGCGCGCGCCCTTCGACAGGCTCAGGGCGAACGGAGTTTGGTTGCTTGGGCTCATATTGCTCGCGGCTTGCGGTCAGCCCGCGCCCGAGAAAGTCACCCCCGCGCTGTGGCAAGTCGAAGGGCCGCAGGGCGAGCGCGGCTATCTGTTCGGGACGATCCACGCTTTGCCCAGGGAGGTCGATTGGCGCTCGGCCAAGGTGACTGCGGCACTGGCCGGGTCGGACAGCCTGGTGCTCGAAATCGCCCGGCTTGACGACGATGCGGCGACGGCGGCAATTTTTGCGCGCCTCGCGCGGACCCCGGGCCAGCCTTTGCTGAGCCAGCGGATCGCGCCGCCGCTGCGCCCGGCGCTGGCCGCAGTCTTGCGCCGCACCGGACTGTTCGAGACCGAATTCGGCGCGACCGAGACCTGGGCGGCCGCGCTCACCCTCGCGCAGCGCCTGCGCGGAGCCACCAGCAGCGGTTACGGGATCGACCGGGCCCTGCTCAACGCGGGCCACGACAAGGCCTTGGGCGAGCTCGAGGGGGCCGAAATGCAGCTCGGCATATTCGACAGCCTGCCCGAGAGCGAGCAGCGCGACCTGCTGGGGGCGGTGGTAGCAGGGGCCGACGACGAGCCTGCATCGGTTGTCGCAGCGTGGAGCAAGGGCGATATGGCCGCGATCGAGCGCGAAACCCGCAGCGGCATCCTCGGCGATCCCGAATTGCGCGCGGCCTTGCTGGTGAACCGCAACAAGGCCTGGACCGGAAGGATCGTGGCGCTGCTGACCCAGGGCGAACGGCCCTTCGTTGCGGGAGGAGCAGCACATATGGCCGGACCCGACGGTGTCCCCGCGCTGCTGGCGGCGCAAGGCTACAAGGTCACGCGCGTCCAATAACGTCATCCCCGCGAAAGCGGGGATCGCTGGCAGCGTGGTACGACCCAGTGGCCAGCGGTCCCCGGTCGAGCCGGGGACGACGAGACCTTGCATTTCCGCCCCATCCCCGCTAACGGCCCCCGCTTCCCCGCTATGGTCATCCCTGGAGGCGTGGCGGGCGAAGCGTATCAACCAGTGTTTTTGAAAAGGTAGATGAGATGAGCGAAGCCCTCACCCTGCCGGCCGAGACGCGCGAACGGGCTGGCAAGGGAGCCTCCCGTGCGCTGCGTCGCGAAGGCCGCGTCCCCGCCGTCATTTATGGCGATAAAGAAGAGCCCCTCAGCATTCATGTTGAGGAGAAGGAACTGCGTCGCCAGCTCGGCACCGGTCACTTCACGAACTCGATCGTGATGATCGACGTCGGCGGCAAGCAAGTGCGGACGCTGCCCAAGGACGTGGCTTTCCACCCGGTCACCGAGCGCCCGCTGCACGTCGATTTCCTGCGCCTGTCGAAGGACGCGACGGTCACCGTCGAAGTCCCCGTGGTGTTCGAGAACGAGGAGGA
>JANOOJ010000198.1:0-26762 GCA_031421295.1 Novosphingobium sp.
CCGCCGAAGGTCGACAAGAACAAGGTGGTGGTCATGCCCAACAGCGACATCCTGTGGAACGGCACCAGCGTAACCCCTGGACAGCTCCTGTCGCTGTTGCAGCAGACGCTGACCTATCCGACCGAACCCGAACTGCAGTACCAACCCGATCCGCAGGCTCCCTACGATACCTCGGCCCGGGTGCTCGAAGTGATCAAGGGTTCGGGCGTGACCAAGTTCGGCTTCGTCGGCAACGAACAATATTCCGAATTCGGCAAGGCCCCCGCCGCCAAATAGACCCGGCAAGCTTGACTGACCCGAACAGGGGGCGGAGCGATCCGCCCCCTTTTGTGTGGGGCGTCCTTCATGCGAGGGGCGGGGAAGCAAAAGGGGTTCACACGAAGACACGAAAATGTCTGACTGCGCCGCAGGCCTTGCTCGTCAATGTTGATGACACCTTGGCCACGACGATAGGAATTTGCGGGGGCTGCGCTCAACACAAGACATCTTCGTGTCTTCGTGTGAACCACCTTTTTGGCGATCTGTCCTACCCCATCCCCATCGCCAGCCCCGCGAGACTCTCCGCCTCCAGCAACAGATCGTCGTCGGCCGCGCCCGCGGGCATGCTTTCGTGACCGATCATCACCATCACCGGCACGGCGAGCGGGCTGACCCGGTCGAGCCGGACATGAACCAGCTGTCCCGCCGCGCGGTCGAGCAGGTCGGCCACCCTGCCAACATCGGTCAGCCGGGTCCGCGCATCGGCCCAGGCGGCCTCGATCAATAAATGGTCGGGCTCGTATTTGCGCAGCACGTCGTAGATCAGATCGGTCGAAAAAGTGACCTGTTTGCCGGTCTTGCGCTTCCCGGGATGCTGGCGCTCGACCAGCCCGCCGATCACCGCGACCTCGCGGAAAGCCCGGCGCAGGAGATGCGAGTTCTGGACCCATTCGACGAACTCATGCGCCAGAATATCGGGCGAGAGCAGCGCTGCCGGATCGGGTACCGGCTCGAGCCCGTACAGCGCAAGGCTATAATCGTTGGCCACGAAGCCCAATGGCCGCAGCCCGTGCTCCTCCATCCGCCGGGTCAGCAGCATGCCGAGCGACTGATGCGCATTCCAGCCCTCGAACGGATAGAGCACGGTGTAGTGGCGGCCGCCATGCGGAAAGCTCTCGACCAGCAACTGCCCCGGCCCGGGCATCTGGCTGCGCCAGTCCTGCACTTCGAGCCATTCGCGCACATCGTCGGGGAAGCGCGCCCACCCGGCGCGGTCGCTCAGCATCGCGCGCACCCGCTCGGCCAGATGGGTGGTAAGCGGCATCCGCGCACCCATGTAGCTGGGGATCGTCGCCGAGGATTTCGCGGCGCGCACAGTCAACTCCAGATCGCGCAGCCCTTCGACTTCGAGATCGAGCCCGGCGAAGCGGAACGTATCGCCGTTGCGCAGCCCGGCCGCGAATTGCTCCTCGACCCGGCCCAATGACCGCCCATTCCGAAAGCGGATTTCGATCATTTCGGCATCGAGGATGATCCCGGCGTTGAGCCGGTGGCGCGCGGCGTGTTCGGGATGGGCGAGCCGCCAGGTTCCATCCTTCGCGCGGACGATCCGCTTGAACCGGTCGTAGGCCTTGAGCGCATAGCCGCCGGTTGCGACGAAGCTCAGCACGCGGCTCCACACCGCTTCATCGACCCAGGCATAGGCTAGCGACGAGCGCACTTCGGCCAGCAGCTCCGCTTCGCCGAACGGTCCGGCGCAGGCGCAGGCCATCACGTGCTGGGCCAGCACATCGAGCCCGCCGGGGCGGAAATCCTCGCCGTCGCGCTGGCCTTCCTCGACCGCATCGACCGCTGCGGTAGCCTCGAGATACTCAAACCGGTTGCCGGGGACCAGCAGCGCGCGCGAGGGCTGGTCGAGCCGGTGATTGGCGCGGCCGATCCGCTGCAACAGCCGCGACGAGCCCTTGGGCGCACCCATCTGGATCACCAGATCGATATCGCCCCAGTCGACCCCCAGATCGAGGCTGGAGGTGCAGACCAGCGCGCGCAATTCGCCGCGCGCCATCGCCCCTTCGATCTTGCGCCGCGCCTCTTTCGACAGGCTTCCGTGGTGAATCCCGATCGGCAGATTGGCCGCGTTGACATCCCACAGCAGCTTGAAAATGTACTCGGCCAGGAACCGCGTGTTGGTGAAGATCAGCGTGGTCTTGTTGGCCGAGATCTGCTCGTAAAGCTGCGGAACCGCCCAGGCCGCAGCGTGCCCGCCCCACGGCACGCGCTCCTCGCGGGGCAGTAGAATCTCGACTTCCGGATCGGCCCCCGGCTCGCCCTCGACCAGCGCGACCGCATCGACTTCGCCCCACGGTGCGAGCCAGCCGCGAAACTCTTCGGGATCGGCCACCGTCGCGGATAGAGCGGCACGTTGCAGCGCCGGATTGATCGCCTGGAGCCGCGCCAGCGCCAGCGCCAGCAGATCGCCGCGCTTGCCGGTGGCGAAGGCATGGACCTCGTCGATCACGATCCGCTTGAGCCCCGCAAACAGCGCCAGGCTCTCGGGATAGCTCAGCAGCAGGTGGAGCGATTCGGGCGTGGTCAGCAGCACATGCGGCGGGCGGGCGCGCTGGCGGGCCTTGCGGTCCGACGGCGTATCCCCGCTGCGGGTTTCGACCCGGATCGGCAGGCCCAGCTCCTCGATCGGCACCATCAGATTGCGCTGGACGTCATGCGCCAACGCTTTCAGCGGTGAGACATACAGCGTGTGGAGCCCGTCGGGCAGCGGCGCATCGCCCAGCCGTTCGGGCGAAAACGCCGCGAGCGTCGGCAGAAACCCCGCCAGCGTCTTGCCCGCGCCCGTATCGGCAATGAGTAATGCGTGCAGCCCTGCATCGGCGGTCGCGAGCATCTCACGCTGATGCCCCCGCACTCGCCACCCGCGCGCGGTGAACCAGGCTTCGAGGCTCGGGGGAAGGGCGAGTTCGGTCATCGGTTGCGGAGGATGACAGAGCGGCGGCGGGTAGCAACTCGGTTTGCGAAAGCGCTGCTAAAACCGTCGCGTGAAGGACTATTCCTCGATCTCATAATGGATCGGCTTGAAACTTCCGCCATTCGACGCCCCAGCCGAGCAGGCGGTCAGCCCGATCACCAGATCGCGCTCCGCCCGCAGGCGGATATAGTCGCCGGCCTGGCTGGTCGGGGGCAGAACTTCGAGTCTGCCGGTGGTGCCATCGACCGGGACGTTCATGAAAACATTGAACGCGACCGGAATCATGTCGGGTTCCACCCCATAGGGTGCCAAAGCCTCGGCGAGGTTGCCAAAACAGCCGCGATGGACCGGCTCGTCGGGGTAAAAATGACGGAACGTTGCCTCGCTGCACGGGGTGAGCAGGAAATCGTGGCGGCCCACGGTGTCCTCGACGATTGTCAGCAGCGGGTTCGAGCGGTTCGACCACAGAATGTTGCCGCTGGTCAGCCGGATCGTCTCTTCATAGTCGAAGGTCCGCCCCGCCGAAATGACTTCGCGGATATCGGCGGCAGCGAACGCCAGCAGATCGCTGACCTGCATTCCTTGCGGATCGATCACCTTGAGCACCTGACCTTGTGCCAGCCGAAACGCCGTGCCGCTGCGCGGCGCGATTTCCGCCACGCTCATCCGGCGGCTTCGCGCTGGTCGCGGAACGGGCATTGCCATTCGGGGCCGACGTGCCGCCCGCTGTACTGCGCCGCCGCGCTGGCTTCGCCGTGGCGCGCGAGCATCGGGTTGAGGTCTCCGGCCAGTTCCATGTCGCGGTCCAGAATCCGCTCGCGCATCCGGTCGTAGCGGCCTTCTTCGCGCAGTCTCTCGAATTGATCGTGGAGGTTGAACACCAGCGTTGGCTGGGGAAACCGGCGCGCCGGGCGCGAGGCACCGGGATGCAATCCGACCACGAAAAACCCCTCGCCGCCGAAGCTGAGCGAAAAGTGCTGGTCCGCCGGATCGGCGCTGACGCGGGGGTCGTAGGGCTGGTCGAGCCAGGCGTCCTTGTCCGCAAACGACTGGATGCGCTGCCACATCAGCGCTTCGAAATCGGCTTCGTCGAGGTCGTCGGGCCCGGTGAAGGTCACTGCGAGGCTGCGCAGTCCCGCCGGGTCGCGGCGATAGTCGGCCGCCCAATCGAGCAATGCGCGGTGGATCGTCAGATCGTCCCACCCGCTGTCGAGCCGGTGGCAGGCGAGCACTTTGAGCGATCCGCGCGCCATCGCCGACTTGGCCCCGACACAGGGAAACGCTGGATCGGCGATTGTTTCGAACAGGGTATCTTCGGCCTGGGCCTGCGCGGCGCGATCGACAAACATCGTGAGGGAAACTCCTTGGCCCTTCCGAACCCTCGCCCTGAGCAATTGGTTCCCGTGCAGTCGAGCGACCCGTGAAGTGCTATGGCACTTTGCAGGAGGCCAGATGATCGAATTGCCCAGCCAGCTCCAACAGTTCAGCGGGATCGGGCTGGCGCTTGCGCTGGGCTTGCTGATCGGGGTGCAGCGCGGCTGGGCCAAGCGCGATGCGGCGGCGGGCTCGCGCGTTGCGGGGATCCGGACCTATGGCCTGCTCGGGCTGGCGGGGGGCCTCGCGGGCGGGTTCTATGCCAATGCGCAGGGGCCGGCGCTCATCTTGCTCGCTGCCGCCGCCGCGCTGGTCGTGATCGGTTATTGGCGCAGCACCCAGCGCAGCAAGGACATCAGCGGCACCGCCAGTCTCACCGGGCTGCTGACGCTGGCTTGCGGGTTTTTGGCGGCGAGCGGCGAGGCGGTGCTGGCGACAGTCGCCACCGGGATCATCGTGCTGGTACTGGCGATGCGGACGCGCCTGCACCGCTGGGTCGCGGCGCTCGATGAGGCAGAGGTGGTGGCGATCGGGCGGTTTGCGCTGATCGCGCTGGTGATCCTGCCGTTGCTGCCCGATACGCCGTTCGGACCCTATGGGGCGTGGCGATTGCGCCAGCTGTGGCTGGTGGTGGTCATGGTCTCGGGCTTTTCCTTCGCGGGTTACCTGGCGAGCAAGCGGCTTGGCGCGACGCGCGGCGTGCTGGCGACGGCGGCGGCGGGATCGATGGTGTCGTCGACCGCTGTCACCGCGTCCCTCGCTGGCAAGCTGCGCGACGATGATGGCGACGCCGCAATCCTCAACGCCGGGATCGCGCTGGCCTCGGCAGTGATGTTCGTGCGCGTCATGCTGTTGACCGCAGTGCTGGCGCGGATCGCGCTGCCAACGCTTGTCGCCATCGCCGTGCCGGGATTGATCGTGAGCCTAGTGGCCACCGTCTGGCTGCTGCGGGGGGCCGGGCAGGGGAAACGCGCTGCGGCGACCGCGATGCAAGTACGCAATCCGTTCGACCTTGGCCCGGCGCTGTTGCTGACGGTGCTGGTAATGGCGCTGACGGTTGCAGCCCGGTGGGTCCTCGAGCGTTTCGGCAGTTCGGGGGTCGCGACCGTGCTGGCGCTGTCGGGCGTGGCCGATGTCGATTCCGCGATCATCACGCTGGGCAATCTGCCCGCCGGGACGCTGTCACCGCGCACCGCCGGACTGGTGCTCGCCGCGCCGGTCGTCCTCAATACGCTGTTCAAGGCGGGCATAGCGGTCAGCCTTGCAGGATGGCGGCGCGCGTGGCGCGGGGCCATGGCCTTGGTCGCCAGCGCGCTGGCAGTGCTGGTCCCGGTCGCGCTGTTGCTGTTCTGAGCGGATCAGTGCCCCGCCTGCGCACCGCGTTCCAGCCCCGAGGCCGCGAGCTGCGCGTCGATCTGCGCCATCAACCGGTCGAGCCCGGGCTGGTCGGTACTTTCGGCGCGGGCGACCAGCACGTCCTGCGTGTTGGAAGCGCGCAGCAGCCACCAGCCGTCGGCGGTGGAGACGCGCACCCCGTCGGTTGAATTGACCTCCGCACCGCTCGCCGCGAGCCGCGCCTTGACCTCGTCCACCACCGCGAACTTGCGGCTCTCGTCGACCTGGAAGCGCAGCTCGGGGGTATTGACCAGCGCGGGCATTTCGCCGCGCAGCTGGGTGACCGACTTGCCCAGCCGGGCCGAGGCGGCAATCAGCCGGATCGCGGCGTAGAGCACGTCGTCATAGCCGTAATACTCATGCGCGAAGAACACGTGGCCGCTCATCTCGCCCGCGAGCGGCGCGCCGGTCTCCTTCATTTTGGATTTAATCAGGCTGTGGCCGGTGTTCCACATCAGCGGCTTGCCGCCGAGCTGCGCGACGCGCTCGAACAGCGCGCCGCTGGCCTTCACATCGGCGATAATCGTGGCCCCCGGCAGCACCCGCAGCAGGTCTTCGGCATAGATCATCAGCAGTTGATCGCCCCAGATCACCCGGCCCTGACCATCGATCGCGCCGATCCGGTCCCCGTCGCCGTCGAAAGCTACCCCAAAATCGAGGTTCTTCTGAGCGACCAGCGCCTTGAGATCGGCGAGGTTCTTTTCCTCGGTAGGATCAGGATGATGGTTGGGAAAATTCCCGTCGACTTCGGTAAACAGCAGGTGGTGCTCCCCCGGGAGCCGGGCGGCCAGCGCCTCGAGCGCGGGGCCGGCAGCACCGTTGCCCGAGTCCCAACCGACCCGAAGAGCGGCCAGCGTCTCGTCCCCGATCCCGCCTTCTCCGATTTTTGGGAGCCCGGCGAGCAGACGGTCGATATAGGCATCGAGGACTTCGCGGCGCTCGCTGGTCCCGGTGCCGTCGAGCCACTCGCCGGCGAGTGCCATCGCTCCGAGCTTCTGGATGTCCGCCCCAAAAAACGGGCGACCCATGAATACCATCTTGAAGCCATTGTAATTGGCGGGATTGTGGCTGCCAGTTATTTGAATGCCGCCCTGCACATCATCGGCTGAAGCTTCGGCGTAATAAAGCATCGGGGTCGCGCTCATCCCGATCCGCACCACATCCACGCCGCTGGCGTTGAGTCCCTCGACCAGCGCGTGTTCGAGCAGCGGCGAGCTGATGCGCCCGTCGTAGCCCACGACAACGCGGGTGCCACCGGCAGCGCGCAGCAGTGTCGCGAAGCCGCGCCCGATCGCGCGGGCATCGTCCGGCCCGAGCGTTTCACCGATGATCCCGCGAATGTCGTATTCGCGGAGCACGGTGGGATCGAACCGATGGGGCATTGCTTACTCCGTGTCGCGCGGAACCAGCCGCGCCAGCAGCAGGTCGCGCGCGGCGTTGGCTTCGTGAACCTGCTCGCCGGTGCCGCCCCGGTCGGGATGGACCAGCGTGACCAGCCGCCGATGCGCGTCGATGATGTCCTCGCGGGTGGCACTGCGCCGCACCCCGAGCAGGCCCCGGGCCAGGGTCTCGGCCTGCGAACGGGCGGAGCCGCCGATCAGTTCCCACGGCCAGCGCCCCACCAGCATCTTGCAGACGACGCACACCAGACCCGCGATCAGCAGCAGCTTGATCATGCGCCTGCTACCAGTGCCAGCTCTGGCTCGCGCGCTTGCGGCATCGGCAGCTTGAGCGCCATCAGCATCGAGCGCAATTCCTGCCGCGCGACGAGATGGCTGGTGCCAAGCTCACCGAGCTGGCCCTTGTCGAGCAGGGTGAGCCCGCTCGGGAATAGTTCGCGATAGATCACGCGTTCGCTGAGGCCATTGGCGACGCGGAAGCCGACCCGCTTGCTGAGCTCGGTCAGCGCGCCGTCGAGCCGCCGCATATTGCGCGCCTCGACATGCTGGGTGCGGTTGCGGACCACCACCCAATCCATCTCGCGGCGTTTTTCGGCAATCGTCGCCATCGCCCGCTTCTTGCGCGCTTCCCAGATCAGTTCGGCATAGAAGGACAGCTTGCGGACCTTGAAAGTCTCGGCATCGACCTGGCCGATCAGGTCGAAATCGACGAAGCTGTCGTTGAGCGGGGTGACCAGCGTGTCCGCGCCGGTGGCGACGTGCCGCGCAAACGGATCGTCTCGGCCGGGGGTATCGAAGATCAGGAAATCGTGGTTTGCGCCCAGCCCGGCGGCGAGCGCGTCGAGTTCTTCGACGCTGTCGCCACCAAACACCGCGAAATCGGCGCTGGGCAGCGAAATTTCACGGCGACGCTCGGTCTCGGCGCGGTTTTCGAGGTAGCGGTGGAAGGTACGCTGGCGCGGATCGAGGTCGATCGCGGCGACTTTGGCCCCCTGATAGGCCAGCGCGATCGCAACGTGCACTGCGGTGGTCGATTTGCCGGTGCCACCCTTCTCATTGGCGAAAACGATACGGTGAGGGCCAATGGGAGGGGAGGACAAGGGCGTTCGATCCGTTCGTTAGGGTGTTGCTGGACAGGCGGCCCCGGCGCTAGGGCAGGGGCAGACCGCATGCGCCGGTCTTATCGGAGGGCCGCACGCCGTGCAAACCGTCAATCGGATTGATCCACTACGCGCTGCGGTCGCCGCGCTGCGCGCCACCGGCCCGGTCGCGCTGGTGCCGACGATGGGCGCGCTGCACGAAGGCCATCTGACGCTGGTGCGCGCGGCCAAGGCTATTGGCGCGCAGGTCGTGGTCTCGATCTTCGTCAATCCGCGCCAGTTCGGGGCGAATGAGGACCTGACTGCCTATCCCCGCCAGTTGGCGCGCGATGCCGCGCTGCTCGAAGCCGAGGGCGTGGCGCTGCTGTGGGTGCCCGATGCCGCGACGATGTATCCGGCGGGCTATGCCACCAATATCTCGGTCGATGGGGTCAGCGACGGGCTATGCGGCGCCTCGCGGCCCGGGCATTTCGACGGGGTGGCAACGGTGGTGTGCAAACTGTTCAACCAGGTCGGCCCCGATCTGGCGCTGTTCGGCGAGAAGGACTGGCAGCAGCTCGCGGTGATCCGCCGCATGGCGCGCGACCTCGACCTGCCGCTCCCCCGCGAGATTATCGGGGTGCCGATCGTGCGCGAGCCCGACGGGCTGGCGATGAGTTCGCGCAACGCCTACCTCTCGGCCGGGCAGCGCGTGGCTGCGGCGGTGCTGCCCCGCGCGATGCGAGCGGCGATTGCCGGGATCGCGGATAGTCTTGGCTTCGCCCCGGCGCTCGCCGAATTGCGAGGCGCGCTGCTGGCGGGTGGCTTTACCAGCGTGGACTATGCCGAGATTCGCGATGCGGACTCGCTGGCCCTGCTCGACCAGCCTGGCCAAGGCACGCCCCGCCTGTTCGTCGCCGCGCGGATCGGCGGGACGCGGCTGATCGACAATCTCGCGCTTTAGCGGGTGGCGCAAATATGCAAGACTAGGGCGGGCAAAGGGTATATTGGGGACGGGCAAGGGTCGCGCCTTGATACCGGCAATTCCAATCGGAAGCCGGGGACAACAGGGGAGTTCTCGATGCTCAAATCCATTGCCGGCGCGGCTGCGCTGGCGCTTACACTTTCCGCCGCCCCGGCCTTTGCCGCCGACAAGGGCTCCTCCGCCCATCAAGCCGAACAGCGCGGTATTCAGCAGATTCCACGCTGCACGCGCAATCTCGGGTCGATCGCAATCGTCGATCCCGACAATGCCTGGTGGCGCGAACTCAATCTGGGCAGCCCCGAGGCGATCCTCAAGATTTTCGTCCAGCAATCGGGCTGCTTCAGCCTCGTCAACCGCGGCCGCTCGATGCAGAGCCGGGCGATGGAACGGGCGATGGCCGATCAGGGCGAATTGCAATCGGGCTCCAACCTCGGCCGCGGCCAGGTTCGCGCCGCCGACTATTTCCTTGAACCCAACATTGTCACCGCCAACCGCAATTCGGGCGGCGGCGGGGTCGGCGCGGTGCTCGGCGGGCTTGGCGGCATGTTCGGCGGGATCGGTCGCGCGGCTGGCGCGCTTGCCGGCGGCATCAACGTCAAGAAGGGCGAGGCCAACGTGACCCTCTCGGTCGTCAACGCCCGCACCACCGAGGAAGAGGCGCTGGTCCAGGGTTATGCCCGCAAGACCGACACCAGCTTCGGCGCGGGCGGCGGGGTGTTCAGCGGCGGGGCCTTTGGCGGCGCGGCCGGCGGCGGCTATCAGGATACCGCGATCGGCCAGGTCATCGTGCTGGCCTATCTCGACGCCTATACCAAGATGGTCACCCAGCTTGGCGGATTGCCGCAGAACGCAGCGGCAGCGGCCCCGCCCGCGCGCTGAGGCTATTCGCGGAAATGCAAAAGGACGCGTCCGATGGGCGCGCCCTTTTTGCTGTAGCAAAGCTGGAGCGGGTAAGGGGAATCGAACCCCTCTAGCTAGCTTGGAAGGCTAGTGCATTACCACTATGCTATACCCGCGCCCAATCTGGGCCGTAGCGGCCCGCCTGTTAGGCGAGCGTGCGGGCGGGGTCAACGCGTGCGTAGGACGCCCACCCTGCTGCGACTAACTTCGCTACGCTCTGTAAGTCTCGCTCCCCTCCCCGATGGGGAGGGGCAGGGGTGGGGACTCGACGCTGCGCGGATTCGCCAACTGCACCCGTCCTAGAAATCGATGCTGGCCCGCGCGTAAAGGAAGCGGCCGTTGAAGCCGAACGGCGAGAAGATCGAGAACGGGATGTACTGCTGGTTGGCCGGATAGACCCCGCCGATTGCGGCCGGACGCGCGCCGAACGGCGAGCGATCCGGATAGACGTCGAACACATTGTCCGCGCCCACTGCAAAGCTCAGCCGCTCGGTCGGCTTGAGGCGCAATTCGAGGTCGGTGATCCACTTGGCGCGCAGGAAGATGTCGTCGGGGCCGTATTCGGTCAGGCTGGCTGCATTGGGAGCCAGCGGGGTGGCCGATCCGGGCGAGGTGACCTTGCCATAGCGCGTGGTCCGCGCGGTGATGCCGAACAGGCCGACCTCGCCGTCGAGGCTGAGCACCACCTTGTCGCGCGGCTGGCCTTCAGTGAAGCGCAGCCCCTCGACCCGGCCGAACAGGATCAGCCCCGGGATCGTCGCGAGCGGTCCCAGATCGTTCTTGCGCGCAAGGATCTTGTGCTGGTTGTAGTTGTAGGCAGCGGTCAGGTTCCACTTGCCCATGCTTTCAAGCGGCAAGCGCCAGTTGAGCACCGCATCGACGCCCTGGGTGCGCGTGTCGAGCCCGGCGGTGAAGAACCGCGCCGCGCCCACCGAAGTGAAGCCGCCCGCATCGAAGCTGCTCTGGCTCGACCGCCCGAAGCTGGTGTTTAGCGAGTTCTGGACCTGATAATTGAAGCGGTTGTGACCATAGCCCAGCGAGCCGTCGACGTTCCATTCGCCCGCGCTGGTGCGCAATCCGAGGGTGGCAGCATAATCGGTCAGCGACGAAGCGATGAACGGCAGGAAGCCATCGGGGGTAAGCGGCACGAAATTCCCGGAATTGGGCGCCTGGTTCGGCGCGAGCACCGAATAATCGCGGTTGGCAGCGACGCTTTTGCTGGCGATAATTGGCCGCGCTCAGCGAATCGCGTTTGTTGAAGCTGGCGAAGGCATAAAGCTCGGCCGCCTCACCCAGCGGGACCGCGCTGTTAAGGAACAGCGTGAAATCGTCGGCCTTGGGATCGCCGAAGCGGAACTGCAGCCGGTTGGTCGTCAGCTCGCGCGCGTCGAAGGCTGCGGTCGGGCGGTTGTAGTTGGGCCGCAGATCGAAGCCCTGGCGGTTGGTGAAGTCGCGGTGACGATGATCGTCGGCGCGGCCTCATCGGTTGCAGCGGCGTCCTACGCCAGGGCCTGACCCGGCTGGATCAGCGCCAGCAGCGAAAGCGAGCCAAGCAGGCTGTTACGGGTGGTGCGGCGCATTGCTTTGCCCCAAGCAGGCGGCACCGCGACTTTGCGGCGCACAGCCAGATGCGCGCAATTCTAGTTGCTAAGCACCATGGAACAAGCGGCCTGCGACGATTCTGCAACGTTGTTGCCCCATGGCAACAAGTGCGAAATTCTTGCCGACTCAAACGTATGCAGAACACGCAGGGCTGGCCAGACACAACGCCACGCGCCATTGGAGCCGGATGCGCGCTCCGACCCTTCCGACCCGCCAACCGACCGCGCTGCGCGAAGGCGAATTCATCGTCATGATGGCGATGCTGATGGCGCTGCAGGCCTTATGCATCGATGCGATGCTGCCCGCGCTCGGCGCGATCGCCGGCGATCTGGGCGAGACCGACCCTAACCGCCGCCAACTGGTGATCGGCGTCTACCTGTTCGCCTCGGGGATCGGCGCGCTGTTTCCCGGCGCATTGGCCGATCGGTTCGGGCGGCGTCCGGTGTTGCTGTGCAGCCTGGGGATATATCTGTTGCTTGCGCTGGGTTGTGCGCTGGTGACAGACTTTACCATACTGCTGGTGCTGCGCGCGGTGCAGGCGATCGGCAGCGCGGGATTGACCGTGCTGCCCCAGGCCATCATCCGCGACCGCTTCGGCGGCGACCGGATGGCGCGGATGTTGTCGACGATCTCGATGGTGTTCATGATCGTCCCGATCCTCGCGCCGAGCCTGGGCCAGCTGATCCTGCTGTTCGCCAGCTGGCGGTGGATTTTCGGGGCGATGGCCGTACTGGCGCTAATCATGGCGCTGTGGACTTTCTTCCGCTTGCCCGAGACGTTGCATCCCGAATATCGCCAGACGATCGTCCCGCGCGATATCGCCCGGAATATGGCGGCGGCCGCGCTGAACCGCGCATCGATCGGGTATGTGCTGGGCGCGGCGCTCGTGACCGGGGCGTTGTTCGGCTACATCAACAGCGCGCAGCAGCTCGTCGCCGAGCATTTCGGCGCGGGCGAGCTGTTCCCGCTGTTGTTTGGGGCGAGCGCGGTGGCGCTTGCGGTGGCCAGCTTTACCAACTCGCGGATCGTTGAGCGGTTCGGCGCGCGCCGGGTGTCGCACACGGCCTTGCTCGCCTATGTCACCGCCAGCGCGTTGCAGGTCTATCTCGCCAGCTCGCCGCATCAGACGCTGTGGAGTTTCATGCCGCTGATAAGTGTCAATATCCTGTTGCTGGGCTTTATCGGTGCGAATTTCGGCTCGATTGCCTTGCAACCGTTCGCGCGGATCGCGGGAGCGGCCTCGTCGCTGCAAGCCTTCGTGCGGCTGTTTGTGGGCGGCTCGATCGGCGCGCTTATCGGTCAGGCCTTCGATAATTCGGCGCGGCCGCTGGCGCTGGGATTGCTCGTCTGCGCGCTGGCGTCGCTCGGGCTGGTGCTGTTCAGCGAGCGCGGCCGGCTGTTCCGCCGCCAGCTCCCGCCGGGCACCCCGCGCGAGCCGACGCAGGTGCCGCTACATTGACCGGCATCTTCGATCTCGCGGTCATCGGCGGCGGTGTGAACGGTGCGGGGATTGCGCGCGATGCGGCGGGGCGCGGGGCCAAAGTGCTGCTGCTTGAGGCGGGCGACCTGGCGCAGGGCACCTCCTCGGCCTCGACCAAGCTGATCCACGGCGGGCTGCGCTATCTCGAGCATTATGAATTCGGCCTGGTGCGTGAGTCGCTCAAGGAGCGTGAGGCGCTGTGGGCGATCGCCCCGCATATCGTCTGGCCGCTGCGGTTCGTGCTGCCGCATGTCCCGGGCCTGCGCCCGCGCTGGTTGTTGCGGTTGGGGCTGTTCCTCTACGACCATATCGGCGGCCGCAAGCGCCTTCCCGCGACGCGCACTGTCGATCTGGCGCGGCACCCGGCGGGCGCACCGCTCAAGCCGCAGTATCGCCACGCGTTCGAATATAGCGACGGCTGGGTCGACGATGCCCGGCTGGTTGTCCTCAATGCTCAGGATGCGGCGGAGCGCGGTGCCGAAGTGCGGACCCGCACCCCGTTGACCGGTGCCCGGCGCGAGAGCGATCACTGGGTGCTTGAAACTCCCGCCGGGCCGTTCCGGGCCAAAGCGCTGGTCAACGCCGCCGGTCCCGCGGTGCTGGCGGTGCTCGGCCTGACCGGCGAAGCGCCCGATTACGGGATGCGGCTGGTGCGCGGCTCGCATATTGTGGTGCGCAAATTGTTCGACCACCCCTACGCCTATTTCTTCCAGCTGGCCGATGGGCGGATCTTCTTTGCGATCCCCTATGAGCGCGATTTCACGCTGATCGGCACGACCGACCGCGACCACACCGGCAGTCTGGCCGACGTCCATGCGAGCGAGGAGGAGATCGCCTATCTGTGCGAGGGCGCGAGCACCTATTTCCGCACGGCCATCACTCCCGCCGATGTGGTCTGGACCTATTCCGGCGTCCGCCCGCTGATCGACGATGGCTCGGGCCGTCCCGAAGCGGCGACGCGCGGGTACCGGCTGGAGCTGTCCGAACCTGCCGAAGGCGCGCCGATCCTGAGCGTCTATGGCGGCAAGATCACCACCTATCGCCATCTCGGCGAGGAAGCGGTCGATCTGCTGGCCAAGCGGCTCGAGGCGCTGTCCGGCCCGGCGTGGACGCGGACCCAGCCGCTGCCCGGCGGCGATTTCCCGGTCGATGGGGTCGCCGCACTCGAAGCGCAACTCACCACGCGCTATCCGTTCCTCGATCCCGCGAGCATCGACCGGATCGTCAAGGCCTATGGCACCCGGGCGTTCCGCTGGCTGGGCGATGCGCCCGGCTGGCAAGCGCTGGGGCGCGATTTCGGCGCGGGGCTGAGTGCGGCCGAGGTCGATTACCTGGTGGCCGAGGAATGGGCCCAGAGTGCCGACGACGTGTTATGGCGGCGCAGCAAGCTGGGCTTGCGCCTGACGCCCGAACAGCGCGATGCGCTGACCGATTACCTCGCGTCCTGATCCAGCGCGCGCCACGCCAGATCGGCGAATTCACACAGCAGGGGCCGCGTATCGCGCGGGTCGATGATGTCTTCGACCGCGAACTTCTCGGCGGTGCGGAACGGGGAGCGGACCAGATTGAGCCGCGCGCGGATCGCTTCGAGATGCGCCGCCGGGTCCCCCCCGTTTTTGGCGACCGCTTCGATCTCGCTTTTGTAGGCGACCTCGATCCCGCCCTCGATCGGCAGGCTGCCCCAATCACCGCTCGGCCAGGCGAAACGGTATTGGAAGGCATCGGCGTTGCTCATCGCGCTGCCGGCAATGCCATAGGCGCGGCGTACGATCACCGAACACAGCGGGACACTGGCCTGGTAGATCGCGTTCATCGCCTGCACCCCGTAACGGATCGTGCCGCTGGTTTCGGCGGCCAGGCCGATCATGAAGCCGGGATTGTCGACCAGATGGACGATCGGCAGGCGGAACTGGTCGGCCAGCTTGACGAAGCGCTCGACCTTTTCGCTAGTCCGGGCTTCCCACGATCCCCCCAGAAAGCTCGGGTCGCTGGCGAGCACCGCGACGGGCCAGCCATCGAGCCGGGCAAAGGCGGTGATCGCCGCGCGGCCCCACATGCGCCCCATCTCGAAAGTGCTGCCGACATCGAACACCGCTTCGAGCACCCGGCGCATCGAATAGACCTGCTTGGCCTCGCGCGGGACCAGCGAGAGGAGGAAGTCTTCGCGGCGGTCGACCGGATCGGTGCAGGCTGTGCGCGCGGCGTGGCGCCCAACCGACGCGGGCAGATACGACAGGAACTGCCGGGCGCGGGCGAAGGCCTCGTCCTCTGAGGCGACTTCCTCATCGACCACCCCGTTGCGGGTGTGAATTTCGCTTCCGCCCAGGCTTTCCTTGTCGCTGGTCTCGCCGATCGCCTCGACCACCGCAGGCCCGGCGGCGAACAGCTGGGACAAGCCTTTGACCATCAGCGAATAATGGCTCGCCACCACCCGCGCCGCGCCGAGGCCCGCCGTCGGTCCCAGCGCCAGCGCCACCACCGGCACCGTGGAGAGATTCTTGACCACATCGCTCCAGCCCGGAACCGCCGGCACATAGGTCGCGCCGATCTCTTCGAGGGTTTTGACCGAGCCGCCGCCGCCGGTCCCGTCGATCATCCGGATCAGCGGCAGTTGCAGCGTATGCGCCATCTTCTCGCATTGGGTGAATTTGCGGTGGATCGCCGCATCCGCCGCGCCGCCGCGCACGGTGAAATCGTCGGCCGAGGCGACGACCGGACGGCCCTCGATATTGGCGCGTCCGAAAATGAAGTTGGAGGGCGAGAGGCCAGTCAGCGCGCCGTCCTCGTCGTAATGGCCCTTGCCCGCGATCTTGCCGATCTCGCGGAAGCTGCCGGGATCGACCAGTCCGGCGATCCGCGCGCGGGCATCGAGCTTGCCGCGCCCATGCTGGCGCGCGACCTTCTCCGGCCCGCCCATCGCTTCGGCCAGTCGCTCGCGGCGGCGCAGCTCCTCGACTTCGCGCAGCCAGCTCATCGGGTGATCTTTGGGTTGAATGTCATGCCCGGTGGCTATGCCGCGCGCCGGTGAAGCGCAATGGGCTGCGCATCTGGCGCAATCGCGGCCTAGCCCCTTGCGCTTGGCGGGCGGCCTGACTAGAGCGACGCGCAACCGCTCAGAGCATAATCCACGGGGCCTTTTTCGATGGAAGACCGTTTCAATACCATCGCCGGCTGGACGCTGTTTTCCGGCATCGTTGCGCTCGGTCTGTCGAGCCTCAGCGGCAAATTCTACGAAGCTGACAAGGACCATCGCCCGCATCATGTGGGCTATGCGATCGAAGGCGTGGTTTCGAGCGAGGGCGGGGCTGCCGCCGCCGTGCCGATTGAAACGCTGCTGGCTGCCGCCGATCCCGCCAAGGGCGAAGCGGTCTATAAAAAGTGTACTTCGTGCCACACGATCGAGGCTGGCGGACCCAACGGCATCGGACCCAATCTCCATGGCGTGGTCGGCGAAGCCATCGCTGCGGGCCGCGGCGGGTTCGCCTTTTCCGACGCGCTCAAGAGCCATGGCGGCGAGTGGAGCTTCACCAATCTTAACGAATGGCTGACCAGCCCGAAGAAGTTTGCGCCGGGGACGAAGATGAGTTTCGCCGGTCTTGGCAACGCCGAAGAGCGGGCAAACCTGATCGTCTATCTCAATACGCAAGGCTCGAACCTTCCGCTACCCGCCGCTCCGGCAGCGGCAGCAACGGGCGAAGCCGCACAGGCTGACACCGCCAAGACTGCGGACGGTGCCCCGCCGCCCGCCAAAGGCGAGACTGCGGCACCCGCTGCCAAGGGCGAACCCGCTAAACAATAAGCGAAATTCCGGCTGGGTTAGGCGGTGCGGAAGCGCCGCGCCTGGCGCTGTCGCTGAATCCCGGACAAAAAGGAGGCCTCCGTTCGGTTAGGAACGGAGGCCTCTCGGGATCGTATCACCACCGTTTGGACGGGAGGGGGGGTCTCGGCGGTGACATAGAGGAAACGAGGCGCCCCATGAGTGGTTCCCGCCGCGATGAATTTTTTTCGGACATTCGCTTTGCCCCCGGTTCAAACCCGATTATCATCACAAATCGGCGGCGGTCTGCGGATTTTGGATCCCGGGAACCATCACCGGTTCGGCGCGTTGAAAAGAATGTGCGCCGAACAGGCGCTCCACAGGGAAGGGTAAGAATGACACTTGGCACCCAGGTTGCCGCACAGCTTCCGTATTTGCGCCGCTACGCCCGGGCGCTGACCGGCTCGCAAACTACTGGCGATGCCTTCGTGCGCGCTACGCTTGAGGCCGCTTTGGCCGATCCAGATTTGCAAGATAGCTTGTCCGGCGGGCGCGTCCCGCTGTACCGCGCGTTCAACAAGGTTTGGGCCAGCGCTTACGTAGAGGTCAGCGATCGCGGCATTGGCGGCGACGAGCAGGAAACTGCGGTTCAGTCTCGCCTTTCTGCGGTTACCCCGCTCAACCGTCAGGCCTTGTTGCTGACCACGCTCGAAGATTTTACAGCCGAAGAGGCTGCCGAAGTCATGGATATTGCACCAGCCGACGTGAATTCGCTGGTGCAGGAAGCGGTCGAGGAAATCGATCGCGAATCCGCCACCAGCGTGCTCATCATCGAAGACGAGCCGTTGATCGCGATGCAGCTTGAAGATCTGGTCCGCACGCTGGGCCACGATATTTGCGGCACCGCTGCGACCCGCACGCAGGCGCAGCAGGTGGTGGCCGAACATCGTCCCGGGCTGGTGCTCGCCGATATCCAGCTGGCCGATGGCAGCTCGGGGCTCGATGCAGTCGATGACATATTAGCCATCGGCAGCGTGCCGGTGATTTTTATCACCGCCTTCCCCGAACGGCTGCTGACCGGCGACCGGCCAGAGCCAACCTATCTGATCACCAAGCCGTTCCGCGAATCGACGGTGCGCGCAGCGATCAGCCAAGCGCTGTTTTTCGGGACGAGCCGCCCGCTCAACTGATATTTGATGATCTGGATCCGCGCTGCCGATTAGCTTGGGTCGGCGCGGATCTTGAAATTCACCGGCAGCCGCACTGGGACCAGCAGCGTGCAATTCACCCCGCCCGGATCGAACCGCAGGTCGACTGCGGTACCAAGCTCGTGCGCCACAATCTTTTCGATCAACTCGGTACCAAAGCCGCGGCGGTTTTCCGCCGCCACGGGCGGGCCGCCCTGCTCGGTCCAGACGACGCGGGCCAGCCCCTGAGTCACAAGGTCCCAGCGCACTTCGACCGTGCCGCTCGGCACGCTCAGCGCGCCGTATTTGGACGCATTGGTGGCCAGCTCATGCAGCGCCAGACCGAGCGAGAGCGCATCGTTCGGGGCAATCTCGATATCGATCCCGCAGGTCGATACGGTTCCTTCGGCACCGCCGATATAGGGCGCGAGTTCGGCATCGACGACCGCGCGGATCGGCGTGGTGCCCCATTCCGACTGGGTCAGCAGATCATGCGTCGCGGACAGCGCACTGATCCGGCCCATCAGCGCCTCGCTGAAATCGTCGAGATTGGCAGCCCGCCGCCTGGTCAGCGAAATAATCGACAGCACGTTGGCCAGCGTGTTCTTGACCCGGTGGTTGAGCTCGCGTGTCAACGAGTTGCGGATCGAGGCCTGCTCTTCGAACCAGGCCAGTGAATTGCGGTCGGCGATCGCCTGGCGCGTGATCAACCGGACAAGCAGCAGAATCAGGCCACCTGCGATCAGCCCGAACAGCAAAGTCAGCAGCGACAGGTTCGACAGGCGCGCCTGTTTGGGGGCCTCGACCCCGAGTGTCATCTGTCGGCCTGCAATCATCATCTGCTGGAGTCGCCAGGCTCCCCCAGCGGGAGCGGCACCGACCTGGGCCAGTAGCCGATCCGTGCGAGGCGGGCCGTCGAACAGGCGGATGCTGTAACCGGCGCGTTGTTCGCCGGTCAGCGCCGCATTCAGGACATTTTGCGCGGTGAACGCACTATAGATGAAGCCGGCCAGCTTGCTGCCTTCGCCGCCTTGCCCGAACACCGGCATGAAGATGATGAAGCCCGGCCGGTTACCCATGCCCCAATCCTGAACCAGCACCAGCTTGCCGGTCGCGGTCGGGGTATTGTTGCGCGCGGCCAGGTCCATCGCGGCGCGGCGCACCGGTTCGGAATAGAGATCGAATCCGATAGCGACCCGGTTGCGAGGCGTTTCCGGCTCAAGGAAGGTCACCGGCACGCGTACCCCATTGCCCGCCCCGCCAGCGGGAACGATCCGGTAGTCGGGATACCCTTGGGCCCGCATTGCGGAAGTGAAGCTGGCCTCGTCGCCGCGCACCAGCATCCTTCCCCAGCCGATCCCCTCGGCACTGTGGAAATCGGCATCGCGGGCCAGCTGGTTGGTGAAGCGGCGGAACTGCTCGGGGGAAACGGTTTCGCGGTCCGAAATATACGCCGCACCAGCCAGCAGATAGGCCGAATTGGCACTGATCCGCCGTTCGAGCGCAACGTTCACGGCTTCGGCCACCTGGGCAACTTTCTCCCGCGCGGCCTGGGCTTCGACCCGTTCGATCGCGAACACCGACAGCGCGGTCAGCGCCGCCGCGAGCAGGAAGGCACCCGAGGGCAAGGCACGCGGAAAACGGGCATACCAGCGATAGGCTGCAATACGCGCGGCTACCGAATTCTCCACTCAGCCTGTCGCCCCTAAATAACCGATACCCAGTAGCGGCCCGGCTTTCCCCCGCGTCGGCGATGCGCCGACAGATATCTACACTTGCGGGAACATTTGCCGGTCGCTTTCGTTCCCATTTGCAACGCGTGGCTTTTCCTTCAGATAGGTGACGGAACGGTCGGGGGACTTCGCGCACATCGTCAGATGCGCGGAGCAAATGAAGGGACGGCGCACGCAACGCAAATGACAGGCAAAAAGGCAAAATCTTCGATGCATACCGTCGCGTCTCGAACTGGTCCCGGACGATCGCCCGAATGGGCGAAAGGCTTGCGTCAGATGTATGATTCGGTGGTCGAAGAACCGCTTCCGGACAGCTTCGCCGATCTTATCGCCAAGCTGGATTCCAAGTCCAGATGACCGAGCGCTCTGCGGCGACTGGGGCCGCGTTTAAACGCGAAATGCTGGGCGTTGTCCCCCATCTGCGGGCGTTTGCCCGCGGGCTGTGCGGTCGTGCCGATGTGGCCGATGATCTGGTCCAGGAAACATTGCTCAAGGCGTGGGCCGCGCAGGAACGGTTCGAGCCGGGCACCAGCATGCGCGCCTGGACCTTCGTGATTCTGCGCAATGCCTACCTCACCGAAATGCGCCGCAACCGCTTTCGCGGCGATTATGACGAGACGGTGGCCGAACGCATCCTGGTGGCTCCCCCGGGTCAGGAGGGGCCGCTCCACCTGTCGGACATGCACCGCGCGCTGTTGACGCTGCCGCCCGAACGGCGCGAGGCCCTGCTGCTGATCGGCGCGGGCGGGTTCAGCTACGAAGAGGCTGCCGAAATCTGCGGCTGCGCGGTCGGAACGATCAAAAGTCGGGTTGGACGGGCGCGGGCGACTCTGACCAGCATGATGGAAGAAGGCACGATGCCGCGCCGCTCGACCGGTGATGCCGTGGCGCATAATGCGATCATGAGCGAGCTCGAAAGCGTATCGAGCGGCGGCGGTCGGTCAGACTGACGCGAGCGGGTTGATCGCACGCCCTATCGCGGCCACAACGGTGCCATGAACGATGCCACTCGCCCCTCTGCCGACGTTTCACAGCCCTTGCCGGTCGCGGAGGAAGCGCAGCAAGTCCGGTTGATCTCGGCGCTCGTGGTGGCCCTGTGGATCGGGCTGTTCATGGCGCTGCCGTTCGTCCTGCAGGCCGGATCGATCGTCTTTCTACCCTTCGTCGCGGCGATCGTCCTGTCGATCGTCCTCTCCCCGCTCGCCGACCGGCTGTCGGCCTGGGGCGTACCCAATGTGATGGCCTCGTTCCTCGCGCTGGCGCTGGCGCTGGCGCTGTTGGTGCTGACCATCGCGCTGATCCTCCAGCCTGCGCTCGATCTGTTCGACCGGGTCCCGGCGATGCTGGCCAAGATCAGCAGCGAAGCCTCGCAGATGCGAAGCAACTTCGATTGGCTCAACGATCTCAATCGCCAGCTTGGCAAGCTTGCCGGACACACCCCTGCACGCGAGGTGGTGGTTGCGGCCCCCTCGGTGATCGAACAGGTCGCCTTCGCCACCCCCAGCGTCGTCATTGAAGTGCTGCTGACCTTGTTGGTCACCTACTTCATGATCGAGGCGCGGATGCGCTTGCGCCGCCATCTGTTGCTTGATCGGGTGACGTTCGGTGCCAGCCTCAAGGCGGCGCGCACCATCCGCGACGTGCAGGACCGTGTTGCCTCGTACATTCTGACCGTCGCGACGATCAATATCTGCATGGGTGCGATTGTCGCCGCCGGGGCCTGGGCGCTGGGGATGGAAGCGCCGATCATGTGGGGCGGGCTGGCCGCAGTGCTCAATTTCCTGCCCTATATCGGGCCGCTGGCGATGGTTTCGGTGCTCGCGTTGTTCAGCCTCGGCACGACCGACAATTTGCTGGTCGGGCTGGTCCCCCCGGCCGCTTTCCTCGCCTTGCACACTATCGAGGCCAACGTCGTGACCCCCTCGATCCTCGGCGCACGCTTCACCATGAACCCGGTGCTGATCCTGTTTTCGATCAGCTATTTCTCATGGATCTGGGGGATTACCGGCGCGCTGCTATCGATCCCGATCCTGATCACGCTGACCGCGCTGTTCGAGCATATCGGCACGCCCAACTTCGTCGGCTTCATTTTCGGCGAGCCGCTGTTTGCCGCACCCGAAGCGCCGACCGAACCTTAGGCCGGATAGGTCCAACGCGCGGCACGGGCGAAGTTCTCGGCGGCAAAGTCCCAATCGAGCAAATCGCCGGTCACCGCTTTGAGATATTTCGGCCGCTCGTTCTTGCGATCGAGGTAATAGGCGTGTTCCCACACATCGATCGTCAGCAGCGGCAGCTTGCCCCGGTCAGCCAGCGTATCGCCGTCGTGGGTTTCCTCGATTGACAGCGTGCCATCATCGCTGGCGAGCCACACCCAGCCCGAGGCGAAATGCTCCGCGCCGCGCGCCGCCAGCTCGGCTTTCAGCTTCTCGAGCGAGCCGAAATCGCGGTCGATGGCTGCTGCCAGCTCGCCCGTCGGCCTGGTCTTGGCTGGCGACAGGCTGTGCCAGTAAAACCCGTGATTCCATGCCTGCGCGGCGTTGTTGAACAGCTTCTGGTCGTCCGAGCGCGCCGCCGCGACAATCGCTTCGAGCGACTTGTCGGCAAGGTCGGTGCCTTTGATCGCCGCATTGGTCTTGTCGACATAGGCCTTGTGGTGCTTGCCGTGGTGGACGGCGAGAGTATCGGCAGAGATCGCCGGGGCAAGCGCAGTTTCGGCATAGGGCAGCGGCAGCAGGGAAATCGGCATGACGGACTCCGGGATCGGGGGGGTTGTGCACTCAACGCCCCGCTGCCGGATCGGTTGCCTCAGTCGCTCGCCGCGCGCCGGTCCACCGTCGCGGTCACCGCCACATCCATCGTCACATTGCCGACGGTGCGCATGATGTCGGGCAGTACCTCGACCGCGACCAGCAGCGCCAGCGGCCCGAGCGGCACCCCCATGGCGATGGCAATCGGCCCGATCGCGGTGACGAAACTGATCGCGCCGGGCAGCGAGACCGAGCCGATGGTGGTCAGCAGCGCGACCACCACCCCGGTCGCCAGCATTACCGGGGTCAGCTCCATCCCGGCGAGCTTGGCGACATAGATCGCCACCGCCAAATTCACCGCCGGACCGGTCGCCCGGAACAGCGCGACCGCCAGCGGCAGGACCAGTTCGCTGGTGGTGTCGCGCAAGCCCAGCGCGCGGCACGAGACCAACATCACTGGCAAGCTCGCGAGCGACGATTGGGTCGAGACCGCCATCGCCTGCGCGGGCAGTACCGCGCGGGCGAAGCGCAAGAAGCCCTGCCGCGCGCCGAGCACCGCGACGCCATAGGCGGCGATCAGCACCACCCCGCCAATCGCCACGACGGTCAGGATGTAATGCACCAGCGCGCCCAGCGCCGCTGCGCCGCTCGCGCCCGCGACGGTCAGCGCCAGCGCGAAGACGCCCAGCGGGGCAACCCGCAGCACCCAGCCGATCACCACCAGCATCGCTCCGGTGATTGCCTCGAACAGCACGGTCAGCTGGCGGCGGTGGAGATCGGGCAGCCGGGTGATGGCGAGCGCCAGCAGGCTGAAGAACACGATCACCCCCAGCATCGCGGTTTCGGCCGAGGCCTTGACGATGTTGGCCGGAACGATCGATTTGAGGAAATCGACCACCCCGGGGACCTCGGTAGCGGTCCCGCCGGCGAGGCCTGCGCGCAATGCGGCGGCCGCCTGCTCGGGGATCGGCACGGCGTTCAGCAGCGCCGGCATGGCGAAGGCGGAGAATACGGTTCCGGCGGTCAGCACCGCAGCAAACAGCGCCAGCGCGGTCACCGCCATGCGTCCGGCACGCGCCGCTGCGACGGTCTGGACGATGCCGACCACCAGCAGCGCGGCGACCAGCGGGACGATCGTCATCTGCAGCGCGCGCAGCCACAGCGTGCCGATCACATCGGCGGTGGGCAGAATCCAGCGTGCTGCCGCGCTGCCTTCGAGCGCGATGCCCAGCGCCAGCCCCGCTGCCAGCCCGCCCAGCGTCCACTTCACCGGCACCCGCACATCGGGGATAAAGCTGCTCGCGCTGCTGGCGGCGGGGGTATCGGTATCGGTCATAAGCGTGCGGCTCCCGGCACTTGCGGGCGTGACATTAGCGGCGCGGCGCGACATAGCAATTTCCTGATTTGAAACACTCGGATGCTTGGGCATGGGACGCAAATACTTTGGCACCGACGGAATTCGCGGACGCACCAATGCGGGGGTGATGACTGCGGCGGTCGCAATGAAAGTCGGCCAGGCAGCGGGCACCCATTTCCTGCGCGGCGGGCACAAGCACCGCGTGGTGGTGGGCAAGGATACGCGGCTGTCGGGCTATATGATGGAAAGCGCGCTGGTCGCGGGTTTCACCAGCGTGGGAATGGATGTGGTGATGCTCGGCCCCTTGCCGACGCCCGCCATCGCCATGCTCACCCGCGAGATGCGCGCCGATCTGGGGGTGATGATCTCGGCCAGCCACAACCCCTATGAGGACAACGGCATCAAGCTGTTCGGGCCCGACGGGTTCAAGCTGTCCGACGCGGATGAACTGGCGATCGAAGCGATGCTCGCCACCGAGCTGCCGCTCGCCGACGCCCCCGAAGTGGGCCGCGCGCGGCGGATCGACGATGCGCGCGGGCGCTATATCCACGCGGTCAAGGCCTCGCTGCCCGACAATGTCCGGCTCGACGGACTCAAGATCGTGGTCGATTGCGCCAATGGCGCGGCCTATCAGGTCGCCCCCTCGGCGCTGTGGGAACTGGGCGCCGAAGTGATCGCGCTCGGGGTCACGCCCAACGGCAAGAACATCAACGATAAAGTCGGCTCGACGCATCTTGAGGCGATCAAGGAAAGCGTGGTCGTGGAGGGCGCGGACATCGGTATCGCGCTCGATGGCGATGCCGACCGGCTGATCGTGGTCGATGAGCTTGGCCGGACGGTCGACGGCGACCAGCTGATGGCGCTGATCGGGACGCAATGGGCCGCCCAAGGCCGCTTGCGCGGCGGCGGGGTGGTGGCGACGGTGATGTCCAACCTTGGGCTTGAGCGGTTCCTGGCGGGGCAGGGACTCGAGCTGGTGCGGACCAAGGTCGGCGATCGCCACGTGCTCGAAGCGATGCGGCGCGGCGGCTACAATGTCGGCGGTGAGCAATCGGGGCATATGATCCTGCTCGATCATGCCACCACCGGGGATGGCACGGTCGCGGCGCTGCAAGTGCTCGCCGCGCTGGTCCAGTCGGGCAAGCGCGCAAGCGAATTGCTGCATCTGTTCGATCGGGTGCCGCAGCTCCTCAAGAATGTCCGGTTTGCGGGTGGTAAGCCGCTGGAGGACACGAAGGTGCAGGCGGTGATCGCGGAAGCCGAAGCGCAGCTGGTCGGCAAGGGCCGCCTGGTGATCCGCCCCTCGGGCACCGAACCGGTAATCCGCGTGATGGCCGAAGGTGACGACGAAGCCCAAGTCCACGCGGTGGTCGATGCGATCTGCGATGCGGTGCGCGAGGCGGCGGCATGAGCCTCGACATGCGCGCCGATTGCGAACGCTGCGGCCTGGATCTGCCTGCCGAAGCTCCCGGCGCGTTCATCTGTTCGTTTGAGTGCACCTTCTGCGCGATCTGCGCCGACGCGCTCGACGAGCGCTGCCCCAATTGCGGCGGCGAGCTGGTCGATCGGCCCACGCGGGCCAAGGTTCTGCATGAAAAGCATCCATCCTCGACCGTGCGGAAATTCAAGGGGTGATTGGGTGAGCGTTACGCGCGGCCTTCGACAGGCGCAGGCTGGGCGGGTCTTTTTTGGGCATCACTCCCAAACCCCGCTCATGCTGAGCTTGTCGAAGCACGCGCGCTACGCCAGCCCAACTCGCTAATGCCCCCTCCGCGCATCCTTGCCATCGCCGGATCGGACAGTTCGGGCGGGGCGGGCATCCAGGCGGACATCAAGACGATCACGATGCTCGGCGGCTATGCGATGACCGTTGTGACCGCGATCACAGCGCAGAATACGCTGGGAGTTGCGGCGGTGGAGCTGCTCTCACCCGCGATGGTCGCGGCGCAGATCGACGCCTGCGTCGCCGATATCGGGGTCGATGCGGTCAAGATCGGGATGCTGGGTTCGCCCGCGATTGCCGCCGTGGTTGCGGAACGGCTCGAGGCGTTGGCGGTGCCGATCGTGTTCGATCCGGTGATGGTCGCCAGCAGCGGGGCGGCACTGGCCGATGCCGCGACGATTGCCGGGTTCGAGCGGCTGATGAAACTGGCTACGCTGACCACGCCGAACGTCGCCGAACTGGCCGCGCTGGGCGGACACAAAGGCATGGCGGCGCGCCTTGTTCCCTACCTCGCGAAGGGGGGCGATGCACCCGGCGACCGGATCGAGGATTTGCTGATGGTTCCCGGTGACTCGCCGCACAGCTTTGCGGCGCAGCGGATCGTCACGCGCCATACCCACGGCACCGGCTGCACGCTGTCGAGCGCGATCGCGACCTATCTGGGCCGGGGATTGCCGCTCGCCGAAGCGGTCGATCGCGCCCGCGCGTTCGTGCGCTCAGCGCTGCGCGCCGCACCGGGGTTCGGGCAAGGCCACGGCCCCTTGGGCCACGCCGACGCGCGGGGTTAAGCGTCGAGTTCGTAGAACTTGACGATTACCGCCCAGGCTTCCTCGGCATTTTCTACCCAGCTAATCAATTCGAGGTCGGCGTGGTTGATTACGCCTTCTTCGGCCATCGCCTCGAAATTGAGCACGCGGGTCCAGAATTCCTTGCCAAACAGCAGGATCGGGATCGGCTTCATCTTGCCGGTCTGGATCAGCGTCAGCAGTTCCATGAACTCGTCGAGCGTGCCGAAGCCCCCGGGGAACACCGCAACCGCGCGCGCGCGCAGCAGGAAGTGCATCTTGCGCAGCGCGAAATA
>JANOOJ010000199.1:0-1714 GCA_031421295.1 Novosphingobium sp.
GGTCGGGCCATCCGGCCCTCCCTTGCCGCTTCCGGCCGTCAGGCCGGAGAACGACTCCCGAACCGCCCATGCTTGCGGTAGGTCACCATCCACCGCACGAGGAACAGATCGAGCGGGCGCGGGACGATCCCCAGCGCCTTGAACCCCGGCAGCTTGAGATCGGCGACATTGCCGGCCTTGAGCAGCGCCCACTGATCCCCGGTGATCGGCGCGCCGGGCAGCCACCCGGTCGCCATCGCGATCAGTCCGGACAGCGCATCGGGCAGCGGTGCGAACAGCCGCCTGCGCCCCTGCGCCGCCGCGATCCGCCGGTTGAGCGCCAGCATCGTCAGCACTTCGGGACCGCCCAGTTCGAAGGTCTTGCCGCCGAACTTGCCCGGCGCGGTCAGCACCGCCGCGACCGCCAGCGCGACGTCGTCGGCGAACACCGGCTGCAACCTGGCCTCGGGCCCGAACACCGGCAGGCCCGGCAGCAAGCCGATCAGCCCGGCAAAGCGGTTGATGAAGGCGTCGTCGGGCCCGAACACGATCGAGGGCCGCAGCACGGTCGCCCCGGGGAACGCTGCCAGCACCGCCGCCTCGCCCGCCGCCTTGGTCCGTGCATAGGCCACCTTCGATTCCGCATCGGCCCCGATCGCCGAAATCTGGACGAACGCCCGCACCCCCGCCGCCCGTGCCGCCGCCGCGACCGCGCCGGGCCCGCTCACGTGCAGTTTGTCGAGATCGCCCGCGAACACCCCGACCAGGTTGACCACCCCGGCGGCCCCGACCAGCGCCGGAGCGATCGTATCGGGCCGCGCCAGATCGCCGCGCAGCAGCTGGACCTGGCCGAGGTTGCCCAGCGGCCTCAGCCGGAACGCGCGCTCGGGATGGCGGCTGACCACCCGCAGCCGCGCCCCGCGCGCCAGCAGTTCCTGCGCGACGTGCTTGCCGAGGAACCCGCTGCCGCCCAGCAGCACGATCGTCCGCCCCCGCAATTCGTCACCCAGCCTGCTATCCGCCATCGTCGCAACCTCTGTCTCGCCCGCCCGCCGGATCGCCCCGCCAATGCCACAGCCGCCGCGCCGCGACAACGTTGACAAGCCCGCCCGCCCTGCCTATCCGCCCGCTCCTACCCGGCATGGCGCGACGTCGCTGCCCATGCCACCCGTGCCCAGATGGCGGAATTGGTAGACGCACCAGCTTCAGGTGCTGGCGCTCGCAAGGGCGTGGAGGTTCGAGTCCTCTTCTGGGCACCATTTTCTCCCGAGTCGGGCGGGTTAGTTGATAAAAGTCATGCGCACGGGGCCTGTTTTGGCCTGACCTTGCCTGACCCCGGGTCAAGGAAAGGCGGAGCAAAGATAGCAGGCGCGCGGCATGTAGGAAAATCGCGGGATTGTGCGTGACAAAGGCGGCTTGCTGGGGGCTAATCTCTGCGGGGCCGTGGTTCACCGGACAATGCTGTTGCTTTGGACATAATCGGGAACGCTGCTATCGCGTCAGCCTATGACAGTTCTGACGTCACTTGAATTGCTTGAGGAGTTTGAGGCCGCCAAGGTATCGGCCCAAGCACTCTTTCGTCGGGCCGCCAAAAATATGCCAAGCGCCGTTGCGGTAACGCACCAGGCGATCCACGAAGCTTTGGGCAATCCACCCTACGACGTCGCATTTATCAAGGACAACTTCAGTGCGCTTGTCCATGATCTTCAGATACGGGCCTACGGTCTGTATCTTG
>JANOOJ010000200.1:0-2015 GCA_031421295.1 Novosphingobium sp.
GCGGTGGTTTTTACCGTCGGCGTGATGATGGTCGCCGCCGATCCGCTGGCGAATTTCATCGAGAAGAACCCGACGCTGGTGATGCTGGCGCTGTCGTTCCTGGTGATGATCGGGATCGTCCTGCTCGCCGACGGTTTCGGGGTGCATATTCCCAAGGGCTATATCTATGTCGCAATGGTCTTTTCCGGCGGGGTGGAGGCGCTCAACATTCTCAGCCGCAACCGCCGCGCCAGAGCGCGCGCGGCCCAAGGCGGCTAGAAATGTTCCGCCGGATCACCGACCGGGTGCTCGCCAGCCCGCAGATCACGGTCGCGCAGGTCGCCGAAGCCGCTGCGCAGGGGGTGACGCTGATCGTCAACAATCGCCCCGAGGACGAGAGCGACGACCAGACTCCCGGTGCCGAAATCGAGGCTGCGGCCCGCGCTGCCGGGCTGGGCTATGTCGCGATACCCGTGACGCATTCCGGGTTCAGCGAGAGCCAGGTCGGCGCGATGACGGCGGCGCTGGGCGGTGCCAGCGGGGCGGTGCTCGCCTATTGCCGCTCGGGCACCCGCTCGACGCTGCTGTGGGCGCTGGCCGAAGCGAGCGGCGGCGCAGACCCGGCAACGCTCAGCGCGCAGGCCGCCTCCGCCGGATACGATCTCACCCCGATCCAGCCGCTGCTGGATATGCTGGCCGCCCGCGCCCAATGACCGAAGAACTGCTCAAGCTGGCCGGATCGCTCGCGGGGGTCTTCCTGATCTTCTTCATTGCGCTGAAGCTGCGGCTCGGCGGCGATGTCAGGCTAAGCAGCGAGGACGAGGCGCGCGAGATGGCCGAGCACGCGATCTGCGGCTTCGATCCGGTCGATGTCTCACTCGATCGGGCCGGAATCGGCGCTCTGCTTCGCGACGCCCAGGGCCGGGTCTTGCTGCTGCGCCGCCACGGTGCGCATTTCGCCGCGCGCCTGCTCGACAGCCATGCCGACGCAAGCCTCGACCGTAAATTTCTCACCATCGGCACCGGCGAGCGCCGCTTCGGGAGCGTGACGCTCGATCTTGGCCCGCAGGCGCAGGTCTGGGCAAGCAGCCTGCGCCGGTTGGGGCTACCCGATGCCTGAATTCAACCCGGTCGATTACGCGGTTCCCGGCTTCATCCTGCTGGTCCTGCTCGAAATGGCCTGGGCGTGGAAGCGCGCGCCCGAGAAATACGAGCCGCGCGACACGCTGACCTCGCTCGCGCTGGGCACCGGCAGCACGATTGCCGGGGCGCTGAGCGGCGGGGTGGTGATCGCGGCGTTCGTGTGGCTCTACCAGTTCCGCCTGCTCGACATCGGCTGGCAGTGGTGGGCGTGGATCGCCTGCTTCGTGCTCGACGACCTGGCCTATTACTGGTTCCACCGCATGGCGCACCGCGTGCGGTGGTTCTGGGCCAGCCACGTCAACCACCATTCGAGCCAGCACTACAATCTCTCGACTGCGCTCAGGCAGACCTGGACCGGGTTTATCGCGATGTCGTTCCTGTTTCGCCTTCCGCTCGCGCTGATCGGGTTTCCGGTGGGTATGATCCTGGTCTGCGGCGGGTTCAACCTGATCTACCAGTTCTGGTTCCACACCGAGGCGATCAAGAAGTGTCCGCGCTGGTTCGAAGCGGTGATGAACACGCCCAGCCACCACCGCGTCCACCACGCCACCAATCCGCGCTACCTCGACCGCAATTATGCCGGGGTGTTCATCGTCTGGGACCGGATGTTCGGGACTTTCGCGCCCGAGGTCGAGGGCGAGCGGATCCGCTATGGTATCGTCAGGCAGCTTGGCAGCTTCAACGTGCTGTGGTCGGTTTTCCACGAATGGGTCGGCATCGCGCAGGATGTGTGGCGCGCCCCGTGGCGGCACAAGCTTTCCTATGTCTGGCGCGAGCCCGGCTGGACCCACGATAACAGCCGCGACACCTCGGACATGATCCGCGCGCGGTGGTTGGCACGGCAGGCGGACGCCCGCGAATAGCGTTGCCCCGATTTAACCGTTCGGTTAAAC
>JANOOJ010000201.1:0-1539 GCA_031421295.1 Novosphingobium sp.
CTCCGACCAGCACCGCCAGCGCGCGGCCGGGCGAAAGCGGCACGAAGCTAAGCTGCGCCAGACGCGGCTCGCGGCGCGGCACCATCACCAGCCCGGCCCCCGCCGAAAGCTCCGACAGCGCCGAACTGGCCGCAACCAGCGCCGCCTCGACCGGGCCTCCGGTGGCCAGTCCGCGCTCGATCTGCGCGCGCTCAGCGGCGCTGGGTTCGGCGACCTGCATGATCCCGTCGACGAACAGCCGCAGCCCCTGATCGGTCGGCATCCGCCCCGCGCTGGTGTGCGGCGCGGACAGCAACCCGGCGTCCTGCAGGTCCTGCAGCACCGAGCGGATCGAGGCGGGCGAGAGGTTGACGCCCCCGCCTCCAGCCAGCGTCTTCGAGCCGACCGGCAGCCCGTTGCTCAGATAGCCCTCCACCACCAGCCGGAAGATGTCGCGCGCGCGCGCGGTGAGTTCGGTGACGGGGAGCGTGGGCACGATCGGAGTGTAGAAGGTTATTGCTCATCCCTCCAACCCCGCTCGTCCTGAGCCTGTCGAAGGACTGCTTTTCTTCTGTGCGGCAATAGCTAAGAGCGGCCCTTCGACACGCTCGGGCGATCGGCTCCGGGTATATCCAAGGAACCATTATGCGACCTTCCGGCCGCGCGCCCGACGAGATGCGCGCCTTGTCCTTCGAGACCGGCTTTACCAAGCACGCCGAGGGATCGTGCCTGGTCTCGTTCGGCGATACCCGGGTGCTGGTCACCGCCAGCGTGGAGGAGCGGCTGCCGCCGTGGCTGCGCGGCAAGGGCGAAGGCTGGGTGACGGCTGAGTACTCGATGCTCCCGCGCGCCACCCACACTCGTGGCCAGCGCGAGGCCGCGAAAGGCAAACAGAGCGGGCGAACCCAAGAGATTCAGCGGCTGATCGGGCGCTCCTTGCGCGCGGTGACCGATATGAGAAAGCTGGGGGAGCGGCAGATCACGCTCGATTGCGATGTCATTCAGGCCGATGGGGGAACGCGGACGGCAGCGATTTCGGGCGCCTGGGTGGCGCTGCGGCTGGCGGTGCAGAAACTGATGGCAGCCGGCGCGATTGCCGAGGATCCGCTGACCGAAAAGGTCGCGGCAGTGAGCTGCGGGATCTACAAGGGTACCCCGGTACTCGATCTCGATTACCTTGAAGACAGCGCCGCCGATGCAGATGCCAACTTCGTGCTGATCGAGGGCGGCAAGATCGCCGAAGTCCAGGCCACCGCCGAAGGCGCGACCTATGACGAGGAAGCCCTGCTGCGGCTGCTGCGCCTCGCCCGGATCGGCACCGACCGCATCTTCGCGGCGCAGGCAGCGGCGGTGGCGTGATGCGGCGGCTGGGTACCGAAACCCTGGTGATCGCCACGCACAACGCGGGCAAGCTAAAGGAAATCGCGGCCCTGCTCGCGCCGCACGGGGTGCAATGCATCTCCGCCGGATCGCTCGGGCTACCCGAGCCGCCCGAAACCGGACAAACATTTGTCGCCAACGCGCTGATCAAGGCGCGCGCGGCGTCGGAGGTTTCGGGCC
>JANOOJ010000202.1:0-9918 GCA_031421295.1 Novosphingobium sp.
CAAGGGCCTGTTCCTGATCGCGCCGATCATCACCTTCACCGTCGCGCTGATGGCCTGGGCGGTGATCCCGTTCAATTCGGGCGCGGTGCTGGCGGATATCAATGTCGGGCTGCTCTATGTCCTCGCGATCTCCTCGCTGGGCGTCTACGGCGTGGTGATCGCGGGCTGGGCGTCGAATTCGAAATACCCGTTTTTCAGCGCGATGCGCGCGGCGGCTCAGATGATTTCCTATGAAGTCTCGATTGGCTTCATCCTGATTTGCGTGGTGCTGTGGGCGGGCAGCTTCAATCTCAACGCGATCGTCGTGGCGCAGCAGGGGCATGTCTTCGGGCTGCTCAACGGCTTCGTGTTCAATCCGCTGCTGTTCCCGCTGTGGGTGATGTTCCTGATCAGCGGCATGGCCGAAACCGCGCGCGCGCCGTTCGATCTGACCGAGGCCGAGAGCGAACTCGTCGCCGGGTACCAGACCGAATATTCCTCGATGAGCTTCGCGCTCTACTGGCTGGGCGAATACGCCAACGTCCTGCTGATGTGCGCGCTCAACGCGACGCTGTTCTTCGGCGGATGGCTGCCCCCGGTCGAATGGGCACCGCTCTACTGGATCCCGGGCTTCGTCTGGCTGCTGCTCAAGATCCTGTTTTTCTTCTTCATCTTCAGCTGGGTGAAAGCCACCGTCCCGCGCTATCGCTACGACCAGCTGATGCGGCTCGGCTGGAAAGTGTTCCTGCCGCTGAGCTTGTTCTTTGTCGTTCTGGTGAGCGGATGGCTGATGCTGACGAGGTACGGATGATGATCGCTGTTCTGCTCGCCATGGCAAATTCAGTCGTGCCTTACGGCGCTTACGACTGTGTAACCGAACCGCCAAAATGGCTAATCCTTCGTGAACAGGGACCAGAGCTTCGCAGCCTGAAGTTTCCTGAAATGGCTGACGATGCTTGGAAATTTAAACTGGAACTTGGTCCCGACTACGGGGCACGAATCTCCACTGCAAAGTTTGACCCGCTCGGGATCACAGGCACAACCGCCACTATGACGACTGGCGAAAGCAGTTTCGCCTTGGCAAGTTATTCTCGCGGTGGCTGTGTGCTGACAGATGCCGGGTGCGTGACTGCAATGCAATTTGTCACGCAGCCGGACGGATCGCTTCGATTCCTTGCTTTACCTTCAGCAATTATCTTGATCGATGATGCGAAAACGCCTGAGCCTTTCAATGCAATCGCACCGGGTCGATGCGAAAAATTAGGCCATACGGAATGATTGCCCACCTCATCAAGAGCTTCACATTGTGGGAGTTCCTCAAGGCGCACTGGCTGACCTTGCAATATTTCTTCAAGCCCAAGGCGACGATCAACTATCCGTTCGAGAAGAACCCGCTGAGCCCGCGCTTCCGCGGCGAGCATGCGCTTCGCCGGTACGCTAACGGCGAGGAACGCTGCATCGCCTGCAAGCTGTGCGAGGCGGTGTGCCCGGCTCAGGCAATCACGATCGAGGCTGAGCCTAGGGACGACGGCTCCCGCCGCACCACGCGCTACGACATCGACATGACCAAATGCATCTTCTGCGGCTTCTGCCAGGAAGCCTGCCCGGTCGATGCGATCGTCGAGGGGCCGAACTTCGAATATGCCACCGAAAGCCGCGAGGAACTGCTCTACGACAAGGCCAAGCTGCTGGCGAACGGGGACAAGTGGGAGCGGGCACTGGCCGCGAACCTTGAAGCCGATGCGCCGTATCGTTAGGGGCGCGGGCATGATCGGCACGCACTTTGAAAATCCTCCCCGGCACGGGGAGGTGGCAGTCCCGCAGGGGCTGACGGAGGGGGCCCACCTCTCCTCCAAAGCTGCGTTTGCCGCGAGGTGGGACCCCTCCGTCGCTTCGCGCCACCTCCCCGAGACAAGCTCGGGGAGGATTTAGCATGATCCACGTCTTCGCCTTCTACCTCTTCGCCACGCTGGTGATCGCTTCGGCGGTGTTCACAATCCTGTCGCGCAACCCGGTGCATTCGGTGCTGTGGCTGATCGTCGCATTCTTCAACGGGGCGGGGCTGATGGTGCTGGTCGGGGCCGAGTTCATCGCGATGCTGTTGGTGATCGTTTACGTCGGCGCGGTGGCGGTGTTGTTCCTGTTCGTGGTGATGATGCTCGACATCGATTTCGCCGAACTGCGCGCCGGGTTTATAAAAAACTTCCCGCTCGGCATTCTGATCGCGCTGGTCCTGCTGGCGGAGATCGTGCTGGGGCTGGGCGCCTACCGCGCGGGCGCGCTGCAGCTCGGCACGCCCGATGGCAGCGCCGCGACTGCTGCGGGCGCGAGCAATATCGAGGCGATCGGCGCGCTGATGTATGGCCGCTACCTGTTCCTGTTCGAAGCGGCGGGGATCATCCTGCTGGTGGCGATGATCGGCGCGATCGTGCTGACCCACCGGACCCGCAAGGGTGTGCGCAGGCAGAACGTCTCGTACCAGAACCAGCGCCGACCGCAGGATGCGACGCGCAATGTCAGCCCGGAAGTCGGCAAGGGGGTAGTGTTGTGAGCCACACACGAAACCTTACCAAAATCGTCACCCTGAACTCGTTTCAGGGGCCATTTCTCCCCATGCGCCGTAGCTCTGTCGGGCCGCAAAACCGTGCCGTTGCGCCTTTTCACGCGACACCTGAGCGTGGGGCACGATCGGTCCTGAAACAAGTTCAGGATGACGGTATTTTTCGGGGGTGCACGAAATCATGATCGGGATCGAACACTACGTCGTGGTCAGCTCGATCCTGTTCGTGCTCGGCGTGCTGGGCATCTTCCTCAACCGCAAGAATGTGATCGTGATCCTGATGGCGATCGAGCTGATCCTGCTGGCGGTGAACATCAATCTCGTCGCGTTCAGCGCCTTTCTGAATGACCTCACCGGGCAGATCTTCGCCATGTTTGTCCTGACGGTGGCGGCGGGGGAAGCTGCCATCGGCCTCGCGATTCTGGTGATCTATTTCCGTGGGCGCGGCTCGATTGCGGTTGACGATGTCAACCGGATGAAGGGGTGATGATGCGTTTCGCACAACCCCCGCTCATCCTGAGCTCGTCGAAGGACACGCGCTGGGCGGGCCTTTCGCGGGTGCTTCGACAGGCTCAGCATGAGCGGTTCTGGAGCGTGGGGCGGTGAATTCCATCCTCCTTATCGTGTTCCTGCCGCTGCTCGCTGCGATTGTCGGCGGGCTGGGCAACCGGATGCTCGGCAACACCGTGGTCAAGGCGCTGACCACTGGCGCGCTGTTCGTCTCGCTGGGGCTGAGCTGGCCGATCTTCCTAGGTTTCCTGGACGGAACCATGGAGGCGAGCGTCACTCCGGTAATGCCCTGGGTGCAATCGGGCGCGCTGCAATTCGATTGGGCCTTGCGGGTCGATGCGCTGACATCGGTGATGCTGGTGGTGATCACCACCGTCTCGGCGCTCGTCCACCTCTATAGCTGGGGCTATATGGAGGAGGATCCCGATCAGCCGCGGTTCTTCGCTTACCTCAGCCTGTTCACATTCGCGATGTTGATGCTGGTGACCGCCGACAACCTCGTCCAGATGTTCTTCGGCTGGGAAGGGGTAGGCCTCGCCAGTTACCTGTTGATCGGATTCTGGTTCAGGAAACCCAGCGCCAGCGCCGCCGCGATCAAGGCTTTCGTGGTCAACCGGGTCGGCGATCTCGGGTTCATGCTGGGGATTTTCGGCACCTGGCTGGTGTTCGGCACCGTCTCGATCCCTGAGATCCTCGCCGCCGCGCCGGGCATGGCGGGATCGACCATCGGTTTCTTGGGATACCGACTCGACACCATGACCGTGCTCTGTGTGCTGCTGTTCATCGGCGCGATGGGCAAATCGGCGCAGCTCGGGCTGCACACTTGGCTGCCCGACGCGATGGAAGGTCCGACCCCGGTCTCCGCGCTGATCCACGCCGCGACGATGGTGACGGCGGGGGTGTTCATGGTCTGCCGCCTCTCGCCGATGTTCGAGACGAGCCCCGACGCGCTGGCTTTCGTGACGATAATTGGCGCGGCAACCTGCTTCTTCGCGGCGACGGTCGGCACGACGCAGTGGGACATCAAACGCGTGATCGCCTATTCGACCTGTTCGCAGCTCGGCTACATGTTCTTCGCGGCGGGGGTCGGTGCCTATGGCGCGGCGATGTTCCATTTGTTCACCCATGCCGCGTTCAAGGCGCTGCTGTTCCTCGGCGCGGGCAGCGTGATCCACGCGATGCACCACGAACAGGACATGCGCTTCTACGGCGATCTGCGGAAAAAAATTCCGTTCACCTTTTGGGCGATGCTGGCGGGAACGCTGGCGATTACCGGGGTCGGGATCGTCGGTGCCTTCGGGTTCGCGGGGTTCTATTCGAAGGATTCGATCCTCGAGGCGGCGTTCGCGAGCGGCACCGAAGTGGGCGGGCTGGCGTTCTGGGCGGGCATCCTTGCCGCGCTGATGACCAGCTTCTACAGCTGGCGGCTGATGTTCCTGACCTTCTGGGGCAAGCCGCGCTGGGCCGGGTCCGAGCATATCCAGCACGCGATGCACCACGGTGCACACGCGCAGCAAGACGATGCACACGGGCACTCAGACCATGCACACGGTGATGGCACCGCAGGCTACCACCCGCACGAAAGCCCGCTGTCGATGCTCATCCCGCTCGGCGCGCTGAGCCTTGGCGCGGTGCTCGCCGGGTTCGTTTTCCACGAGCCTTTCATCAGCGCGGGCGACGGTGAGTTCTGGAAAGGCAGCATCGCCTTTTCCGAGAGTCTGATCCACGCGATGCACGAAGTGCCGCTGTGGGTGAAGTGGGCCCCGTTCGCGGTGATGCTGAGCGGGTTCGGAATTGCCTGGTATGCTTATCTGCGCAATCCGCGCTTCCCGGCGATGTTCGTCGAACAGTTCAGCACGCTGCACCGCTTCGTTTTCAACAAATGGTATTTCGACGAGCTCTACGACCTCATCTTCGTGCGTCCGGCCTTCTGGATCGGTCGCCAGTTCTGGAAGCTGGGCGATATCGGGATCATCGACCGGTTCGGCCCCAACGGCGCGGCCTGGGTCGTGGCGCAGGGCTCGACCTACGCCAGGCGCGTCCAGTCGGGCTACCTCTACAGCTATGCCTTGGTGATGCTGCTGGGGCTGGTCGGCGCGGTTAGCTGGGCGATTGTCCGATGAGCAGTTTTCCCATCCTGACCCTGATGCTGGCTGTGCCGCTGGCGGGTGCGCTGGCCTGCCTGTTCGCCGGGGCGAAGGCGGCGCGGTGGATCGCGCTCACCGCTACGCTGGTCGATCTCGCGCTCGGGATCGTGTTGTGGGCCAGCTACGACGTCGGCGGCGCGCAGTGGCAGTTTACCGAGCGGCTGCCGCTGTTCGCGGGCTTCAACTACGCGCTGGGGATCGACGGCATCGCGCTGATGCTGATCATGCTTTCGGTGTTCCTGATGCCAGTCTGCATCGGCGCGAGCTGGAGCTCGATAAAAAGCCGCGTCGGCGAATATATGGCGGCGTTCCTGCTGATGGAAACGCTGATGATCGGCGTATTCACCGCGCAGGATCTGTTCCTGTTCTATATCTTCTTCGAGGCCGGGCTGATCCCGATGTATTTGATCATCGGCATCTGGGGCGGCGCCGACCGGATCTACGCCAGCTACAAATTCTTTCTCTACACGCTGCTCGGCTCGGTGCTGATGCTGATCGCGATGCTGTGGATGGTGAACGCCGCAGGATCGACCGACATCCCGACGCTGATGGCGTACGACTTCGATCCGGCGGCGCAAAAATGGCTGTGGCTGGCGTTCTTCGCCAGCTTCGCGGTCAAGATGCCGATGTGGCCGGTCCACACCTGGCTGCCCGATGCGCACGTCCAGGCCCCGACCGCCGGTTCCATCATCCTCGCAGGCGTCCTGCTCAAGATGGGCGGCTACGGCTTCATCCGTTTCTCGCTGCCGATGTTTCCCGAAGCGAGTGCCCAGTTTGCGCCGCTGATCTTCGGCCTGTCGATGGTCGCGGTGGTCTATACCTCGCTGGTCGCGCTGGTGCAGCACGATATGAAGAAGCTGATCGCCTATTCATCGGTGGCGCATATGGCGATCGTCACGGTCGGGCTGTTCGCGTTCAACGTCCAGGGCCTCGAAGGCGCGATGATCGTGATGCTCAGCCATGGGCTGGTCTCGGGGGCATTGTTCCTCAGCGTCGGGGTGATCTACGACCGGTTGCACACCCGCGAGATCGATCGCTACGGCGGTCTATCGATCAACATGCCGTATTACGCGCTGTTCTTCATGCTCTTTACCATGGCCAGCATCGGACTTCCCGGCACCAGCGGCTTCGTCGGCGAATTCCTCGCTTTGGCCGGGATTTATCAGGTGTCGAGCTGGGTCACGCTGGTCTGTACCACCGGGATCATCCTGGGCGCAGCCTATATGCTCTACCTCTACCGCCGCGTCGCTTTCGGCGAGCAAAAGAACGCCGATGCCGCTGCGATGCCCGATTTGAGCGTGCGCGAATGGGCGATGATGGCCCCGATCGCCGCCGTGGTGCTGTGGATGGGGGTCTATCCCGAGAGCTTCCTGCGCCCGATGCGCGCGGATATTGCTGCGCTCGATGCGCGATTGTCGCGGGCGCGGCCAGAGGGTGACAGTCAGCTCAAACTGGGCGCGGCCAAACCCGCGCCAGCGCATGAGGAGTCGCACTGATGGACTGGCAACAGTCACTGCGCCTCGTCGCGCCCGAAGAACTGCTCAGCATTTCAGGGCTGGTCCTGCTGCTGGTCGCCGCTTGGGCGGGTGACAGAGCGAGCCGCGCGATCAGCATCGCCGCTGTGGCAGTGCTGGTGGCCTGCGCCGCCCTGGTCACGCCCGCGCTGTGCGGCGGGGCGATGGGGCCGGAAACTTCCGCCTTCTTCGGCCAGTACCGCGCCGATGCTTTCGCCAGCTTCGCCAAGCTGCTGATCTATGCCGCAGCGGGTGCCGCGCTGATCGTCGCCCCCGCGTTCTTCGAGCGGGTGCGGGCAATGCGCGCCGAATATCCGGTGCTGATCCTGTTTGCGGTGCTCGGCATGGGGCTGATGGTCTCGGCGACCGATCTGATGACGCTCTACATCGGGCTCGAGATGAACTCGCTCGCCGCCTATATTCTCGCTGCCTTCCTGCGGAGCGACGAGCGCTCGGCCGAGGCGGGGCTCAAATATTTCGTGCTGGGTGCGCTCGCCAGCGGCATCCTGCTGTTCGGGGTGAGCCTGATCTACGGCTTCACCGGCGGGACCAGCTTTGCCGGGATCAGCGCCGCCTTGGCCGGAAACCTGTCCATCGGCACAACTTTCGGGATCGTCTTCGTGCTGGCGGGCCTGGCGTTCAAGATCGCGGCGGTGCCGTTCCATATGTGGACGCCCGACGTTTACGAAGGCGCGCCCACGCCGGTGACGATGTTCTTCGCCAGCGCGCCCAATATCGCCGCGATGGCGCTGACAATGCGCGTCACGCTGGGCGCGTTCGGAACGCAGGTCGGCGCGTGGCAGCAGATCGTGATCTTCGCCGCGCTCGCCTCGATCGTGTTCGGTGCGCTCGGCGCAATCGGCCAGACCAATATCAAGCGGCTGCTGGCCTATTCGGGGATCAACAACGTCGGCTTCATCCTGATCGGGCTGGCCTGCGCCACCCAGCAGGGTGCCTCGGCGATGCTGGTGTATCTCGCGATCTATGTCGCGATGACCGTCGGCGGCTTCGTTGCGGTGCTGATGCTCAAGGATGCCGACGGCGTCCCGGTTGAGGGGATCGCCGATCTCGCGGGCCTGTCGCGCCACCGCAAGGTGCTCGCGCTGTGCCTCGCAATGGTGATGTTCAGCCTCGCGGGCATCCCGCCGCTGTTCGGTTTCTGGGGCAAGTTCGTGGTGTTCCAGGCGGCGGTGCAGGCCGGGCTGGTCCCGCTCGCCGCGATCGGCATCGCCGCTTCGGTGATCGGGGCGTTCTATTACCTCAAGATCGTCAAGATCATGTATTTCGACGAACCGGCAGGCACGATCACCGGCAAGAGCGACTGGGCGCATCAGGCGCTGCTAGCGTTATCGGCACTGGTGCTTTCCCCGCTGGGATACCTCGCGACGAAGTGGCTTGGCGCTCTGGCCAATAGTGCCGCCGCCGCTCTGTTCCACGCTACTTAGCTGAACGGCAATCCTGGCTAAATCCCACACTCCGTCTACCCTGAGCTTGTCGAAGGGCCGTCCGTTTCTGCACCCGAAGCGCCCAGTCTCAAAAAGAAGTGCAGTCCTTCGACAAGCTCAGGATGGACGGACATTGGATATTTCCCGAATGGGTGAGCTTTGAACTCGATAAAGTGCATAACCGTAACCGGATCGACCAACGCCGATCTCGCGGCGCGGCTCAGCGCAGGCGAAATGGTGCCCGAGGGTCATTGGCTGGTCGCGGATCGCCAGACCAGCGGGCGCGGGCGGCAGGGTCGCAGCTGGTTCGATGGCGCAGGTAACTTCATGGGTTCGACCGTTGTGCGGCCGGGGCCGGGCGATCCGGCCGCCGGCTCGCTGGCACTACTGGCCGGGCTGGCATTGCACGAGGTCATCTCGAGCCGGTTGGTCCCCCCGCAACAAGCGCGGTTGAAGTGGCCCAACGATTTGCTGGTCGGCGGCGCGAAGCTGGCGGGCATTCTGCTCGAGCGGGTCAACGATTGCGTCATCGTCGGGATCGGGGTCAATCTTGCCGCCGCGCCCGAATTGCCCGATCGCACCACCATCGCGCTTGCCGCGTTCGGCCCCGCGCCGGACCGTGACGCCTTTGCCGCCGAACTGGCGCGGCAGTTTTCGATCGAGCTGGAGCGCTGGCGCAATTTCGGGCTTGAGACGGTGATCCGCCGCTGGCTGCTCGCCGCGCATCCGCCGGGCACTCCCTTGCAAGTCGGGGAACCGGGCGATGCGGTGCTTTCCGGGACATTTGCGGGCCTCAACGCCGATGGTGCCTTGCAACTGCGCTTGGCGGACGGCAGTTGCCGTGTCATCCACGCGGGCGAGGTTCGCCTCACCGATCCGCACTGAACAGGACGCCCAAGATGCTGCTCGCCATCGATGTCGGCAATACCAATGTCGTTTTCGCGCTGTTCGAGGGGCGCGTAATCAAGGCGCGCTGGCGGATTGCGACCGACCCGCGCCGCACCGGGGACGAATATGCGGTGTGGCTGATGCAGTTGCTGACGATCGAAGGGTTTGAGCGCGACGCGATAGACAGCGTTATCGTTTCGACCGTGGTGCCGCGCGCCTTGCACAATCTCCAAGTGCTGGCCGAAAAATACATCGGCAAGCCCGCGCTGGTCGCGGGTGAAGCGCCGGCCGATTACGGGATGGAGATCGACGTCGAGGAACCGCGCTCGCTCGGCGCAGACCGTGCGGTCAATACGATCGCCGCACATGCCAAATATCCCGGCGATCTGATCGTGGTCGATTTCGGCACCGCCACGACTTTCGACGCGGTGGATTTCAACGGCGCTTACAAGGGCGGGATCATTGCGCCCGGGATCAATCTCTCGCTCGATGCGCTGGTCGGTGCCACCGCCAAGCTGCCGCGCATCGCGATCGAAGCCCCGCGCACCAACAGCGTGATCGGTCGCAACACCGAGGACCAGATGCTGATCGGAGTGTTCTGGGGCTACGTTGCGATGATGGAAGGCCTGATCGCCCGGATGCGCGCCGAAATCGGCCGTCCGGCCAAAGTGGTCGCCACGGGCGGGCTTGCCGTGCTATTCCATGCACACACACAGATTTTCGACGCGGTCGATACCGACCTGACGCTCGACGGCCTGGCCATCCTGGCAGAAAGAGCGTCATCCAAGTGAGATTTTACAAGTGAAGCCCGGCAAGGAGCTGCTGTTCTGCGCGCTCGGCGGATCGGGCGAAATTGGCATGAACGTCAATCTCTA
>JANOOJ010000203.1:0-11691 GCA_031421295.1 Novosphingobium sp.
AAAATCGAGAACATGTTCGGAAAACTCAAGGACTGGCGGCGCATCCATACCCGCTATGACCGATGCGCCCACACCTTCATGTCCGCCATCTGCATCGCAGCAACCGTCATCTTCTGGATCAATCAATGAGTCCTGACCCTAGTGAGTCCCGCGCCGCCCGCCGTCGCCAAGATGGATGCGCGCGCGCACGTCGGGCAGGATCGCGCGCATCGGGTGTCGGCCATCGGCCCAGCCGACGAATTGGCAGATGTCGTAGCCGAGCAGCTTCTGCACATCTTGCGGCAACGACGCGACCATAGCCGGATTGAGGCTGAGATACTGGTTTTCCTGCTGGCGGATCCAGCCGCGGCAATAGTTGAGCGACAGACCGAAGCGGATTTCGCTCGAGAGGTTCGCGCCGCCGCCGTGCCACATCTGGCCGTCCCACAGCAGGACCGATCCGCGCGGCATTTCGACCGGGATCGAAGCCGCAGCTGGATCGACAGGATCGCCTACCAAATGCGATCCCGGCACGATTCGCGTTGCGCCGTTGGCTTGGGTGAAATCGGTGAGCGCCCACATCGTATTCACGACGAGCGGCGGATGGGGATTGACCGGGAAATAAGCGTCGTCGCGGTGTAGCGGCTGCATCGCGGCAAGTGCAGCGTTGGTCTCGGCATTGCCAAGTAGCCGGTCGACGACGGTATAGCCGTCATCCGCCAACTGTCCCTCGTGACGGGTGAGCTCCGCCTCGCTCACCGAGCGTGGCATTGCCTAGACCGCCGTGCTGAAGATCGACCCGCGCTCCGCCTCCGGCCGACGATCCTCGCCCCACGTTGTAGTGGGCGGATTCTCGCCGCGCAAAGTGCGACCGATTGTTGCATCGAGGAAGCGTGGCCACCGTTCGCCGGTGAAGACGTAAAAGCGATCCTCGAGAATCGCCTGATACGTCGATTCGGCAATCGCTTCGGGCGAAATTCCGCGCCCCTGGAAGTCGTCGCTGACCGCGCGTGATTGCGCATCGGCGGATTCGCGGTCGCTCCACGGGGTGTCGCCGTCGGGGCGGTTGCGCCAGCTCTGGTGGATTTTGGTTGCCACCATGCCGGGGCAAACGATGCTGACGCCGACGTTGGTCATCATCGCGTTCATTTCACTGTAAAGCGACTGGCTCATGCCGAGAACTGCCGCCTTTGATGAGCAATACGGAGCATGGTCGCCATTGCCGTAAAACGATGCGAGCGAACCCGTGTTAACAACATGAGCGGGCTCCCCATGCTCGAGCATGCGCGGCAGAAACGCTTTGACCCCGTGGACGACGCCCCAGACGTTGACGTCCCAGACCCAGCGCCAATCGTCGAGGCTCATTTTCCACGTCGGTCCGGTGATCGAAACGCCAGCGTTGTTGAACAGCAGGTGGACGTTTCCGAATAGCGACGCAGCACGGTCTGCCAGCGCGTTGACGGCATCGGCATCGGCCACATCGACGACATGGCCCGCAGCTTCGATTCCGCTCGCGCGAAGCTCTTGAACGGCAGCATCGAGTGCGACGGGTTCAATATCGGCCAGCAGGACACGGCAGCCCTCGCGCCCGAAGCGCTTGGCGAAGGCCAGTCCGATGCCGCTCGCGGCACCAGTGATCACGGCGCATCTCCCGTCGAATGTCTTCATTGCATGCTGTCCCGACCTGTTTGGAGTGGAATTAGCGGTCAAACGCATTTTCGCAAACCCTTTTTCTCAATTATGTACCAATGCTACGACCTGCCTAAGGTATGCCATGCGATGCGAGATACCGCTAATCTGGTCGGGCAATGACGGCACGATTTTGAGCTCCGAGCTCCCTTCGTCGCCGTTTTCCCTGGTCAGAAAGAAATAAGAACTACGGTACGTTCACTTGGTCGATGACGCCGCTGGCTCGGCCAAGGCGCTATCCCGCACGATTCGTCGAATTTATCATCGCTATTGACATCACGTCGAATGAGCGGTTTAAGAAAACTGGTTTGACAATTTAGAGCCATTCGGAGCACCGGAGGCTTGAGGAGAAATTAATGTCCGTTAAAACGATGCTGGGCGTCTCGTGCGCAACTTTCGCTTTGATCGCCTCGACCCCGGCGCTTGCCCAGCAGGGCACAGCGAGTGCCGCTGCGCAGGCTGGCGCTACCCAAGCTGTCGATGATCAGGAAACTGGCGCGGCGGAAACAGGGCCCGACGGCAAACCCGTAAGGGGCAAAGTTCGCGTCGAGGAACGCGACGGCATCGTCGTGACCGGCAGTCGCTTTCAAAGACTTCTCGATCAGCCGCAGCCGAAAGCAATCATTTCGGCGGAGGATCGCAACCTGGCCGGCGTGAATTCCGCAACCGAATTGGTTCGCTCGCAGCCCGGGTTCAATATCACCGCCGACTTCGGCATCAATGTTCGCGGCGTCGGGCGACAAACCGCGCAGACGTTGCTGGGGCAGGAAAACACTGTCACCCAGTATGTCGACGGCTTTCTGAACATCGTGCCGGCAAACATCGGTGAATCGACGCTGTTCGGCGGCAACCTGACCTTCATTCGCGGGCCTTCGGGTACGACCTACGGACGCAATGCGATCGCCGGCGCGATCAATGTCATCTCGCGCGCTCCGACGCCGGATTACACCGCGCAAGTCGTGGTCGGCACCGCACGCGGAGGTGCGTACAACTTCGGTGCCAACGTGTCAGGACCGATCACCGACAATCTGGGCTTCCGGGTCGGCGTGCAGGAATTCATCCAGCCGAGTCTCTCGAAGCCGGTCGGCGGCGTCAGCGGCGCGGGTTTCGCGATCCGGAACCGCTACATCGAGTTCCAGCTCGAATGGTCCGTCGGTGACTTCCACATCCGCAATCGCGCGACAACGTTCGAGTACGACAACCAGCCAGGCTATCCCACGCTCAGCCGATATAACAATGGTCTGAACGGCAATGCGGGGCCGGTGTTCGGAGGCCTTTCGCCCAATCCGGCCTATGGCTTCACCGGTGCCGTGCCCGACCAGCCGTTTACGACCAATGTCAATTTCGTCGGATACGACAAGCTGCGCGACAATTTTCAGAACATTCTCAACGCCGACCTCGACCTTGGCTTCGCGAAATTGTTCTATGTCGGTGGCTACCAGACGTATCGGGCATTCGGTTCGGCCGATCGGGATTTGACCTCGCGAACCAGCTATGACGCGAACACCGTCGCACCCGGGGCATTCACGCCTGCGGGAACCCAAGTTCCGACCGACTACCGTGCCAATTACGACAACGACGTTCATTATTACACGCAGGAGGGGCGGCTGGAAAGCAAGCCTGGCGGACCGGTCGCTTGGGTCCTGGGCGCGTATTATCTGAATATGCACTTCGACGAGCAGTATTGGGAAAACATCGACAACGCAACCGCCGCGATCCTGACGCCGATAGTCGGTACACCCGGCCTGACGCTCGCCCCCAACCCGCGTCGCTCGGAATACGAGCAGCGAAACATCTACGATATTCGTTCTACCGCAGTGTTTGGCAATGTCACCTGGGACATCGCGCCCACTTTGCGGATCGATGCCGGTCTTCGCCAGACTTGGGACGAGAAAGAAGCACTGACCAACTTCCGCTACATTTACTATACTCCGGGGTTTGGGGGTTTTGCCGGCGATTATTCTCCGCTAATTCATGGAGCCAACCCATCCAGTCGGGACAACGGACTTTCGGGCCGCGCCGCACTCGCCTGGCGGCCGAGCCCGGGCGACCAGATCTACGCGTCGGTTGCACGTGGCTACCAATCGTCGGCATTCACACTCGGCCAGGGCGTTGCGCCACGCAACATCGCCAAAAAGGAATTTCTCGACGTCTATGAAATCGGCGGCAACTGGACCGAGGGGCGGGTGAGATTTGACGGTTCGGTGTTCTACCAGATTTTCCACGACCAGCAGATTCCGATCAGCGCTCGCGCGGTGCTCACTGGCCCAGGCGGCGTTCCTGCGCCGGGTCCGATCTTCACGCAGTTCGCCAATGCGAAACGGACGGAGATTTACGGTCTCGAGGCACAGTTGTCGTGGCGGCCGAACGACCAGTCGAACATTGTCGCGTCGTACACCTATATCCATGGACAATTTAAGGATTTTTGCCCGCTAGCGACCGGATCGACGAGTTGCGGTGTCATCGACATCACCGAGCAGGGCACCGCTAATCCGCTAAGAGGCGCGCTGCAGAACCTGTCGGGCAACGAACTGCCGCGGGCACCGCATTCCAAGGCGACGATCTATGGCTACTATGGCATCGATTTGGGCAGCCTCGGCCATCTGTATCCGGGCGGCAATGTCTTTTACCAGTCGAGCTTCTACACGTCTCCGTTCACCCGCGCTCGATTCCGGGTGCCGGGACGCGTCATCGCAAACGCCACACTGACCTATCGCACGGCGAACGACCGCCTCGATATCACCGGTGTCGTGAGTAACGTCTTCCGGACGCGCTACGCGGACAGCTCGGTGCTATCGACCTTCGGCAGCGGAAGCGTGTCCCAAGCGGTTTTTTACGGGGCAGACCGCACTTGGTCACTGACGGCGCGCTATCGCTTCTGATCATTGTTCGAGGGCCGGACTGGCGATTGAAATGGCCTCGCCGCTGTGCGGCGAGGCCATTTTGCGTTGCGGCATGCCCGGAGTGTCGCCACAGACAGGCATGACACTTGGTCTGCCTCTCACGGTTCGGGATGTTACATGCTGATGGCAATTGCTGATCCGGACACACCTGCGCCGACGCGCTTTGAGCGGCGCAAGGAGGAAATCCTGCATGTCGCTGCCGCGCTGTTTAACCGCAACGGGTTGCGCGATACGACACTCGCGATTGTTGCGGGTGAGATCGGGTTTAATCTGAAGAGCCTGCGTTATTATTTCAAGAAGCGGGAAGATCTGGTCGCCGCCGCATTCCTCGAATCAATCGCGCTTCACCGCGCGCTTGCTGAGGACGCAGCAGGTATCGATCAGTTCGATGATCGCATCCGCCATTTCGTACGAAGCTATTTCGCGTTGCAGGCACGCGTCCGGCGCGGCGAGCAGGCCGAATTCGTTCACTTCGGCGATTTGCGGGCCCTGTCGCAGCCGCACCTCGATGTTGTCGGTGCCGCATACGTCGAAATGTTCCGGCATCTTCGCCGACTTTTCAAGCCGGGCGAGTGTTCGTGGACCAGCGCCGAACGCAGCGCCAACGCCCATTTATTGCTGTCGCAACTCTTCTGGTCGGTGATCTGGATCGATGGCTATCTGCCCGAAGACTATGGCCGCGCTGCCGATCGGTTATGCGATATCCTGCTCAACGGCCTTGCCGGGCGATTTGTGGACCTGTCCGGAGCCGACGGGGAAATTCCCACGCCGTTTTTCGATTCCGAGCGCTTGTCGCATGATTCGTTCCTGCGCACGGCGACGCACCTGATCAACGAAATCGGGTATCGCGGCGCGTCGGTCGATCGCATTTCGAGCGCTTTGAGCGTCACCAAGGGCGCCTTTTACCATCATAACGAAACGCGCGATGGCCTCGTCGTCGCGTGTTTCGAACGAACCTTCGACATTGTTCGCCGGGCGCAGGACCGTGCCATGGCCGAAGACATGAACGGGCTGGGGCGCGTTGCCGCTGCTGCGGTCACCTTGGTGGGGCGCCAGATGTCATCGGAAGGCGCGCTGCTTCGAACATCGGCGCTGACCGCGATCGGCCCCGAGCTTCGCACGGAAATGGCACGCCGGTTGACGGTGCTGACATGGCGCTTCGCCGACATGCTCAACGACGGAATGACCGATGGTTCAGTTCGCGTTTGCGACATGCGCATCGCGTCCGAGATGGTCACCGCGATGATCAATTCCGCCCAGGAGCTCCAGCGTTGGGTGCCGAGTGCCGACGCGTCGAACGCGGCCACACTCTACATAGGACCGCTTCTGAACGGCTTTCTCGCTTCGGCGAAGCGCTGACGGATCAAAGGTCCGCGAAACTGCGCCCCTCCGCGACAAGCTTGCTGAGCAAGGGTGCCGGCCTGTACCAGTCGTTCGCCTCGCCGAGCTGACGGGCCTTGGCTTCGACCCGTTCGAGGCCGACGCTGTCGGCCCAATGCATCGGGCCACCGGTGCTGGCCGGCCAGTTGTACCCATAAATCCACACGACATCGATGTCGGACGCCCGCTGAGCCATCTTTTCTTCGAGAATTTTTGCTCCCTCGTTGACGAGCGGGAACAGGCAGGTTTCGAGAATGTCCTGGTCGGAGGGAACTTGCGCGTTGCCCTCTACCCCGAGGGTTTCGCGGATCAGCCCGGCGACTTCCTGCGACGGCGACGCGATCCGATTCTCGTCATAGTCATAGAAGCCCTTGCTGGTCTTCTGGCCGCGTCGATCGCGTTCGCAGAGCGCGTCGCGAAGCCTGTCTGCGGTGCTCGCGCCTTTGCTCCACCCGATGTCGAGCCCCGCGAGGTCGCTCATCTCGTACGGCCCCATCTTGAAGCCAAACGCCTTTAGCACGCGGTCGATGTCCCACGGCATCGCGCCTCGCTTGAGCAGCTCACGCGCCTGGAGTTGGCGCGGGTAGAGCATGCGATTTCCGACAAATCCCGGGCAGACCCCGACGACGACGGCCACTTTCCCGATTTTCTGCGCAATCGCCATCGATGTGGCTATGACCTGGTCGGAGGTCTTCTTGCCGCGAACGATCTCGACCAATTTCATCACGTTCGCGGGCGAGAAGAAATGCAGGCCGATCACCGCCTCGGGCCGCGAGGTGCATGCGGCAATCTCGTCCACGTCGAGCCCCGATGTATTGCTGCCGAGAATCGCGCCGGGCTTGGCGATCGTGTCGAGCCGCGTGAAGATGTCTTTCTTCAACTCCATATTTTCAAAGACGGCCTCGATGATCAGATCGCAGTCGGCGAGATCGGCCATGTCGAGCGAACTCGAAATGCGGCCCATTCGGACATCGACTTCCTCAACCGGGAACCGGCCCCGGCTCGCACTGCGCTCGTAGTTGCCACGTACCACCGTCAACCCGCGGTCGAGCGCGTCCTGGTGTGTTTCGACGAGGTGGACCAGCATACCAACATTGGCGAAGTTCATGGCGATGCCGCCGCCCATCGTTCCTGCGCCGATGATGCCGACCTTGTTCACCACTATCAGCGGCGTGTCGGCGGGGACATCATCGATGACGCTCGCCTTCTTCAAGGCGTCGGCGATATAGTCGGTGGAGTCGTACGTGGCAGTCATACGCAAATCCTTACAGATATTTTTGAAACCAGTTGAGCGCGAGATCGGTGGATGGAACGAAATATTCGTCGTAAACGACATAATGTTTGCACGGGTACGTGTGATATTGGGCGGGGGCATTCTGGCGGATCATCATATAGGCGGCAAAGCCGTGCTCCAGCCGGTTGTTGAGTTCCTCGAACTCAGCGTCGATGATCAGGGCGGGCACATGCACCCGCGCTGCCGCACCAAGCTGCGAATGCTCGACCATGCGCGCCACATCGGGCGTACCCTTCAGTCCTGCGATGCCATTCAGTCCGTTCTGCGGCACCACCGGCTCGATCAGCCCGCGCGCCTTTTCGGTCGCTTGGCCACGCGCCCAGTCGCGCATCTCGGGTGGGAAGCCGAAGCCGCCGATCTGTGCGACGACCGCCTTGATCCGGTCGTCGGTACCCGCAATGAAAACCGCATGCCCGCCGCCATAGCTCGTGCCCCAGATGCCAATCCGCGCTGGATCGACCCCGGGTTCTGAGGCGAGCGCGGCAAGGCAATTGCGGATGTCGGTGGTCTGATCCACGGGATCGACGATTTCGCGCAGCACCTGCACCTTTAGATCGCGCTCGCCGGCTTCGGTCAGTTGCGGGCTCCCGCAGACGGGTATGATCCGGCCGTCCGACTCGCCCCAGCCGCGGTAATCGAACGTCATTGCGAAGAACCCTGCGGCGGCAAACTTCTCGGCATAGCGGGAAAGATGATCCTTGGTCCCGCCCCAGCCGTGGCACAGCAGGATAGATGGCCAGCCACACTCGGGCCCGTCCCCTGCGGGCGTGAAGAGGTCAGCCGCGATCCGGGTGCCTTCACTAAAAAGGTCGATTGTCGTGCGTTTTATTTCGGGCATTTCATCGTGCTCCTGCGACAGACGTCGTTGCCACAACGTTTGAGCGAATTCAACCGTACCATTTTTCTTAACAATTGCATATCGGAGAAGCGCTATGGCTGACCGCTCAAATCGCCTTCAATCTAACGATTGCTTTTGCTGTCACGTTTGGAAAGAGAACGCTGCATGGTCGCGATTGACACGCCGACGCAGGACCGGCAAGAACATACCCATATTCTTATATCCGGGAGAGTAAAATGGCCGAAGCAGTTATTGTCGCCACCGCGCGAACGCCGATCGGCAAGGCCTATCGCGGGGCGTTCAACGACACGCAAGGCCAGGCGCTGGCCGGCCATGCGATCCACGAGGCCGTGAAACGCGCGGGCATCGATCCGGGCGAAGTCGAGGATGTGGTGATGGGGTGCGCGCTCCAGCAGGGCTCGACCGGCTTCAACGTTGCGCGCCAGGGCGCACTGTGGGCCGGCCTGCCCGAGAGCGTCCCCGGCACGACCATGGACAGACAGTGCGGCTCGGGGCTGATGGCAATCGCCGCCGCCGCCAATCGTATCCAGCTCGGCGAGCAGACGATTGCGGTCGCGGGGGGCGTCGAGTCGGTGTCGCTCGGCCAGAATTCCCATTTCAACAATTATCGCGCGGGCGACCCGAAGTTGATCGCCGACCTTCCCCAGCTCTACATGTCGATGCTCGAGACCGCCGAGATCGTCGCCGATCGCTACAATATCAGCCGCCAAGCGCAGGACGAATATGCACTGCAGTCGCAGCAGCGCACCGCACAGGCGCAGGCGGAGGGCCGCCTCGACGCCGAAATTGCACCGATGTCGGTGACCATGACTGTCACCGACAAAGCGACGGGTGAGACGAGCCAACGCCAGGTCACGCTAGGCCAGGACGAAGGCAACCGGCCGCAGACGCGGCTCGACGATCTGACGAAGCTGCAGCCGGTGTTCAAGGGTGGTCAGCGGATTGCCGAGGGACGCTTCATCACCGCGGGCAACGCCTCGCAGCTGTCCGACGGCGCGGCTGCGGTTGTGGTGATGGACGCACGGGAGGCGGAGCGTCGCGGTCTCACCCCGCTCGGCGCCTATCGTGGACTCGCGGTCGCAGGGTGCGGCCCCGAGGAGATGGGGATTGGCCCGGTGTTCGCGATCCCCAAGCTGCTTGAAAAGCATGGCCTAAAGGTCGACGATATCGATCTATGGGAGTTGAACGAAGCCTTTGCGAGCCAGGTGCTCTATTGCCGCGACCGTCTCGGCATTCCGAACGAACGATTGAACGTTTCGGGCGGGGCAATCTCGATCGGCCATCCCTATGGCATGTCGGGCGCACGGATGACCGGCCATGTCCTTCACGAGGGACGTCGGCGCGGGGCGAAATACGGCATCGTCACAATGTGCATGGGCGGCGGCATGGGTGGTGCCGGGCTGTTCGAGATCTTCAGCTGAAAGTGGCCAGCGGTGCGGCCGTGACTGTCAAGAAGCTGCTGCGGCGCGAACCGCTCGGCGGTGCCCAGTTCGGGCGCGGCCTGTCGCACCGCACAATCTTCGATCGCAGCGCCGCTTTCGCCGCGAGCGTCTCGTTGGAAATCCTCATCCGGCAGTCGCAATGATCCGGCGTCTGCTCATCGCCAACCGGGGCGAGATCGCCGTGCGGATCGCGGCGACGGCGGCGGAAATGGGTATTGCCGCGATCGCGGTGCATCCCGAAGACGACGCCGGTTCGCTTCACGTCACGGCCAGTGCCGAATCGCGGCTGTTGGCTGGCGCGGGGCCCTCCGCTTATCTGTCGATCCCGGCGCTCCTCGCGGCAGCGCGTGAGGCGGAGTGCGACGCGATCCACCCGGGCTATGGGTTCCTGTCGGAGAACGCAGCGTTCGCGCGCGCTTGTGCCGATGCCGCCATCATCTTCATCGGCCCTTCGCCCGAAACGCTCGATCTGTTCGGCGACAAGGCGCGCGCCCGCGATCATGCGGTTTTCTGCGGCGTGCCCGTGCTGGAGGGAACTTCGCGGCCGACCTCGCTCGATGAGGCACGCGATTTTCAGAAGCAGCTGGGATCCGGTGAAACGATCATGGTCAAGGCGATTGCCGGCGGCGGGGGACGCGGAATGCGTCCCGTCTCACCGAGCGACGACCTTGCCGCAGCGTTCGCACGCTGTGCGGCGGAAGCCGAGGCTGCTTTCGGCGATGGCACCTTGTACGTCGAGCGCTTCCTGCCGCATGCGCGGCATATCGAGGTGCAGCTAATCGGCGACGGGGTTGAGGTCAGTCACTTCTGGGACCGCGAGTGTTCTCTGCAGCGAGGGCGGCAAAAGCTCGTCGAATGGGCACCGGCGGAACGCCTGCCCGATAACCTGCGCGAGCAATTGCGTGAAGGCGCGCTGGCGATGGGACGCGCCGCCGGGCTGCGCTCGTTGTGCACGGTCGAATTCCTTGTCGGTGACGATGGCCGCTTCGCCTTCATCGAAGCCAATGCCCGGCTCCAGGTCGAACATACGGTCACCGAAGAGATAACCGGCCTCGATCTCGTTCGCGCGCAGATCGAAATCGCGGGCGGCGCAACGCTCTCGGCGCTAGGGCTCGACCAGCCGCGCATTCCAGCGCCGCGCGGCACCGCCTTGCAGGCGCGCATCAATCTGGAGACAATGACCGCCGCTGGCGAGGCGCGGCCGACGATCGGAACGATCACGACTTACGCGCCGCCTGGGGGGCGGGGCGTACGTGTCGACGGTGCGGGCTATGTCGGATGGCAAGCGGGCGTGCGCTACGACGGCCTGCTCGCCAAACTGATTGTCGATGTTTCCGAAGGCGGCGTCGCGGCGGCCGCGGCTAAGGCGGGACGTGCCCTCGCAGAATTTTGTATCGAGGGGCAGGAGACAAACGTTTTGTTCCTTCGTGCGCTGCTCGACGCGCCTGATGTACGCGACGGTGTCGCGTGGGTGACGCTGATCGAGGAGCGGATCGACGCGCTGCTGGTGGCGCAGACCGCTCTGGCACTTCCCGCCAAGGGACCAGCGGTGCACACGTATGAGTCCGAACGCGTGCGACCGGTGACGCCCGACGGCGCGATCGCGCTCGAATCGCCGATACTCGGCATGCTCGTCGGGCTCGGGGCCCGCGAAGGCGAAGAGGTAACCGGCGGGCAAGAGGTCGCAGTTGTCGAGGCCATGAAAATGCAGCACGGCCTTGTGGCACCACATGCCGGCACCATCGTCGCAGTCGCTGCGTCCGTGGGTGACACGCTTTCTCCGGGCGACCCGATCCTGTTTATTCGACCTTCGAACATGGCGACCGACGCGCCGCCGGTAATCGACCAAACCGTCGATCTGGATGCGCCGCGCGCCGCCTTGAGCGAAGTGCTCGACCGCAAGCACGGGACGCTCGACGCTGCGCGACCCGCAGCAGTCGCGCGGCGCCGCAAGACCGGCCAACGCACTGCCCGCGAGAATATCGCCGACCTGCTCGATCCGGACAGCTTTGTCGAATATGGCGGGCTGGCGATCGCCGGGCGCAGCCGCCGCGCCTCGCGCGAGCAGCTGATCAAGGAGAGCCCGGCCGACGGCCTGGTCATGGGCCTGGGTACGGTCAACGCCGCGCAATTCGGGGACGCCGG
>JANOOJ010000204.1:0-9430 GCA_031421295.1 Novosphingobium sp.
AAACGGGCAGTATTACTGCCAGCGCAGCAACGGCACGACCGGCCTGTTGATCGGCGGCGCGGCGGGGGCGTTGCTCGGCCGCGAAATCGCGGGCCGTGGCGGCGATCGCACGCTCGGTGCGATCCTCGGGGCCGCCGGTGGCGCGCTGCTGGGGCGCCAGATCGATCGCGGCGGATCGCGCTGCCGCTAAACCTTGAACTTTAATCGCATTCGGCGCGGTTCCCTTCCTGGGGAGCCGCGTCGGAGCCGTAGCGCCTTGGGTCGCAGCTTGGCGCTGTGGAGGGCGTCCCTGGATCCGTCCGGGGGCGCCCATTGCCCGGTTAACGATCGGACGGCGCGGCTTCCCGCGATGGGACAGGCGAAAGCGACCGCGACTCAAGCCCAAAATTAACCACGCTCGGCAATCGGTTGTTAACCGGAACAGCGGATGGCTGACGCCAAGTCAAGCGCGCTGGAGCCTCGATCATGCCCAATCATGCGATCCGTCTGTTGATCCCGGCGCTCATCCTCGCGGTGACCGCATGCGGCGGGGCCAAAGACCCGGCGACGAAAAGCGCCGAGACCGATCCGGCGGTGGCCGGCGCGCTGGCCGACCAGATCATGGTAGATCCCGATCTCGCCAGCCAGAACCGGGGCAATGCCGCGCTCAGCGGCGGCGGTCCGGCCGACGGCAGCCTGCCGCCCGAACTTCGCACTCCCGAAGCGATTGCCGCCGCCAAAGCCGACGCGGCGCGTCTGGTTGGCGGACCGATGCAGGTCGCGCCGAGCGCCGGGAGCAGCTCGGCGGGCAAAGCCGAGGCCCCGCTGACCGCTGCCGATATGGCGGGGAATATCCCCGGTATCGGCGTTGGATGCCCGGACAAGGTCGATTATTCGATGGCTTGGGCGGCCAAGATGCCCGCGGCCTTTCCGGTCTATCCGCGCGGCCATGTCAACGAGGCGGCCGGCACCGACAAGGATGGCTGCCGCCTGCGCGTGGTCAGTTTCGTCACCCCGGTGGCACCGGCCGATGTCCTGAATTTCTATTATACCCGCGCCCGCAGCGCCGGATTTGCGGCACAGCGCAAGCGCGAGGGCGGCGACGAAGTGCTGGGCGGCTCGAAAGGCGGGGCGGCCTATGTGGTCTATGCCCGGCTGATGCCGAATGGACTGACCGAAGTCGATCTGGTCGCCAACGGCGGCTGAGACTCAACCCTCGCGGAAGCCGACGCCGATCGTGGCGCGGGGCTGTTCCATCTCATTGGAAGCGACCGGATAGGCGCAGTAATCCGCCGCGTAGAATGCGCTCGGGCGATGGTTGCCCGATAGCCCGACCCCGCCGAACGGGGCGGCTGAGGATGCCCCGTTGGTCGGGCGGTTCCAGTTGACCACGCCGGCGCGGATATTGGCCCAGAAGCGGTTGTAGTCCTGTGGTGTGCCGCCCACCAGCGAGGCGGAGAGCCCGAACCGCGTGTTGTTCGCCTCGGCAATCGCCTCGTCCAGATCGTCGACCTTGATCACTTGCAGGATCGGCCCGAACAGCTCGACATCGGGCCGTTCAGCCATCTTGGTGGTATCGATGATCGCGGGGGAAAGCATCGGCAGATCGTCGTGCGGGCGGACCAGATGCTTGATCGCCTTGCCGCCATGGCTGAGCAGGTAAAGGAAGCTTTCGGTCAACCCGTCAGCGGCGGCATTGTCGATCACCGGGCCCATGAACGGGGCTGGCTCGTCGAACGGCGCGCCGACGATGATCCGGTCGGCGAGTCGCTTCACTTCGGTGACCACGGCCTCGTACATCGAGGCTTTGACGATCAGCCGCCGTGCGGCCGTGCAGCGCTGCCCGGCCGAGGTGAAGGCCGACTGGATGACCAGCACCGCCGCGTCGGAAATCTTGGGGGTATCCCACACCACCAGCGGGTTGTTCCCGCCCATCTCGAGCGCGACGATCTTGTCGGGCCGCGAGGCGAGCTTGCGGTTGATCGCGATCCCGGCGTGAGCCGAGCCGGTGAACAGCACCCCGTCGATCCCGTCATGCGCGACCAGCGCCTGGCCTTCGGTCGGACCACCGACCATGAACTGGACGACCGCCGCCGAAATACCGGCGCGGTGGAAGCATTGGACCAGCAGCTCGCCGGTCGCCGGGGTCTTTTCGCTCGGCTTGAAAATCACGGCGTTGCCCGCGATCAGCGCGGGAACGATGTGGCCATTGGGCAAATGCGCGGGGAAATTATAGGGCCCCAGCACCGCCAGCACGCCATGCGGCTTGTGGCGAAGCGCCATCGTGCCCTGCATCGCATTGTCGAGTTTGCGCTGCGCGGTCCGCTCGGCATAGGCGCGGATCGAAATTTCGACCTTGTTGATCACGCTTTCGACTTCGGTGCGCGCTTCCCACAGCGGCTTGCCGGTCTCGCGCGCGATCAGCGTGGCGAGCTTGTCGCTTTCCTTGCGCACTTCATTGGCAAAGCGGCGGACCAGCTCCATCCGCGTCGAAAGCGGCTGGGCGGCCCAGGCCGGCCACGCCCGCCGCGCCCGTGCGACCACTTCGTCGACATTGGCAGGCTTGCCGCGCCACACTTCGGCACCGGTCGCCGGTTCCCAGGAAATGATCTCGGCTGTACTCACCTGCTACCCTGCGTCCCTCTGTCCCCCTCTGCCATTAGCCGGGGACCTTGCGAATGGGAAGCCTTGCGCCAAATCCTGAGGATAGTGGCTAACACGCCAGTGCTGGCGGCGGGCCGAGCCCAGCGCCAAGCTCGCGGATTGCAGCAATTTGTGCGGCGAGCGGGGCCCAATCGTCGGCATCGGCGATTGCCGACCAGATCCGCTCGACCTCCTCGATCACCAGCGTTGGTGGCGCGCCGTCGGCGCCGAAGCGGCGGCGATGGAAAAAACTGTCGGGCGCTTCGCCGCTGGCTTTCATCTCCTGCTCCGCCGTCGCCACCAGCTCCATGTCACGCTCAAGTCCTTGCGGCTCTGCCCCCAGCCGCCAGCAGAACCGCCGCGCCAGCGCTGCCTGATAGAGCGGACCGAACCGCTCGAGCGCGGCGATCAGCGGCGGGGCTTCGGCGAGCTGGCGCAGCGCGACTGCCAGCTGGCCGCAGTTCCAGTGAATTGCCTCCGGCTGGCGGCCGAACGCGTAAAGCCCGTTCTGGTCGAAATAGGCGGCGGTGAAACTTGCGTCCCAGCGCGGTAGCCAGCGCCACGGGCCATAGTCGAAGCTCTCGCCCGAGATGTTCATATTGTCCGAATTAAGCACCCCGTGGACGAAGCCGGCGACCATGTATGAAGCGGCAAGATCGGCCAGTCGTTCGACCACCTGGTGGAGCAGGATCACCGCCGGTTCACTGCGGCCCGGCGCATCGGCGGGGGGCGCGTCGCCGGGATAGGTCGCCAGACAATAGTCCACCAGCGCGGCCAAATGCTCGCGCTCCCCCAGATAGGCGAGGCGCTGGAAGCTGCCGATCCGGATATGCCCGTGACTGAGCCGGACCAGCACCGCCGAGCGGGTGGGCGAGGGCTCGTCGCCGCGCCACAACTCCTCATGGGTTTCGACCACCGAGAAGGTCTTGCTGGTATTGACCCCCAGCGCCTCGAGCATCTCGGTCGCCAATATCTCGCGCACCGCCCCCTTGAGCGTCAGCCGCCCGTCGCCCTGCCGGCTCCACGGTGTCTGGCCCGAACCCTTGGTGCCAAGATCGAGTAACCTCCCAGCGCCATCGCGCAGTTGCGCGAACAGAAAACCGCGTCCGTCGCCGATCTCCGGATTGTACACCTGGAACTGCTGCCCGTGATAGCGCAGCGCGAGCGGCTGGGGGAGGTTGCCGCCGAGCGGGGCGAAGCGCCCGAAGTGCTGGAGCCACTGCTGATCGCTCAACCCGGCCAGCCCGACCGCGCCGTCCCAGCGGTGGTTGCGAAAGCGCAGCGTCACCTCCGGAAACCCGGCGGCGGACACCGGATCGCCGAGCCATTCGGCCAGCGCCGCGATGCGCGGATCGGGGGTGTAGTCGCAAGCTTGCGGTTCGGCGCGCATCCGGCGATAGTGGGGCCGACGCCGGACTTCGGCAAGGGACTGCCAGGGGTGGGATGACCGATTTTACCGACAGTTACTGGCACAGCCGGGACGGATTGAGGCTGCACTACCGGGATTACGCAGGCCGGGCGGATCGTCCGCCGGTGCTGTGCCTGCCTGGCCTCACCCGCAACGCCCGCGATTTCGAAGGACTCGCCGCAGAATTGGCGGGCGAATGGCGGGTGATCTGCCCGGAGATGCGCGGGCGCGGCGACAGTGCCTATGCCAAGGATTCGGCCAGCTATTCCCCGCTGCAATATGCCGACGATCTGGGGGCGCTGTTCGAGCAGGCCGAGCTTGAGCGCGTGGTAGCGATCGGCACCTCGCTGGGTGGGCTGCTGACCATGATTATGGCGATGACCACGCCCGACCGGCTGGCGGGGGCGGCGCTCAACGACATTGGCCCGGAGGTCGATCCGGCCGGAATCGAGCGGATTCGCGGCTACGTCGGGCAAGGGCGCAGCTTCCCGACCTGGATGCATGCCGCGCGCGCGCTGGAAGAATCGCAGGGCCATGCCTTTCCCGATTTCGAGATTGCCGACTGGCTGGCGATGGCCAAGCGTTGCATGGTCCTGGGCAGCAACGACCGGATCGTCTTCGATTATGACATGAAAATCGCCGAGCCGTTCGAAACAACCGCCGACGCCGGGGTCGATCTTTGGCCCGCGCTGGATGGGCTGGCGGGCAAGCCGGTGCTGGTGTTGCGCGGCGAGACCTCGGACATTCTCACCCCGGCCACGCTGGCGCGGATGGCGGAACGCTTGCCCGGCGCGGAGACGGTCACCATTCCCCGCGTCGGTCATGCGCCGACGCTCGACGAGCCTCAGGCGCGGGCAGCAATCCAGCGGTTGCTGTCGCGGATCGCATGATCGCTCCGCTGCGGTTCCTGCACCTCCACTCGAGTTTTCACGCGGGCGGCAAGGAACTGCGTGCGGCGCAGTTGATGAATGCGTTCGGCGATGCGGCCTCGCACATTGTGATCTCGGCGCAGCCCGAAGCCTACGGCGCGGCGGCGGCGGTGAAGGAAAGCATCGCCGTTTCCTATGCCGAGGAGTTCCCGGCACTCACCGGTTGGCCGACCCCCGGTCGGTTGCAGCGACTGGCCAAGGCAATGCGCGGCTTCGATCTGGTGCTGACCTACAATTGGGGCGGGATGGATGCGGTGATGGCGCATACGCTGTTTGCCGGGGCCTATGACCTGCCGCCGCTGGTCCATCATGAGGACGGGTTCAACGAGGATGAGGCGGGCGGGCTCAAGCGCCGCCGCAACTGGTACCGCCGGATCGCGCTGGGGCAGGCGGCCGCGCTGGTGGTTCCCTCGCAGCGGCTGGAGGCGATCGCGATCGAGGCGTGGCACCAGCCGCCCCGCCGGGTCCACCGGATCGCCAACGGGATTGCGACCGTCGCCTATGGCAAGAAGGCACCTGCCGATGCCTTGCCGCGGGTCATCAAGCGTCCGGGCGAACTCTGGTTGGGTACGCTGGCAGGATTGCGCCCGGTCAAGCAGTTGCCCAGGCTGGTCCGCGCTTTTGCCGGGCTGCCCGATCACTGGCAGCTGGTGATCCTTGGCGAAGGACCCGAGCGCGACGCAATCCGCGCCGAGGCAATCCGGCTCGAAATTGGTCACCGCGTCCATTTACCGGGGTTCGTCGCGGATCCGGCCAAGGTGATCGGCCTGTTCGACCTGTTCGCGCTGTCGTCGGACAGCGAGCAGTTTCCGATCTCGGTGGTCGAAGCGATGGCGGCGGGGCTGGCGGTGGTTTCGCCCGATGTCGGCGATGTCGCGGCAATGGTGGCCGCAGCCAATCGCCACTTCATCACGCCGCGAGGCGACGAAGCCGCGCTGGCTGCGGCAATCGAGGCGCTGGCACTCGACCCGGTCCTGCGCCAGAGGATCGGCACCGACAATCGCGCCCGCGCCCGCGCGGAATATGACGAGGCGGCGATGATTGCGGCCTATCGCGGGGTTTATGCCCGGGCGATGCGGCGCAAGAGCTTCTGATTCCGCCTCGTTCACACGCGCTTCAGCCGCAAAGCCGCACCAATCATAGGCGTTGAAAAGGACCGCCCATCCGCTAAACAGCCCGCAATATTAACCGCCTTGCTGAAAGCGCCCCCACTTGGCCCTGCGTCCCTCAAGTCCCGAATCCCGTGCCGAACAACTCGCCAAGCGCGATGCCGCGCAGAAGGACGTGTTCCTGCGCGAGGTCGATGAAGCGTTGCGCCAGGACCAGATGCTGGGGGCGATGAAGCGCTATGGTCTGATCGTGGGTGCGCTGGCGACGGTGCTGCTGCTGGGGTTGGCGGGTTATCTGTGGTGGGACAACTCGCGCGAAGCCGAATCCGCCGAACACAGCGAGAAGCTCACCATCGCGCTCGACCGGATCGAAGCGGGCGACCTCGCGGGCGGCACTACCGCGCTGGTTCCGCTGACCGCAGGCTCTGGCGGGAGCGCCGCCGCCGCGAAGCTGATGCAGGCCTCGATCGCGCTCGAGCAGGGCAAGCCGGCTGATGCGGTCAAGGGCTTTGCCGCGGTTGCTGCCGATACCTCCGCGCCGCAGCCGTTCCGCGATCTCGCCGCGATCCGCGAGATTGCCACCCAGTTCGATACCATCCCGCCGCAGCAAGTGGTCGATCGGTTGAAGCCGATCGCGGTGCCGGGCAATCCGTGGTTCGGCAGCGCCGGGGAACTGGTCGGCATGGCCTATCTCAAGCTGGGCAAGAACCAGCTGGCCGGACCTTTGTTCGCCGCAATTTCGCGCGACAAGACCGCACCCGATTCGCTGCGCAGCCGCGCCCGGCAGATGGCCGGACTGCTGGGGGTCGACGCGATTGACGATGTTGCCAAGGCAGCCGGTATGGTGGCGGAAGATTCTGCCACGCCGGACCAGCCGTAAGTATCCGATTCAAGGACCTGTCGATGATCAAGACTTCACCTACCCGCCGTCTGGCGCTCCCACTGGCAATTGTCCTGGCGGTTTCGCTGGGGGGTTGCGGCGTATTCGGCGGCAAGGGCAAGCCCACCACGCCCACCGTCGGCAATCGCGTCCCGATTCTGTCGCGGATCGAGAGCGGGGCGAAGGTCGATCCGGCGCTGGCGGGCGTGGCGGTGATCCTGCCGCCGGCCGAAGCCAATGCCGATTGGGCGCAGGCCGGCGGGACTGCGGGGAAGGCCTATGGCCACCTCGCGCTGGGCGCAGCGCCGCAGCGTGTCTGGACCGCGAGCATTTCCGGCTCCAGCCAGCGCAAGCGTCTGGCCGCAGCGCCGGTGATCGGCGGCGGACAGCTGTTTGTGATGGACACCGACGGCATGGTCCGCGCCTACGACGCGGCGACCGGCGCAGCGCGCTGGACTACGAGTTTCAGCGTCTCGGGCGACGGGGCAAGCTCGGTGTTCGGCGGCGGGGCCAGCTATGACAGCGGCCGGGTCTATATCACCACCGGGGTGGGCGAGGTCGCGGCGCTCGACGCCACCAACGGCAGCCAGCTGTGGAAGGTTAAGCCCGCCGGACCGCTGCGCGGATCGCCGACGATCGCGTTCAATTCGATCTACGTCATGACCCAGGACAACCAGATCATCGCGCTCAACGCCGCCGATGGCGCGGCGCTGTGGAACGAGACCGCCTCGGCCGGGCAGGCCGGGGTGTTCGGGGTTGCTGCGCCCGCCGCCGCGCAAGGCACCGTCATCGCCGGTTACAGCACCGGCGAGCTGGTCGCCTATCGCTACGAGAATGGCCGCCAGCTGTGGGCCGATGCGCTGGCGCGCACCTCGATCTCGACGCAGGTCGGCATCCTGACCGACATCGATGCCGACCCGATCATCGATCGCGGGCGGGTTTATGCCCTGGGGCAGGGCGGCCGCATGGCAGCTTACGAACTGGTTTCGGGCCAGCGCATCTGGGAGCTCAATCTCGCCGGAATTTCGACCCCGGCGGTGGCGGGGGACTGGATCTTCACGCTGACCGACGATGCCAAGCTGCTGTGCATCGCGCGCTCGACCGGCAAGGTCCGCTGGATGACGCAAATGCCGCGCTTCCGCAACGAGGAGAAGCGCAAGGACGCGATCTACTGGACCGGCCCCTTGCTGGCCGGTGACCGGCTGTGGTTTGCCAACTCCGAAGGCGTGATCTATTCAGCCGGTGCGGCGGACGGCACCGTGGCAACTTTCACCGACGTCAAAAACCCGATCTCGCTGGCCCCGGTGGTTGCCAATGGGACGATCTATTTTCTCGACGATGGCGGCAAGATCAACGCGTTTCGCTAGAGCCTTGATCAGCAACCAAGTCCCCCTCCCCGTCGGGGAGGGGTTAGGGGTGGGGGAGCGTGGCGAAGCCGCGCGTCCGCGCTGGCCTGGAACCCCCACCCGCGTTTTGAGGCAAGTGACTCGAAACGGCCCTCCCCAATGGGGAGGGGCCAAATCGCTCAATGCAATCGGTAATGGGTCTGGCCCGTGAAGGTGCGTTACCGCGCCTTTAACCTTCATCGGCTATGCCGCGCGGGATGAGTGCGAGCGCCAAAGCAGCCGATCCGCGGCCCGTCAGCGATGTCTCCGCAGGCACCGGTCTGGTGGGACTGCTCGGGCTGCTGGGCTGGCTGGTGATTTGCCATCAATGGGCGTCCATCGCCGGTCTGCTGGGGTTTCCCGGTCCGCGCGAGCCGCTGTCCGGACCCTATGCGGCGCTGGCCGGGCTTGTTGCTGCCGGTGCCCCGATGGTCGCCTGGTCGCTGCTGGTCGAAAAGGTCCACCGCCGCGCATCGACCGGGATCGACTGGTCGAAGCCGCGCCCGGTCTCTGCGATCATCGACATTTCGATCACCAAGCTGGCGGGGCTATGGGCCACCTGGGCGATTATCGGCGCGCTCTATTGCCTCGCGCGCTGGTACTGGAGCGGGCAGTATCTGTTCGCAATGGAAGTGATCGGCGCGGCGGCGATACCGCTGTTCCTGCTGTCGGTCCCCTACGTGCTGTGGCTCGATCGCGTCATGGTAGAACCGCGCGATGGCTGCTGGCATTTCGGCGCGCTGCTGATCGGACGCGAGCCGTGGGACCGCGACGCAGTGTTGCGCCATTTGCGCGCCTGGGGGGTCAAAGGCTTCTTCACCGCCTTCATGATCTCGATCCTGCCGCCGGGTTTCAACGCCATCGTCACCGGTTCGTGGGGGCAGATTTTGGGCGATCCGGTCGCGCTGGCCCGGTTGTTGATGGAGCTGATGTTCGTGATCGACGTGCAGATCGGCACGGTCGGCTATGTCCTGACGATGCGCCCGCTCGACGCCCACATCCGCTCCGCCAATCCATATTTCATGGGCTGGTTTGCCGCGCTGGCCTGCTATCCGCCGCTCCAGCTGATGGGCGGACCCGACCGACCGATTTTCTAC
>JANOOJ010000205.1:0-12833 GCA_031421295.1 Novosphingobium sp.
AGCATGAGCATCAACAGCCCGCCGGCCCATCCGAACAGGAACCGGAAGCGGACCAGCCGGGTCCGTTCATCGTAATCGCGGGTTATCTCGGGAACCAGCGAGTTCGATGGCACCTCGACACACGCGACCAGCGCGCGAACCAGCACCGCGCTGCCGACCAGCACCAGAAAACTCGGCTCGCCGCTCGGGGTCCACAACAAATACCACGCCAGCCCCAGCGGAACTGCACTGAGATAAAGCCACGGCAAGCGGCGGCCCCAGCGGGTGCGCGTGCGATCGCTGAGATGGCCGATGACCGGATCGAGGAACCCGTCGAACACCAGCGCAATCATCAAAGCGAAGCTGACAAGCCGCGCCTCCATTCCCAGCACCTGATTGTAAAACAACAGCAGGAATGTCGAAAAACCGTTGTCCTTGACGCCATAGGCCACGCTACCGATGGCATTGGAAATCGTCAGACGGGTGGGCACGCGGCCCTTGATCGGGATCATTGCGGGGCTTCCGCCAGCGCCCGGATCGCATCGAACAGCCCGGGTGCCTCGGGGTCCCAGGCGTGGCGCTGGCCGATGGTCAGGCCGCCATCGACCAGCATCGATGCGCCGGTCATGAAGCCCGATTTGTCGCTGGCGAGGAAGGCCACCGCTTCGGCAATGTCACCCGGCTGGCCGCCGCGCCCGACCGGCTGGGCATGGCTCGACATCTGGGCGATCATGGCTTTGGCGGTATCGAGTTTGTCGGCGGGCATTTCGATCGAAGCGGTGAAAATGTTGGTATTGATGAAGCCGGGCTGCACCGCGTTGACGCGGATGCCGTACCGCGCCAGGTCGGTCGCCGCGACTTTGGTCAGGAGCAGCACGCCCGCCTTGGCAACCGCATAGGCGGTGGGCGAATAGCCCGCGCCGATCGCCGCGACGCTGCTGGTGTTGACGATCGAGGCGCCGGGGCGGCTCTTCATATGCGGCGCGGCATAGCGGATGCCCATCGCCACCGAGCGCAGCAGCAGGTCCATCGTCCGGTCCCAGCCTTCGGGCTCGATCTCGTCGATCGGCGCGCCGTCGCCGCCAGCACCGGCGTTGTTGAACAGGATGTCGATCCCGCCGCAGGCATTCGCGGCCTGATCCATCAGCGTCTTGATCTGGGCGGGGTCACAGACGTCGGTCTGTACCGCGGTGATCCCCTCGGCTTCCGTTGAGAGCCGTTGTGCACCCGCGTAATCGAGGTCCGCAGCGAACACTTGCGCGCCTTCGCGAGCGAACAGCAGCGCAGTGGCGCGCCCGATGCCCGATGCGGCGCCGGTCACGACCGCGCATTTGCCGGCAAAACGCCCGGTGGCTGACATGCTCTCTCCTGCTAATTCTGTTTTGCGGGCAGCTTAGGGCGCAAAGGCGAGCGGTCAACGCTGTTGCGATTGACGCTACGGCATGCGCCAATAGCGCAATCCGCGGAAATCCTTGCTTGCGTGGATGCGGCGAGTCGCTTTAATCATGCGGTTAAGAGAGGAGTCCTGAGATGTCGGACCTAGAGGCTTTCCGGGCGGAGATTCGTGCCTGGCTGGAAGAGAACTGCCCCGCCGAAATGCGCGAACCCGTCAAGGACGAGAGCGACGTGTGCTGGGGCGGCCGCAATGTCGAGTTCAAGAACGAGGCCCAGAACCAGTGGCTCGCCCGCTGCGTCGCCAAGGGCTACACCGTCCCCGATTGGCCCAAGGCCTATGGCGGCGCGGGGATGTCGGCGGCCGAGGCCAAGGTCTGGCGCGAAGAAATGGGCCGGATAAATGCCCGCTCGCCGCTGTCGAGCTTCGGCATCTGGATGCTCGGCCCGGCACTGCTCAAATTCGGCACCGAGGAGCAGAAGGTTCATTATCTCGGCCAGGTCGCGCGCGGCGAAATCCGCTGGTGCCAGGGCTATTCGGAACCCGGTTCGGGCTCGGACCTCGTTTCGCTCCAGACTTTCGGAGAAGACAAGGGCGATCACTGGGTGGTCAACGGCCAGAAAATCTGGACCAGCTATGCCGACAAGGCCGACTGGATATTCTGCCTCGTCCGCACCGACAAGGCCAACAAGTACCAGGGCATCAGCTTCCTGCTGTTCGACATGGCGAGCGAAGGCGTCTCGACCAAGCCGATCCTGCTGATTTCGGGCAATTCGCCGTTCTGCGAAACCTTCTTCGACAATGTCAAAGTCCCCAAGGACCAGATCGTCGGCGAACTCAACCGCGGCTGGGATGTCGCCAAATATCTGCTCGGTCATGAGCGCGAGATGATCTCGGGCGCGGGCAATGCCGATCGGCTCAACACCATCGGCAAGGTGCTCAGCCGCGCGGGCGGGGTCGAAGACCCGCTGCTCCGCGCCGAACTCGCCGCCTTCGATGTCGATGCGCTGGCCTATGGCGCGATGGGCGAGAAGGTCCTCGATGAGCTGAAGACCGGGCGCGGCCACCCCGCCCAGCCCAACATGATGAAATACGCCGGGACCGAACTCAACAAGCGCCGCCACGAACTCCTCATGGCGGCAGGCGGCTCGGCTGCGCTCGAATGGGACAGCGAAGCCTCGAACGGCGGGTCGCGCGCGCGCGGCTGGCTGCGGACCAAGGCCAACTCGATCGAGGGCGGCACCAGCGAGGTTATGCTGGGCGTGATCTCGAAGCGCATCCTGGATTTGCCGGGGGCTTAGTTTTCGCGTCGTCCCCGGCTTGACCGGGGACCGCTGTCCGCCGGGCACCATCTAAAGGCCCGCGATCCCCGCTTTCGCGGGGATGACGAAAGGAAAGAAATGCCGCTGTACCACACCGAAGAACAGGCCATGCTGGCCGACACCGTCTCGGGCTTCATGGCCGATGCGGGCGGGATCAAGGCGCAGCTGCGCCACTGGCGTGACCGCAATTGCAAGGACGGCTTCGGCCACGGCCTGTGGCAGCAGTTCGCGGAAATGGGGCTCAACGGCATCCTCGTCGGCGAGGCCGATGGCGGGCTGGGGATGGGCCATGTCGAAGCGGGGATCGTGCTCGAGGAGATCGGCCGCAACCTTACCCCCTCGCCGTTCCTCACCAGCTCGGTCATGGCCGCGACTGCGCTGGGTGCGGGCAGCGACGAGCTGCGCGGGCGCTGGCTGCCGGGACTGGTCGCCGGGACCAGCGTGTTTGCGGTGGCAATCGACGAAGGTGCCAAGCATCGCCCCGAACGGATCAAGGCGCGCGCGACCCGCGCCGGCAACGGCTTCCGCCTGACCGGCACCAAGGATTTTGTGGTCCACGGCGGCTCGGCGGACATGCTGGTGGTCGCCGCCCGCACCGCAGGCAGCGACGACGACCATGACGGTATTACGCTGTTCGCGGTGCCGCGCGATGCCGCCGGGCTCAGCCAGGATGCCGTCCGCCTGGTCGACAGCGCGATGGCCAGCCACATCAGGCTCGACAATGTCGAGCTCGACGGCGACGCGGTGATCGGCGAGGTCGATGGCGGACGCGAGGTGCTGGGCCGGATTCTCGCCGCAGGCCGCGTCGGCGCGGCGGCCGAAAGCGTCGGGGTCGCGCGCGGGGCGATGGATATGACCGTCGATTACCTCAAGCAGCGCAAGCAGTTCGGCAAGTTGATCGGCGAATTCCAGGCGCTCCAGCACCGCGCCGCGCAGCTCTACTCCGAACTCGAAATCGCGCGCGCGGCGGTGATCAAGGCGCAGCAGCTGCTCGATGATGGTTCGGAGCATGCCGAGCTGATGGTCTCGGTCGCCAAGGCCAAAGCCGGCAAGGTCGCTGGCCTCGCGGTGCGCGAAGGCGTGCAGATGCACGGTGGGATCGGGATGACCGACGAGTACGACATCGGCCTCTATATGAAGCGCGACCGCGCGCTCGCCGAGTTCATGGGCGACCAATATTACCACACCCAACGCGTCGCCCAGCTTTCAGGATATTAGAAATCCCCCTCCCGCTTGCGGGACGGGAGAAGGAGAACGAAAATGGATTTCGCCAAACTCTTCAGCCTTGAAGGCCGCACCGCGCTGATCACCGGGGGGAGTCGCGGGATCGGCAAGATGCTGGTCGAAGGCTTCCTCGCCGCCGGGTGCGAGCGGATTTACATCACCGCGCGCAAGACCGCGCAGATCGAGGAGACGGTGGCCGAGTTCGGGGATCGGGTAGTCGGCCTGCCCGGCGATCTCAGCCAGATGGACGGCATCCAGCAGCTGGTCGAGGCGATTTCCGCGCGCGAGGACAAGCTCGACATTCTGGTCAACAACGCCGGCGCGGCCTGGGCCGGGGAATTCGAAGAGTTCCCCGAAATCGGCTGGGACAAGGTCATGGACCTCAACGTCAAGTCGCTGTTCTTCCTGACGCAGAAGCTCCATCCGCTGCTCAAGGCGGCGGCCAGCGAGGGCCAGCCCGCCAAGGTGATCAACATCGCCTCGATCGACGGACTTCGGCCGAACCCGTGGGAAACCTATTCCTACCAGGCCTCCAAAGCCGCAGTGATCCACCTGACCAAGCGCATGGCAGCGCGGCTGATCAAGGATCACATCGTGGCGACCTGCATCGCGCCGGGCGCCTATCCCAGCGAGATGAACAAGGCCGCAGCGCGCAACCCCGAGGGATCGGCCAAGGGCATTCCCTCGCGCCGGGTCGGGGTGGCCGAGGATATTGCCGGCGGGGCGATCTACCTCGCCAGCCGGGCGGGCGATTATGTGGTCGGCACCACGATCCCGATCGACGGCGGGATCGTCAACGCCTGGATCCCCGAGACCTTCCACGATCCGCTGGGGAACTGAGCCGGTTCAGGCGTCGTCGCCACAAATCCGGTCAAGCACGGCGCGGCTTTGCGCAAAATCGTCCGGCGGCCCCCGATTGACGCCCGTTGCCAGCGTCAAAGCCTTCCACAGCGACCAGCCGCGCCCGCGATGCCAGGTGCCTTGATCCGGTGCCAAAATATCGCGGAAGGCCTCGCGTTGCGCGGCATCGAAGCAGGTCCACGCCACAGCCAGATCGCAGGCTGGATCGCCGACCGCGACCAGTCCCCAATCGATCACACCACTGAGTTGGCCCGAGCAATCGATCAGCAGGTTCCACGGAAAAAAATCGCCATGGACCCAGCGCGGGATTCCAACCCACTCGCTTGAAAGGGCCTGTTGCCAGAGCATTTCGGCCCGGATGGCCAGTGCGGCATCATCCAGCCGCGCGAGGGCTTCGGTCACCTCGGCATCATAGCGTCGCAGCGATCCGCCGCGATGAAAGTTGCCCCCGTCCGGAGGCAAATGGCAGCTTGGTGAAGTTTTCTGCAATTCGGATAGCAGATGGCCGCATCCTTGGGCAAAGCCGATTGATCGGGAACCGATCGAAGCGGAAGCGGGTACGCCCTCGAGCCAGCGGTTGATCGCCCAGTCATAAGGATACTCATTCCCCGCCACGCCCGTTCGGACCCGGCTTGGAATGGCGAACGAAAGCCGCCCGGCGAGCGCTTCAAAGGCGATCGCCTCGCGCGCGATCTGCGGGGCGTAGCGCTCGGCTGTGGGAAAGCGGGCAGACAGATCATCGCCCAGTCGGAAGGTCAGATTGTCCCAGCCGCCGGGCAGCACGCGCGTGATCGCAAGGCCGGCGAACTCCGGAAACTGGAGCGCGACCAATCGCTCAACCGATGATTTGTCGACGCCGGGCCAATTGCGGTCCAATCCCGCTCAATCCCGCATCAATCCGCGGACGAAGCCGATCAGCCCGGTCTGGCGCGCGCGCTTCATGCGTTCGGCGGCGAGGATTTCGGCGACCTTGTCGAAGCACAGCTCGATATCGTCGTTGACGATGACATAGTCGTAGCCGTCCCAGTGGCTGATTTCGGCCTGCGCGCGCGCCATCCGTCCGGCGATCACTTTCGCGCTGTCGGTGGCGCGGGCGGTCAGGCGGCGTTGCAGCTCGGTCAGGCTGGGCGGGAGCAGGAACACCCGGACCACATCGGTTTCGGCGCGCTGGTAGAGCTGCTGGGTGCCCTGCCAGTCGATGTTGAACAGGAAGTCGTGCCCGTCTTTCAGCCCCGCCTTGATCTGGGCTTTGGGGGTGCCATAGCAATGCCCGAAAACCTCGGCCCATTCCAGGAAATGCCCGTCCTCGACCATCGCATCGAACCCGGCGCGGTCTGTGAAGAAATAGTCCTGGCCGTCGATTTCACCCGGACGGATCGGCCGTGTGGTGACCGATACCGACATGCGGATTTCCGGGTCATGCGCCAGCAGTTTCCGCGCGATCGTGGTCTTGCCCGCGCCCGAGGGCGAGGACAGGATGAACATCAATCCGCGGCGCAGCAGAGCATTGGGTCGGGTATCTGGGGAAGCCATGCGCGCTGATGGCGCAAGGGGGGGCAAGGAATCAAGCTTTCTTACCGGCGGCGACCTGTTCGGCGATCTCGGTCCGGCCTTCCGCTTCGGCGGCAGCGCCGTGGCGGCGATCGTACAGCGTCTTGGCGAGCAGTGCGCCGCCGACGAGAATCGCGCCGGGGACCGAGCGGGTCGCGATCCGCGCGATCGCGGTGCCGATCAGCGTTTGCGTCATCGAGCGACCCTTGATGAGCTTGGCCGCCTTGTCCTTGGAAAACTTGATGCCCAGCACATTACGCTCGACCGCGTGGCGCAGCAGTTGCCCGCCGCCGCGCAGCACCAGATCGGCAATCACCAGATTGGTCATCGGATTGGGGCTGACTCCGGGCACATCCTTGAGCGCCTGCGCGGCCCCATCTTTGATCGACAGGCCCTTGATCGATTTGCGCTGTGCCATGAAACTCGCCTGCAGCGCCGGAAAGCTCCGGCTATTTCTTGCGGCCGAAATCGACCGTGACGACGTTCGATCCGTCATCGGCAACAACGCTATCCTTGTCGCCGCGTTCCGGCGAATCGTTCTCGGCATCGTCGTGCGGTTCGGGCGCGAGGTCGGCGACGGCGGCCTGGAACTGCAGCCCGAAATCGACCGCAGGATCGACGAAAGCGGTGATCGCAGCAAACGGCACCTGCAGCTTGGCGGGAATCTGGTTGAACGACAGGCCGACCGAAAAGCCTTCGTCGGTGACGTTGAGCTCCCAGAACTTGTTCTGGATGACGATGGTCATTTCGTCGGGAAAGCGCTCCTTCAGATGGGTCGGGATCGCCACCCCGGGTGCGCCGGTCTTGAAGGTGATGTAGAAATGGTGGTTGCCCGGCAGGTCGCCGCCGCTCATCTGCACCTGTCCGAGCACACGACCGACCACGGCGCGCAGGGCCTCCTGGACGATCTCGTCATAGGGGATCAGGCTGTCGGGTGCAGTGTCGCTCATCGAGGGGACAAGTGGCGGGCCAGGGCGCGCCGGTCAAGGTGCGAATGCTTGCAAGCGCGCATTTCCGGCCTATAGGCCAGCGCCATGGCTAGACCCAGAACCGCCAGCATCGTCCGCACGACGAATGAGACCGACATCGCCGTGGCGGTGAACCTCGATGGCACCGGCGCCTATGCGGTATCGACCGGGATCGGCTTCCTCGATCACATGATCGAGCAGTTTTCGCGCCACTCGCTGATCGACATCGAGTGCACGATCAAGGGCGATCTCCACGTCGATCAGCACCACACCACCGAGGACAGCGCGATCGCAATCGGGCAGGCGATTGCCGAGGCGCTGGGCGACAAGGCGGGCATCGGGCGCTACGGCACGGCCTATTCGCCGATGGATGAGGCGCTGTGCCGCGTCGCGCTCGATATTTCGGGGCGGCCGATCCTGGTGTGGAAAGCAGCTTTCACCCAGCCGCGGCTGGGCGAAATGGATACCGAGCTGTTCGAGCACTGGTTCCATTCGATTGCCCAGGCGGCGGGGATCACGCTGCATATCGAGCTGCTCTACGGGGCGAACAATCACCACATCTGCGAAGGCATCTTCAAGGGCTTTGCCCGGGCGATGCGCAGCGCGGTCGAGCTCGATCCCCGCAAGAGCGGGGCGATCCCCTCGACTAAGGGGATTCTTGGTGGGTGAGACTGTCGCGCTGATCGATTACGGCGCGGGCAATCTCCATTCGGTCGCCAATGCGCTCAAAGCGGCGGGCGCACCGGAGGTCACGATTACAGCCGACCCGAATGTCGTCCGCGCGGCGGACCGGATCGTCCTCCCCGGAGTCGGCAGCTTCAAGGCCTGCGCCGAGGGTCTGCGCGCGATCCCGCATCTGATCGAGGCAATGGAGGAGCGGGTGATGGTCGGCGGCGCGCCATTTCTCGGGATTTGCGTGGGGATGCAATTGCTCGCCAGCCAGGGCGTCGAACACGGGGTGACCCGGGGGCTCGACTGGATCGGCGGCGAAGTGCGGCGGATCGAGGTCACCGACCCGGCGATCAAGGTTCCGCATATGGGCTGGAACGATGTCGGACCCGCCATTCGTTCCTGGGCCGACCACGCCGACGGCGCCGCGCTGATCGAGCCGGGCGAGGCCTATTTCCTCCACAGCTACCATTTCGTGCCCGACAACGGCCATCACATCGCCGCGCTGACCGACCACGGTGGCGGGATCATCGCGGCGGTCGCGCGCGACAATATTCTGGGCGTGCAGTTCCATCCCGAGAAGAGCCAGGCCTATGGGCTGGCGCTGCTGGCGCGGTTTCTGGAGTGGCAGCCGTGAGTGTGGAGCCCCCCTCTCCAAGCTGCGCTAGCCGCTTGCGCGGCAAGCTGCGCTATCCTCCCCCGCAAGGGGGGAGGACTGGTGTCGCGCTTTCCCTCCCCCCTTGCGGGGGAGGATACGCAGGCTTGGGAGCGCAGCGAACTAGCCGGAGTTGGAGAGGGGGGCTCCACGCATGATCGTATTCCCCGCCATCGATCTCAAGCAGGGCCAGGTGGTGCGCCTCGCCGAGGGCGACATGGCGCGCGCCACCGTCTATGGCGACGACCCCGCCGCACAGGCGTTGCTGTTCGCCGAAGCGGGCGCGCAGTTCCTTCATGTGGTCGATCTCGACGGCTCCTTCGCCGGACGCGCCGAAAACCGCGAGGCGGTCGAGGCGATCCTCGAAGCCTTCCCCGGTCATGTGCAGTTGGGCGGCGGTATCCGCACGGCCGAGGCTGTCGCAGGCTGGTTCGATCTGGGCGTGAGCCGTGTGGTGATGGGCACCGCCGCGCTCAAGGACCCCGGGTTCGTGCGTGACATGGCGCGCGACTGGCCGGGCGGGATCGTCGTCGCGGTCGATGCGCGCGACGGGATGGTCGCGACCGAGGGCTGGGCCGAGGTCTCCGACGTGCCGATCATCGACATGGCTCGCCGCTTCGAAGATGCCGGGGTCGCCAGCCTGCTGTTTACCGACATCGGCCGCGACGGGCTGCTGACCGGTTGCAACATCGACGCGACGGTCGATCTCGCACGCCAGACCGACCTGCCGGTGATCGCCTCGGGCGGGGTCAAGGGGCTCGACGATATAAGGATGCTGTCGCTCTACGCGGCGGACGGGATCGAAGGCGTGGTCACCGGGCGCGCGCTCTACGACGGGCGGCTCGATCTGGCGGCGGCGATTGCGATGGGGAATCGGGCGTGAGCATGCCGCGCGGCCTTCGACAAGCTCAGGCTGAGCGGATCTTGGTTTCATAACAAACCCCGCTCATGCTGAGCTTGTCGAAGCACGCGCGCGGCATCAGCCCCGCAAGGGTGTGGCCATGACCGTCCGCATCCGCGTCATCCCCTGCCTCGATGTCCGCGACGGGCGGGTGGTCAAGGGCGTCAACTTCGTCGATCTGCGCGATGCAGGCGATCCGGTCGAGCAGGCGCAGGCCTATGACGAAGCGGGCGCGGACGAGCTGTGTTTCCTCGACATCTCCGCCAGCCTCGAGGGGCGCGGGACCTTGCTCGATGTGGTGCGGCGAACGGCGGAAGTGTGCTTCATGCCGCTGACCGTCGGCGGCGGGGTCCGCGGCGTCGAGGATGCACGCGCGTTGCTGCTGGCAGGAGCTGACAAGATCGCGGTCAATTCCGCCGCCGTCGCCCGGCCCGAGGTGGTCGCGGAGATCGCCGCGAAATTCGGCAGCCAGTGCGTGGTCGCTTCGGTCGATGCGCGTGCTTCGAAAGGCTCAGCACAGGCGGGCCAAAAGAGATGGGAAATCTTCACCCACGGTGGTCGCAATGCCACCGGGATCGACGCGGTCGAACATGCAGTCCGGCTGGCCGAATTGGGCGCGGGCGAGTTGCTGGTCACCTCGATGGACGGCGATGGGACCAAGGGCGGCTACGATCTCGAACTGACCCGCGCGATTGCCGATGCTGTGAGTATCCCGGTTATCGCTTCGGGGGGTGTCGGTGCGCTTGAGCACCTTGTTGCGGGGGTGGTGCAAGGCCACGCCAGCGCGGTGCTGGCCGCCTCGATCTTCCATTTCGGCGAATATACCATTGCCGAGGCGCATGCCGCATTGCGCGCAGCGGGATTGCCCGCGCGCGGCTGAAGCGAGTCGGGTGGCTTTACAGTCGGTCCACCTTCCTGCGCAGCGTTAACCACGGCTCACCGCAGTTCTGCGCGCTGTCTGCGGCGTGGCATGAGGATTGCGTAAACCATTGCGAACCGTGGAGAAAACCGCATTCGCCTGATTTTCAGTCTTGTCCTCGCTGCCTTTGCCAGTCTGGCCTTTGTCGGCCCGGCACTCGCGCAGGCGAGCGCCGTAGTGCCCGAACCATCCAATCTGGCGCTGTTCGGGCTGGGCGTGCTCGGGCTGATCGTGGGACGGCGCGGCGCGCGGCGGCGGAAGCCGCGCGACTGAGATTTCCGGGTTCTCGCAAGCCGCCGGTACTCTCCTTTCCGGCAGCATGACGAACCCGCATGAGGGGCGCCCGGACGGCAGACCGGGCGCTCCTTTCATTTCCCCCGCTTGACCGCAGCAGCGACGCGCAGCATTGCTGGCGCGATGGACACGCTTTCCCGCCTTGCCGCGACGATCGCCGCGCGCCGCGATGCCGATCCGGCGAGCAGCTGGGTCGCCAAACTCAACGCGCGCGGCGTGCCCGCGATCGCCAGGAAGCTGGGCGAGGAAGCGGTCGAAACCGTCATCGCCGCGCTTTCGGGCACGCGCGAGGAACTGGTGGGGGAGGCGGCCGACACGCTGTTCCACCTGCTCGTGCTGCTCGATGCCAAGGGCGTGCCGCTCGCCGAAGTGCTCGCCGAGCTCGAGCGGCGCGAGGGCATTTCGGGTGTCGCCGAAAAGGCTGCGCGCTAATGCCGATCGACGCCAGCCTGCCCTATGACGACCAGAATATTTTCGCGAAGATCCTGCGCGGCGAGATTCCGAACAAGACCGTCTATGAGGACGAGTGGGCGCTGGCCTTCCACGACATCGCCCCGCAGGCCCCGCTGCATGTGCTGGTCATTCCCAAGGGCGCTTATGTGAGCTGGGACGATTTTTCGGCGCAGGGCAGCGCAGAGGAAATCGCCGGCTTCGTGCGCGCGGTCGGCCATGTCGCGCGCAACGCTGGGCTGGTCGAGCCGGGCTACCGCCTGCTCGCCAATGTCGGCGTGCATGGCCACCAGGAAGTCCCGCACCTCCACGTCCATCTGTTCGGCGGACGCCCGCTCGGCCCGATGCTGGCACGCTAGGACCAGTGCGCCCTTGCCCTGCGACTCGCCCCCCGGCTAAAGCCGCGGTGGCATGACCTCCTACCCTCAACCTCCCTGCGGCCTAATCGATGGGCGCACGCACCGGTTCGCCGTGCGTGCCTATTTCGAGGACACCGATCTGTCGGGGGTGGTCTATCACGCCAATTACCTGCGCTGGTTCGAGCGGGCACGGTCCGATTTCGTCCGGCTGCTGGGGATCGACCAGCGCGCGGTGAACGAAGCGGGCGAGGGTGCCTTCGCGGTCGCAGACCTGACGATCCGCTACCTCGTCCCCGCACGGCTCGACGATATTGTGCTGATCGAAACCGTGACCGAGGAGCTGCGCGCTGCGAGTTGCCGGATGCACCAACGCGCCTTTCGCGCTGGAGCCCTGCTCACCGAGGCGCGGCTGCGGGTCGGCTTCGTCGCCCCCGATGGCCGCCCGCGCCGGATGCCCGCTGGCTGGCGCGCGGCCTTTGCCACCGTTGCTCCCGAAGGACTTGCATGACCGATCTGATGACCCTTGCCGCCGCCGCTGCGGGAGCCGCTCCAAACATTTCTGGCCGGCTCGACCCGCTCAAACTGTTCCTCGATGCCGATATCGTGGTCCAGCTGGTGATGGCCGGGCTGATCGTGGCGAGCATCTGGGTGTGGACCATCGTGGTCTCGTTCTCGCTGCGGATCGCTCGGGTGCGCCGCCGCTGCGACGCCTATGAGCGCGACTTCTGGAAGGCGAGCGACATCGATGTGTTCCAGAAAGAGCGGGGGGACGGCGACATTCCCGTAGCGCGGGTCGCCGGGGCGGGGATCGCCGAATGGCGGCGTTCGACCGGCGGCAAGGCGCTCGACCGCGATGGCACCCGCCAGCGGCTTGCAGCGGTGATGGATGCCACCGTAGCGCATGAGGCCGACGGGCTGGCCGAGCGATTGAACTTCCTCGCCACGGTCGGCTCGGTTGCGCCATTCGTCGGGCTGTTCGGCACCGTCTGGGGGATCATGAACAGCTTCTTCCAGATCGGCCAGCAGCAGAATTCCTCGCTCGCGGTGGTCGCACCGGGGATTTCCGAGGCACTGTTCGCCACCGCGATCGGGCTGTTTGCAGCCATCCCCGCAGTCATCGCCTACAACCGCTTCTCGCACCGCGTGAACGGGCTGGAGGCGCGGCTGCAGCGCTTTGCGGATCGCTTCCATGCCAGCCTCAGCCGCGAGTTGGAGGCAGAATAGTGGCGCTAGTGTGCATGGACCGGGTCAGCTTCGCTGCCCCTTGCGCGGAACCGGCCCGCTCCCC
>JANOOJ010000206.1:0-8031 GCA_031421295.1 Novosphingobium sp.
ACGCGTTGGAACCTGCCTTCGGATTATCCGATGGTTGCGCCCAACTATGCGGAAAAGCGCCGCGAACTCGCCAAGAAGATCGGCCTCGGCCGCAAGCCTGGCGTGAAGCGGGGCCGCAAACCCAAAGCTGCCTGATACCCCACAGCCGTTATGGTTGTAGAATCGCCGCGCCAAGCACATACTTGGCGCGGCGTTTCTTTTTTCGAGTTTTGGATTCCCAGTGCATCAGCCCATCGACATCGAAGCCCTCTGTGCCGAACGCGGGCTGCGCATCACCGATCAGCGGCGCGTGATCGCGCGGGTGCTGTCCGACAGCGACGACCATCCCGACGTCGAAAAAGTTCACGAACGCGCCGCCGCGCAGGACCCGCGCATCTCGATTGCCACGGTCTATCGCACCGTCCGGCTGTTCGAAGAGGCCGGGATTCTCGACAAGCACGATTTCGGCGATGGCCGCGCCCGCTATGAGGCAGCGCCCGAAGCACATCACGATCATCTGATCGACATCGAAACCGGCAAGGTCGTCGAATTCGTCGATCCCGAACTTGAAGCGCTGCAGCGCCAGATTGCCGAGAAGCTGGGCTACCGGCTGGTCGATCACCGCATGGAACTTTACGGCGTGCGGCTGGACCGCGATAGCTAGGTGGCGGCGGCGATTGCCCTGCCGCAAGCCATACCGGCGCTCGGCTGGGTCCGGATCGTTATCCGCCTGTTCCTGATGATCGCGCTACTGGTGGCGTGCATCCCGCTTTACTACATCTTTCGCCTGACGGGCCGACGCAATCCTGTCGCGCCGTTCTTTCTGGGCGGGGTCGCATGGATTGCCGGGGTAGAGATCGAGGTCACCGGCACCCGGCACCGGCGCGGCGTCTTCCTGCTCGCCAACCATGTCAGCTGGATCGACGTGCCCGCGCTCGCCGCAGTGACCGGCGCGGCCTTCGTGGGTCACGATGGGCTGGCCTCGATGCCGGTGCTGCGCTGGCTTTGCGCGATGAACGATACGGTGTTCGTTGCCCGCCATGATCGCGCCACCGTCGCGACACAGGTCGGGCAAGTGCGCTCGGCGATCAAGGACAGCGGGGCGCTGGTCATTTTTCCCGAAGGCACCACCAGCGATGGCACCGGGCTGCTCGCGTTCAAAAGCTCGCTGCTCTCGGCGCTCGACCCGGTCCCGCCGGGCATCGCGGTGCAGCCGGTGCTGCTCGACTACGGCGATGAGGCAGCAGAAATCTCGTGGATCGGCGAGGAGCACGGACTCGACAATTTCAAGCGCATCCTCGCGCGCGGGCGAGCGGTGCGGCTCAGGCTGCACTTCCTGCCGCCGCTGGCCGGTGAGGCGCTGGCCAACCGCAAGACCATGGCCACAGCGGCGCGCGACGTAATGCTGCGGGAGTTGCAAGGCTAGGGGGTTCTGCCCTATCGGCGCAGCCCATGCCCGCCGCCACCCCGCCTCCGCAGACCTACCGGGTCAAAAGCTTCGGCTGCCAGATGAACGTCTATGACGGCGAACGCATGGCCGAGCTGCTCGACGCGCAGGGCATCGCCCCCGCCGCCGAGGGGGCTGAGGCCGATCTGGTGGTGCTCAACACCTGCCACATCCGCGAACGCGCGACCGAGAAAGTTTTTTCCGACATCGGCCGGTTGCGGCGCGAGGACGGCTCGGTGCCGCTGATCGCGGTGGCCGGATGCGTCGCGCAGGCCGAGGGCGAGGAGATCATGCGCCGCGATTCCCGCGTGCAGATCGTGGTCGGCCCGCAGGCCTATCACCGCCTGCCGCAAATGATCGCCGCAGCGAGCACCGGTCGCCGCGCGGTCGATACCGAGATGCCCGCCGAGACCAAATTTAGTGCGCTCCCCGCGCGCCGCAAGGTCGGCCCTACCGCGTTCCTGACCGTGCAGGAAGGCTGCGACAAATTCTGCACCTATTGCGTGGTGCCCTACACCCGCGGCGCGGAAATCTCGCGTCCGTTCGGCGATCTGATCGAGGAGGCCAAGCGGCTGGTCGAGGCCGGTGCGCGCGAGATCACCTTGCTGGGCCAGAACGTCAACGCCTGGACCGGTGAAGACATTTGTGGACACGCTGTGGGCCTCGATGGGTTGGCTAAGGCCCTTGCTGCGATCCCCGACCTGGCGCGCATCCGCTACACCACCAGCCACCCCAACGACATGACCGAGGGGCTGATTGTGGCGCATGCCGACAACCCCAAGCTGATGCCGTTCCTGCATTTGCCGGTCCAGTCGGGCAGCGACCGGGTGCTGCGCGCGATGAACCGCAGCCACACCGTGACAAGCTACCTCGCGCTGCTCGAGCGGGTGCGGACGGCGCGACCGGACATCGCGCTGTCGGGTGATTTCATCGTCGGCTTCCCGGGCGAAACCGATGCCGAGTTCGCGCAAACTCTCGAACTGGTCGATGCGGTGGGCTACGCGCAAGCGTTCAGCTTCAAATACAGCCCCCGCCCCGGCACCCCCGCCGCAACAATGGCGGGCCAGATCGCGCCCGAGGTGATGGACGAGCGCCTGCAGCGCCTGCAAGCCGCGATCAATCGGGGCCAGATGGCGTTCAACGCCGCCAGCGTCGGACGGCGCTGCAGCGTGCTGGTCGAGCGGCGCGGCAAGCTGCCCGGGCAGTGGCTCGGCAAGTCGCCGTGGCTGCAATCGGTCCATTTCTTCGGCGAAGCGGCGATCGGCGAACTGGTCGATGTCGAACTGACCGAAGCCGGGGCGAACTCGCTCAGCGGTAGACTGTTGCAATCGGCCCACGCCTGAAGCTTTTCCACTGCGCATAACAATCGCGTGGCTTGCGCGCCTCGTGCCCGCGCCTATCTTCCGAATCAGGCCCCGCTTGCTTCGCTGGCAACGGGCCGCCTGAAAGGAGCGCATGTCCCGCAAACCTGCTCGCGCCGAACGTCCGGCGCAATTCCGTCCCGAATCCTCCCGCCGCGCCCGCGCGGAACTGGAATTTGAGGAAGCGACAATCCTCGGCGCGCTGTTCGGGCAGTTCGATGCCAATCTGGTCCAGATCGAAAACCGGCTGGGGGTGTTCATTTCGGCGCGCGGCAATCGCGCCCAGATCGAAGGCCCCGAAGATGCGGTCGCGCGCGCGCGCGATGTCCTCAAAGGCATGCACCAGCGCCTGCTGGGCGGGCAGGAACTCGATTCCGGCGCGGTCGAATCGCTGATCGCGATGTCGAACGAGCCGACGCTCGAAGGGATCATCACCGGCGGCGGCGAAACCCCCCCGATCATGATCCGAACCCGCAAGAAAACGATCGTCCCGCGCTCGGCAATGCAGATCGAATATATGCGCGCGCTGGCCAAGGACGACATCGTCTTCGCGCTCGGCCCGGCCGGGACCGGCAAGACCTATGTTGCGGTGGCGCAGGCGGTCAGCCAGCTGATCACCGGTAGCGTCCAGCGTCTGATCCTGTCGCGCCCCGCAGTCGAGGCGGGCGAGCGGCTGGGCTTCCTGCCCGGCGACATGAAGGAGAAGGTCGATCCCTATCTCCGCCCGCTCTACGACGCGCTCAACGATTGCATGCCGCCCGAGCAGGTCGAACGCCGCATCGCCTCGGGCGAGATCGAAATCGCCCCGATCGCCTTCATGCGCGGGCGGACGCTGGCCGATGCTTTCGTGATCCTCGACGAGGCGCAGAATACCACCCCCGCCCAAATGAAGATGTTCCTCACCCGCTTCGGCCAGAACAGCCGGATGGTCGTGTGTGGCGATCCGCGCCAGGTCGACATTCCAGGCGGCGATGCGATGAGCGGGCTCAAGGACGCGGTCGAGCGGTTGGAAGGGGTGGAAGGCATCGCTGTGACGCGCTTCACCGTCGCCGATGTCGTGCGCCATCCGATCGTCGGGCGGATTGTCGAAGCCTATGAGGGCAAGGACGCCTGAAAGGCGCCGTCATGGATCTCGAAATCGATATCGAGGCGGAATGGCCCGACGCTACCGACTGGAGCGCTTTGGCACGCCAGTCGGCCCTCGCGCTAGCCTCGGTCGCTCCCGAACTTGGCAATCCGCGCCTGTCGGTGAGCATCCTGCTGTCCGACGATGCCGAAGTCCATGCACTCAACCGCGAGTGGCGGGGCAAGGACAAGCCGACCAATGTGCTGTCCTTCCCGATGCTGGAGCGCGAGGCCTTGTTCGCCCTCCCCGCCGATGGCCCGCCCGAACTGCTCGGCGATCTGGCGCTGGCACTGGAAACCTGCACCCGAGAAGCCGCCGCCAAGGGCATCCCGTTGGCCGACCACGCCGCGCATCTGATCGTCCACGGGTTGCTCCATCTCGCCGGCTACGATCACGAAACTTCACCGCAAGACGCCGACGCCATGGAAGCGCTCGAAATAAAGGCGCTTGCGCGCATGGGCATCGCCGACCCATATGGCGACGCAGATTTGGCCTAAAGGACTTTGACAGGGCGATGCCCGAACCGACAATAGGGGACGCGGACAGTAGGCGCACATTGTGGCGCACGATCCGCAAGTTTTTCGATGGCGGCGAAGGCGATCAGTCGCTTCGCGCGCAGCTCGAAGAAGCCATCGACGAGCATGAAGAAGAGGGCGACACCGAGGCGGGCGATCTGACCCCGCTCGAACGCGAAATGCTGCGCAATCTCCTGCATTTCAGCGAGAACGACGCCGATGACGTCGCCATCCCGCGCGGTGAAATTATCGCGATTGCCGCCAGCGCCAGCTGGGACGCGCTGGTCGCCGCCTTTGCCGAGCACGGCCACAGCCGCCTGCCGGTCTATCGCGAGACGCTCGACGAGGTGATCGGCATGGTCCTGATGAAGGATATTTTCCCCTTCCTGGCCCGCGCCGAGCCCCCGCCGGAAGACTGGACCAGCCTGATGCGCCAGCCGCTGTTCGTGCCGCAGGCGCGCGGCGCGCTCGACGTGCTGGCCGATATGCGCTCCAGCCGCATCCATCTGGCGGTGGTGGTCGACGAATATTCGGGGACCGACGGGATCATCACGATCGAGGATCTGGTCGAAGAAATCATCGGCGAGATCGAGGACGAGCATGACGACGCCCCGACCGAGCTGATCCTGCCGCTGGGCGACGGGATGTGGGACGCCGACGCGCGGGTCGAGCTGGAGGAGGTTGGCGAAAAAGTCGATCCCCGGCTTGCCGAAGTCGAGGAATCGGTGGATACGCTGGGTGGCCTCGCCTTCCTGTTGGCCGAGCAAGTCCCGCCAGTCGGCGCGATCCTAGAGCACAACAGCGGCTGGAAAATCGAGGTTACCGCAGGCAACGAGCGCCACGTCACGCGCCTGCGGCTGCATCCGCCCGCTCCCCAGGAATCTCCGGAAGACTGAACCTTGGCAATCCGCCGACTGCCCCCCCTCCGCGCCATCGAGGCCTTTGTGCGCATCGTCCGGCTTGGTTCGGCCCGCGCTGCGGCGGACGAGCTTGGCCTCTCGCCCTCCGCGTTGTCGCGCCGGGTTACCGCGCTGGAGGAGTTCATCGGCAAGCGGCTGTTTACCCGCCAGCACCAGGCGATGAAGCTGACCGATGATGGGCACGCCTTCTACGATACCGTCAGCCCCAGATTCGACGAGTTGGCGGCCGCGGTTGAAAGCCAGGTTGAGGACAGCCGCGTGCTGCGCCTGCATCTGGGCGTTTTGCCGCTGTTCGGCAGCCAGCGGCTGTTCCCGCGCTTGCCCGAACTGCGCAAGATGCACCCGCGGCTGCACATCGACATCGACACCAGCCCGCATCTCGATGCAAGAGTCGGCGATACGCTCGACTGCGCGGTGGTGCTGTCCCCCCAGCCCGATCCCTCGTTCCATTCGGTGCGGCTCGATCACAACCACGTCTATGCGATCACCTCGAAGGCGGTGGCGGCCGAAGTCGGCGCGGTGCCCGACATCGCCAAACTCTCGAAGCAGACTTTTCTGATCCACAACGAACTGCCCGACAGCTTCGTGGCCTGGAAGGATGCGATGAAGCTGGGTGACCTCGAACCGGCGGCGATCGACCACTACGATTCGGGCCAGTTGATCCTCGAAGCTGCCGCCAACGGCCTGGGCATCGCGATCATGCACGACGATCACTTCGCCCGCGCGCATGACACGCGGCTGGCCCGGCTGTTCGATATCGAGGTCGAAAGTCCCTACAGCTACTGGTTCATCTGCCGCCCCCGCGCGCTGGAAGTGCGCGCGGTGCGGATTTTCCACGACTGGCTGGTGGATGCGGGGTTGTAGCGTTGAGGCCGGGTTTGCGGCACCCTAGCACCATGAGCCGCCGATTCGCCCTGATCGCCATACCGTTAATGTTCGCGCTGACTGCCGCTGCGCCCAAGCCGCGCGGGCGCGCGCTCCCGCGCCCGGTCCCGGTCCCGGCTGCGCCCCTGCCCGACATTGTGCGAGTGGCGATGGTCACCACGCTGGGAACGATCGAGCTCGACCTCGATCACAAGCATGCGCCCGTCACCGTCGAAAATTTCATCCGCTATGTCGATCTGCGGCGGTTCGACGGGATCGTGTTCTATCGCTCGATGCGGCTGGCGTGGGGCGAGCAGCCCAACGGGCTGGTCCAGGCCGGGCTACAGGGCAATTCGCTCAAGATTTTCAAGCCCATCGCCCATGAGCCGACCAGTGCGACCGGCATTCTGCACAAGGCAGGGGCAATCTCGATGGCGCGCTACGCTCCGGGGACGGCGACCGCCGATTTTTCGATCCTGCTCTCCGACCTTCCCTCGCTCGATGCCGATCCCAAGGCCACCGATCCGGAGGCGCTGGCGGGCTATGCCGCCTTCGGGCGGGTGGTCTCGGGGATGGATGTGGCGCGCCGGATCTGGGACTCGCCGCTGTCGCCCACCAAGGGCGAAGGTGTGCTCAAAGGGCAAATGCTCGAGCCGCCGGTGCGCGTGCTGACGGTAAGGCGGGTGGCGTTGCCGCCACCCGCGCTTCCCTCGGTCAGGAAACAATCGCCTTCTTGATCGTGCCGGGCTCGCGCGGGGGTTCGCCCTTGGGCAGCGCATCGACGTGTTCCATCCCGCTCTCGACTTCGCCCCACACGGTGTACTGGCGATCGAGGAAGCTCGCGTCATCTAGACAGATGAAGAACTGGCTGTTGGCCGAATGCGGTGCGCTGGTGCGCGCCATCGAGCAGACCCCGCGGACGTGCGGCTGCGCGTTGAATTCGGCCTGAAGATCGGGCTTGGACGAGCCGCCCATCCCGGTGCCATCGGGGCAGCCGCCCTGCGCCATGAAGCCGGGGATCACGCGGTGGAATTTCACCCCGTCGTAGAAGCCTTCGCCGACCAGCTCGGTAATCCGCGCGACGTGGCCGGGGGCAAGATCGGGGCGCAGCTTGATAACGACATCGCCGCCATCGAGGCTGAGGGTCAGTTTCTGGTCGGACATAAGAGTGATCTCCTGAAAGTTGCGGGCTGATATAGGGACACCCCCGACAAAGTCACGCCCTCCGGCGGTCCCCGGTTGCTTTTCGAGGCGCGCGGCCTAGACCTCCGCGCATGTCCGCGCCGGAACCCGAACACGCGCTGCTTGAGCAAGCCGCACCGGCGGCGCTCGATGTGCGCGAGAACGAGGTCCACGACGACGAGAACCGGCTCCAGCCGGCCTTCGTCCGCCGCGTCCGCGATGCGCTGGATCGGGGCGAAACCGACGCGGTCTATGCGCTGGTCGAACCGCTCCACCCGGCCGACATCGCCGATCTGTTCGAGCTGATCGATGCCGACGACCGGCTCGCGCTGGCCAAGGCGATCAGCGATCTGATGGGCAGCGAGGTCTTCGCCGAGCTTAACGATCACGTCCGCGAACTGCTGGTCGAATCGCTCCCGGCGGAGATGGTCGCCGACATCGCCGAACAACTCGACACCGACGATGCGGTGGCGATGCTCGAGGATCTCGACGAGGACGACCAGCAGGCCGTGCTCGCCGAAATGGAGCCGGAAGACCGCGCCGCGATCGAAAGCGCGCTGTCCTATCCCGAGGAGAGCGCTGGCCGCCTGATGAGCCGCGATCTGGTCGCGGTGCCCGAGCATATGAGCGTCGGCAA
>JANOOJ010000207.1:0-4798 GCA_031421295.1 Novosphingobium sp.
GACCCGGATCGTTGGCAAGAGCTATGCGATCGAGGCGCGGCCGTGGGTAGACCGGATGAAGGGCGACCTTGTCGATCGCGCCAGCGGCAATTTCTGGGAGCGGTTCTATCAGGCGCATCTGCCGCGCGCCAATCATCTGCCCGAGGGCAGCCAGCGGCGCTGGCTTTATTACAAGCTGTGGCCGAATATGGCCTTCGATATCTATGCCGATCAGATCGATTTCATGCAGTGGCTCCCAACCGGACCGACCAGCTGTGTTTTGCGCGAAATGGTCTTCACCCTGCCCGATAGCTACACGCCCGCAGGCAAAACCCGCGAGATGAAGCTGGCGCGCTATGCCAATTGGCGGATCAACCGGGTGGTCAACCAGGAAGACACCTGGCTGATCGAGCGGGTCCAGCAGGGCATGGCTTCGAAATCCTATACCGCCGGGCCGATCAGTTCGAGCGAGGTCTGCCTGCGCAGCTTTGCCAAAAAAATCCGCGCGATTATTCCAGGGGCAAGGCTGCGCAATGCGCCTGCCCCGGGGTGGAGCAAGATATAGCAATCGCCCCTCCTCTTCAGGGGAGGGGCAGTGAGACTTGGGTTCGCCCCAATACCACTTGGGCGGGCCCTAGTCGCAGCGGGGTGGGGCGCTCCGGCTTGGCTTTACCAAGCGGACAGGCCCCACCCCAACCCCTCCCCGAGGGGGAGGGGCTTGAAAAGGATGGAATGGAAGAATGACCAAAACCTACGACGCGCTCATCATCGGCGGCGGCCACAACGGCCTCGTCTGCGCCTTCTATCTCGCCCGCGCCGGGATGCGGGTGCGGGTGCTCGAGCGCCGCCATATCGTCGGCGGGGCGGCGGTAACCGAGGAGTTCCATCCCGGCTTCCGCAATTCGACCGCGAGCTACACCGTCAGCCTGCTGCGCCCCAAGGTGATCGCCGACATGAAGCTCCACGATCACGGCTACCGGGTGATCGAGCGGACGATTTCCAACTTCTTCCCGTTCGCCAACAATTACCTCAAACTGGGCGGCGCGGCGGGACGGACCGAGGCCGAATTCGCGCGCTTCTCGACGAAGGATGCCGCCGCCTATCCGGCCTATGATGCGGCGCTGGAGAAAGTCGCCAATGTGCTGCGCGACCTTAGCCTCAAGATTCCGCCCAATGTCGGCGGCGGGCTCTCATCGATGATCGCGGCGGCGCAGCAGGGCTGGCCGATGGCGAAGATGGACATTTCGGTCCAGCGCGACCTGCTCGACATTTTCACCAAGAGCGCCCGCGCCTTCCTCGATGGCTGGTTCGAGGACGACCACGTCAAATCGGCTTTCGCGTTCGACGCGGTGGTCGGCAACTACGCCGGGGTTTCCACCCCCGGTTCGGCCTATGTGCTGCTCCACCACGTGTTCGGCGAGGTCAACGGCAAGCTTGGCGCGTGGGGCCATGCGGTCGGCGGGATGGGGGCGATTACCCAGGCGATGGCCAAAGCCTGCGAGCTGCAGGGGGTCGAGATCAGCCTTGAGGCGCCGGTCGCGAAGCTGCTGGTCGATGGCGGGAAGGTAACCGGGGTGCAACTCGAAGGCGGCGAGGAGATCGCTGCACCGATCGTTGCCTCCAATGCCGGACCCGCGCTGCTCTATCGCCAGCTGGTCGATCCCTCCGATCTGGACGCAGACTTCAAGAAGCGGATCGCGGGCTACAAGACTTCCAGCGGCACTTTCCGGATGAATGTCGCGCTGTCCGAACTGCCCTCCTTCTCGGTGCTGCCGGGCAAAGAGAGGGCCGAGCATCACACCGCCGGGATCATCATCGCGCCGAGCATGGACTATATGGACCAGGCTTTCATCGATGCGCAGCAGCACGGCTGGTCGAAAAAGCCGATCGTCGAGATCAAGCTTCCGAGCACGGTGGACGACAGCCTCGCCCCGCCCGGACAGCATGTCGCCAGCCTGTTCTGCCAGCAATTCGATCCCAATCTGCCGGATGGCAAATCATGGGACGATTGCCGTGAGGACGTGGCCGACCTGATCATCGATACCGTCACCGATCACGCCCCCAATTTCAAATCGGCGGTGATTGCCCGCCAGATCCACTCACCGCTCGATCTCGAGCGCAAGTTCGGGCTGATCGGCGGTGACATCATGCACGGCACGATGGGGCTCGACCAGCTTTGGGCGGCGCGCCCGGTACTCGGCCACGGGGATTATCGCGGGCCCATAAAAGGACTCTACATGTGCGGTGCAGGCACCCATCCCGGCGGCGGGGTGACCGGCGCGCCGGGGCACAACGCCGCGCATGCGATTCTCGCCGACCGCCCGCTTATCCGGAAGTTGCTGCGCTCGTGACCGGCGGGTTTCGACGGTAGAACGGCAGCCCCGACAGCATCAATGCGAGGCTTAGCAGGCTGACCTGCCAACCCGTGCCCCATATAACCAGCAGCGCAAACACGAGCCCTGCGCCGGCCGCCCAGCGCGCGACCCCGAGCCGCAGCCCGGTGAGCGCGATCGCGGCGTAAAGCCACAGGCTGGTTGCGGTGGTCAGGGTGATCATGAAATCGAGCACTTCGCGGAGCCCGCCGCCGAGCTGGGTGAGCACCAGCCCGATCGACAGCGCACTTGACAACAGGATGGTGCCCACCGGCATCGCCCGGGCGTTGAGGCGCGCGAACCACGGTGAGAGCGTACCGGTGAGCGCCATCGTTCGCGGCACTTCGCCCTGGAGCAGTATTCCACCGTTGAGCGCGCCCACCGCCGAGATCACCGCGCAGGCAGCGACCAGCGTCCCGCTGCCCGCAAACGCGAAGCGATCGAACAGCAGCGCGAAGGGCGCGGGCGATCCGGCGAGGAAGTCGATCGGCAAGGCCAGTGCCATGCCGGTGCAGAGCACCACGTAAAGTCCGCCGGCGATCAGCAACCCGGCCATGGTCGCGCGCGCGACGTTGACCTCGGGCCGATCGACCCGCGCCGCCGTCAGACTTGCCGCCTCGAACCCGAGCAGCGCGAACATCGCCAAGGTCAGCGGTGCCAGCCAATTGCCGCCGAGCGGCGCCGCTGGCAGCGGCTGGATCTGCGCCTGACCCGTGGCGAAGATGTAGACGATCAGCCCGACCGCAAGAATCAGCGGGGTCAGCTTGGCCGCGGTGCTGCCGATCTGGAACCATCCGACGACGCGCGGCCCGAGAATGTTAAGCGCGGTCAGCGCGGCGATCAGCAGGCAGGCGAACAGGCCGGGCGCGTTGGGATGTTTGCCGATCAGTGGCATGAAAGTGCTGGCGTAGCTCGCGGCAGCCAGTGCGATGAAGGCATTCGCAGTGAGCACCGAAACCCAGTAGCTCCACCCAACCAGCATGCCGCCGAGCGGGCCGAGCCCCCGCTCCACCAGCGCGACCGCTCCCGCCGCGTCAGGGTACGCCTTGTGCAAGGACACCAATACTGTCGCGAGCAGCAGCGATCCTCCCATTGCGGTTAGCCAGGCAAGGATGCTCCATGCCCCATAGGGCGCAAGCTGTGCGGGCAGGACGAAGATGCCCGCACCGATCATCACCCCGACGACCAGCGAGGTCGCTGTCCAGAAGCCGAAAGGCTTGTCTCCGGTGCCGGTCATCGCGCTGCCCCCTTGTCCCGAGCGGCAGACTATCACTTGATTGGAGCGCGTCACCATGTTTGGTGCGCGCACCATGGCGAACATCACCCCCGCAAGTTGGCTCTCACGCCTCGGCCAATACCATCCGCGGCTGATAACGGCGGCGGTGGCGATGAACGAGAACCGGCTGCACGATGCCGAACCCTTGCTGCGCCTGCACCTGAAGGACGATCCCATCGATGTCGCGGCGATCCGGATGATGGCCGAACTGGCAGGCCGGATCGGGCGCTACAAGGACAGCGAGAGCCTGCTGCGCCGGGCGCTGGACATATCGCCCGCCTTTACCGCCGCGCGGGCCAATCTGGCGCTGGTGCTCTACCGCCTAAACCGCCCCGCCGAAGCGATTGCCGAACTCGACCGGGTGACCGCCGAGGAACCCGACAATCCCGGTCACGCCAATCTCCACGCCGCCGCGCTGGGTCGGATCGGCGAATTCGACGAAGCGATCGCGCTTTATGAAAAGGTGCTCGCGGACTCGCCTCTCCAGCCGCGGGTGTGGATGAGTTTTGGGCACATGCTCAAGACCGTCGGCCGTCAAGCCGATGGCGTCGCCGCTTATCGGCGTGCGCTGGAGCTGATGCCGACATTGGGCGAAGCGTGGTGGAGCCTCGCCAATCTCAAGACCGTGCGCTTCTCGGACGATGACATTGCCGCAATGCGGTCCGCGCTGGACGGGAGCGGGGTGGCCACCGACGACCGCTTCCACCTCGATTTCGCACTGGGCAAGGCGCTGGAGGATCGCGGCGCGGCCGACGAGGCCTTCGCGCATTATGCGTCGGGCAACGCGCTGCGCCGGACCGAGCAAGCCTATGATCCGGGTGAGACGACCCGCCTGGTCGATCGTCTGATTGCCATCGCGACGCGGGAATTCTTCGCCGAGCGGGCCGGGCAGGGCTGCGATGCACCCGATCCGGTGTTCATTCTGGGGATGCCGCGCGCCGGATCGACTTTGGTCGAACAGATCCTGTCTAGCCACAGCCAGGTCGAAGGCACCAGCGAGCTGCCCGACCTGCCGGTGCTGGCGCGCAGCGACGGGAACTATCCGGCCAGCCTGCTCGCGCATTCGCCGGAGCATTTGCGCGAACTGGGCGAGGAATACCTCAAACGCACCCGCATCCATCGCAAGACCGACCGGCCGCTTTATATCGACAAGCTGCCCAACAATTGGGCG
>JANOOJ010000208.1:0-22828 GCA_031421295.1 Novosphingobium sp.
GGGATGGAGCGGGCTGTGATCGGACAGCACGACGACATGTTCGCGGTCGGAGCCAATCGTGTCGGGCCCGGCGGGATCGATCACGATCGGGCCGTAGTGTCCGAGCTGCTCCTGCAGACCCGAATGGCTGTGATACCAATAGGTCCCCGATTGGCGGATCGGGAATTCGTAAGTGAATGTCGACCGCGGCTTTATCCCGGGAAAGCTCACGCCCGGCACGCCGTCCATGTGAAACGGTAGGATCAACCCGTGCCAATGGATCGAGCTGTCCTCGTCGAGCGCGTTCTCGACATGGAGGCGGACGGTCTGACCTTCGCGCAGGCGGATGAGCGGTGCTGGCACGGTCCCGTTGATCCCGATTGCATGGCTCTGCCGACCATCGATCATCATCATCTGATGAGCGATCCGGAGGCTGATGTCCGCGCCCGAGACGGTAGGGAGCGAGCGGACGATGCCGACCGAGACGGGCTGGGCCCATGCCGGAAACCAAGGGGCGAGGGCCGCGGTGCCGGTTAGGGCGGCGCTGCCGCGAAGCAGCGTTCGGCGATCAATCGATAGGGTCATTTTGGGTCCTACAATGCTTTCCGATTATACTCACAGCACTCGCCGCAAGTTAGGGCCGCACCGCGCAAGAGCATGCGCCGGGAAACGGAGGAAGCGATCATTTCTAGATATCCATCAATGGGTCTGCTGCTGATACGCACCGCGCAGGTCAATCCCTCAGATATTCTGTCAATTTACCACGCGCACGGTAAAGCCGCGTTTCTACGGCCTTTTCACTGATGCCCAGAATGTCGGCGGTTTCAGCTTGGCTGAGTCCTTCGATCGTGCGCAACACCAGCGGCTCGCGGATGGTATTCGGCAAACGGGCGATGGCCTCGCTTACCCGTGTCAGTTCGGCGCGGTCGGCGAGCTGCCGATCTGCCGGGATCGTCTCGTCGGCAACGCGCTCGGCAGCCTCCATGGGTAGCGCAAACGAAAAGAACCGCCGCACCGCGCGCCGCCGCGCCCAATCGCGGCACTTGTTGATCGCGATCCGCGCCACCCAAGTTTTGAAGGGCCGGGTGCCATCATAGCTTTTGAGTGCGGCAAAGGCAGCGAAGAATGCCTCCTGCGTCACGTCGAGCGCTGCATCTCCGTCGCCAATCGTCCCCCGCACCATACGGAATATTGAATCGCGGTGACGGCCAAGCAGCTCGCCGTAAGCGGTCTGTCGTCCGGCAAGGGCAAGCGCTGCCAACTCGCCGTCGGAACACTCCCCCAGCGCCAGCGTCATTTCTGATCGGCAGTCAGCGCCTTGACCACGGCCCTATCGAATTTTTTTGCCTGATCAGGCCGCAACAACTTGCGCATCGCAAAGACATGCACAAGGGTCTCCTTTTGCAGTTCGCCCATTGCAGTATGCGACTGGTCGATTGCGACGGAGACTTGTGGACCGTAGCCATGCTCGGCCTCAATCGCTGCGGCCAGTTTGGCATTGTCGGCGCGCATTTCGAGTTCGATCGCCTTGCGGCGCACCCCAAATTGCCTCTCAAGCGCTTCCAGTTTTGCAAGTTGGGCTGGGTCAAGATCGAGCTGATCATGCAGGAGAGCATGAAGTTCGCTGTCAGCGGAAGGTTTCGGTGAAAGCATGGCCCGGCCCACCCAGACGCCGCCGATCGCCGCGGCAAAGGCAATAATGGCAACCAACAGGTTGCGGCGCAGGTTGATCACTTCGACGCCAGCAAAAGCGAAGACGGCACAAGCGCTGGCGGCACGCCAAACGGCGTGACCGACGGTACGGCAGTGGCGCGACTACCGGGATAATTGGCACTCAGGACGCCAAATGCCAGGGCGGCAAGCGCGGCAAAGCCAAGTGACCGCAGAGAACCGTTGGCCGCAACTCGTTGATGGTCGGCCAATGCGGAAAGCACAGCCTCGTCTATCATCGCCAGACGTGCCGGAAGCGGAACACCGCCAGTCGCTGCCAACAACTCGTCCAGATTGTTCATCGCCAAGAAACTCCTATCCAGCCCCATATACGCAGGAAGAGGCGTTATCCCTCGACACCGGATCGATTTGCCGCAAGCGGAATTTTTCAAGGGATTGACCCGGAGGATGCGTATTCACCATGACACCCATCATGGAGACATCGCATGTCCAAACTTCGCCTCCTTTTCGCCGCTCCTGTTCTTGCTGCTCTCGCATTTTCTGGCAGCGCGCAGGCCCACACGAGGCTTGTGTCGTCTTCGCCTGCGGCCAACGCGACTGTCGCCAAACCCGGTCGGATCGTCTTGACCTTCAATGAACGGGTCATCTCCAGCTTTACCGGCGCTACGGTATCGATGACCTCGATGCCGGGGATGGCAAGTCACCGACCGATGCCGATTGCTGGCTTTACCTCGGCCATGAGCGCCGATGGAAAGAGGCTCACCCTGACGATGCGACGCGCACTGTCCACCGGAACATACCAGCTCAGGTGGCACGCGGCGGGAGCGGACACGCACCGCATGGAAGGCACACTCGCCTTCACCGTTCGATAAAATGATCGACACACTGAACATCGGCATCAGGTTCGCGCTTTATGTGAATCTGATGCTGTTGTTCGGACTGCCGCTGTTCGGGCTTTACGCGTTTAAACGGGCGGAACGGCTGCAAAGCAATGTCCTGCCATTGCGCTCGGCGGTGGTATGGTTTGCGGTAGCCGCGATAGCACTTTCGATCTTGAGCATATTGGCAATGACCGCGTCGATGGCGGGTGTTGCGCTGCTCGTCAATGCGGCTATGCTCGGCTCTCTAGGTGTGATCGGTGCGGCGATAGCCATCTGGCTGACCGGCAAGACCTGGATCGACCCGATCGTCGCGATCGGCATCGGCTTGTGGGTTACGACCCACATCCTCTTGCAGGCATTCCCGCGCGGCTTCGACCTGAAAGCGATCCGCGCGGCGAATAGGTGAAGGCGCGGGCGTGACCGACGTTCACGACCTTCATCTTTGGTCTGTGGCGGGAGACGATGCGAGCCTCACCGCCCATGTCGCGGTTGAGGACCGAGGCAATGCCGAGGCAATCCGTCGCGCCCTTACCGAAATGCTCGAAAGCAGGTTCGCGATTCACCACGCGACAATCCAGACCGAAACAGAACCCTGCTGGGATGTGGAGAGCTTGCTCAAGTGAGCGTTACGACGCTGGCCACAAGCTGCATCAGCTCGGTCTGGCAACAACAGCAACCGGCAGCCAGCATTTCGGCGTGGATCAATCATCGGTTGCATCTGGACAGCGGATCGAGCTCTGCGAAAGGAGAAATCGCAATATAAGGCGCACCCATTTTTTTCAATAATAATATTTATTATCAAATATGTAAGGTAGTCTCAGCCCACTCAAAATCGGTTGTTGAAAGACGTGCCCGTTCGAGCCGGGCCAGGGGCACCAAGGCTATTCCTCGGGTTGGTTGCCCGAACGCGCCTTCGACGCAGCGATCATTGCCTCTACCTGCGCCGCGCTAGGCCCGCTGGCGGCACGCGGTCGCTGCGCCTGACGCCGGACCTGCCCGCGGGCGGCGTTATCACTGGGCGATATGCCCGGTGCCAAGACCGGCGGCACAGCCTGCAGGGCATCGCCATCGGGGGCCGGGGGTCTATCCTGGCGGTTGGCGACGACCGTAACGGCACCGCTGTGGAAGTTTTCCGCTCCGTCGTTGTTTCTGACGTCGCTACTCTCATCGGGCGCAAACGCGATGTATGCGCGCTTTTCGTTACGCAGGCGCAGATTGCCCGCCTTCAGACGCCGCGCGCCAAGCTTGTCCGCTTCGGCGGTCAGCAGCCTATTGCGCGCTTCGCGGGCCTCGATCTGGGACCGAAGTGCTTCGGTGCTTTCACCATCGGCAAACAAGCCGATACACGCCGTTATCGCAATCGTGACGACGGCGAAATGCCGGTACACTTTTGGTGAAACGGCGCTGGCGCGGGCGATACGGCTCATGGCCTGCGGCATAGCGCGCGAAGGTTAATTGCCATCCAGTCAGCGTAGTTAACGAATTGGCGGCCGCCGGAGCAAAAGGGGTGCTCCGACGACCGCCGTTTCTCCTCCCCAGGAGTGTTGAGCAGCTAGGCTGCAAATTGATTCATCGTGTTGTGGGCGCCGCCGGCCTTGAGCGCGGCCTCGCCCGCGAAGTATTCCTTGTGATCGTCGCCGACATCGCTTCCGCTCATGTTCTGGTGCTTCACACAGGCAATGCCCTGGCGGATTTCCTCGCGCTGGACGCCCTTCACGTAGCCCAGCATCGCCGCGTCGCCAAAGTACTCCTTGGCAAGGTTGTCGGTCGAAAGGGCTGCGGTGTGATAGGTCGGCAGCGTAATCAAGTGATGGAAAATGCCGGCCCGCGCGGCGGCATCGCGCTGGAAGGTGCGGATTTTTTCGTCGGCTTCCACGCCCAGTTCGGTCGCGTCGTAATCGGCGCTCATCAGCCGGGCGCGATCATAGGCCGCAACATCCTTCCCGGCCTCGGACCAAATGTCGTAGACCTGCTGGCGGAAGTTGAGCGTCCAGTTGAACGAGGGCGAGTTGTTGTAGACCAGCTTGGCAGTGGGCACGACCTCGCGGATGCGGTCGACCATCCCGGCGATCTGCTCGATATGCGGCTTTTCGGTCTCGATCCACAGCAAGTCTGCGCCGTTCTGCAGCGAGGCGATGCAATCGAGCACACAGCGGTCCTCCCCGGTCCCGGCGCGGAACTGGAACAGGTTCGAGGGCAGCCGCTTGGGGCGCAGCAGCTTGCCGTTGCGGTTGAGGATCACGTCGCCGTTTTGCCCAATCCCTATTCCCGGGCTGGCGGGATCGATTTCTTCGCAATCGAGGAAGCTGTTGTACTGGTCGCCCAGATCGCCGGGTTCTTTGCTCACCGCGATTTGCTTGGTCAGGCCAGCGCCGAGCGAATCGGTGCGAGTGACGATGATCCCGTCGTCCACGCCCAGTTCGAGGAAGGCGTAGCGGCAGGCGCGGACCTTGGCGAGGAAGTCCTCATGCGGAACGGTGACCTTGCCGTCCTGGTGGCCGCACTGCTTTTCGTCCGAAACCTGGTTCTCGATCTGGAGCGCGCAGGCACCCGCCTCGATCATCTTCTTGGCGAGCAGATAGGTCGCCTCGGCATTGCCGAAACCGGCATCGATGTCGGCGATGATCGGGACGACGTGGGTCTCGTAATTGTCGATCTGGGTCTGGATCGCCTTGGCGCGGACTTCGTCACCGGCGTCACGCGCAGCATCGAGATCGCGGAACATCATACCCAGCTCGCGCGCATCGGCCTGCTTGAGGAAGGTGTAAAGTTCCCCGATCAGTGCCGGAATGCTGGTCTTCTCGTGCATCGATTGGTCGGGAAGGGGGCCGAATTCGCTGCGCAACGCGGCGATCATCCAGCCCGACAGATACAGGTAGCGCCCCTTGGTGGTGCCAAAGTGCTTCTTGATCGAGATCATCTTCTGCTGGGCGATGAAGCCGTGCCAGCAGCCCAGCGACTGGGTGTAGTTGGCGGGGTCCGCGTCATAGGCGGCCATGTCGGCGCGCATGATCTTGGCGGTGTAGCGGGCAATGTCGAGGCCGGTGCGGAAGCGGTTCTGCTCGCGCATCCGCGCAACCGATTCGGCGTTGATGCCGTCCCACGTGCCATAGCTTTTGATCAGTCGGTCGGTCTGCGCGATATTTTCGGAATAGGTCACTGGATAGCCCCGCGGGAAGTTGATGCCCTCTCGTAGCTTCGTGGTGCAGTGCAAGGTAATACAAATTACAACAAATCTTGTCTTGATGGCCTGTTGTGGGGCATGAGGCTTGTCATACTGTCATAATTGTGACAAACCGTGCACATGGGTGAAACCACTCTCATCGCCGGTCCCGCAGTGCGACGCCTGCGCCGCCGCGAAGGATTGACCCAATCGGCAATGGCAGTGCGACTGGGTGTATCGCCCAGCTATCTCAACCTGATCGAGCGCAACCAGCGGCCGGTCTCGGCGCGGCTGCTGTTGCAACTGGCCGATACCTTCGATTTCGATCCGCGCTCGCTGCGGCAGGATGAGGCGGTCGGCGGGATCGAAGGCCTGCGCCGACGTCTGGCCGACGAGCGCTTTGCCGACCTCGGCATCGACCGCGACGAGATCGCCGAGTGGCTAACCGCCGCGCCGCAGGCGGCGCTGGCTTTTGCACGCCTGTTCGACGCGGCGGGGACAGCGGGAGAGAAGCCGGCATCGGACCCGATGGAACTGGTTCGCCGCGAAATCGAACGCTGGCGCAATCATTTCGCCGATCTCGATGTCGCCGCCGAAGCGCTGTCGGACGAGCTGCGGCTATCCAATGCCGATATGGGCGCCGCGCTGGCCGAACGGCTGCGGACCAGGCATCAACTGGCGCTGCGCATCCTGCCGGTCGATGTCATGCCCGACACATTGCGGCGGCTCGATCTGCACGCGCGGCAACTTCAGCTGTCCGAGCTGCTCGATCCAGCCTCGCGCAATTTCCAGGTCGCGGTGCAACTTGCACTGCTCGAACAGCGCGACGAGGTTGCCGCTATCGCCAATGGCGCGCAGTTTGCCGACCGTGCGGCGTGGCGACTGTTCCGGCGGCATCTCGCCGGGTACTTCGCTGCGGCACTGCTGATGCCCTATGGCCGATTTATCCGCGCCTGCGAGGGGACCGGCTATGACCTTGCGATCCTGCAGCGCCGCTTCGGTGTCGGGTTCGAACAGCTCGCGCATCGCCTCACGACCTTGCAGCGCGTCGGCCAGCGCGGGTTGCCGTTTTTCATGGCCCGGATCGACCGCGCCGGGCAGTTTTCCAAGCGTTACGCCGGGGCAAGCGGCACGCTGCTGATGGAAAGCGAAACCAGCTGCCCGCTGTGGGTGGCGCATGCGGCCTTTGAGCGTGCTGGCCGCCTTTGCACGCAAACGGTGCTGCTCGAAGAAGGTAACGGCGCACAGAGCCCTTGGTTCACGGTGGCGCGCACTGTGGAGGGCAGCGGCGCACCGGGTGGTCAGGCGGCACAGTTCGTGGTCGTGCTGGGCCTCGACACGAAGTTGGCATCGCAGCTCGCGCAGGCGCGCGGCATGTCGTTCGAAAACAGCGACGCGACGCGGATCGGGCTGGGCTGCGCGCGCTGCCACCGTACCGATTGCCTGCAACGCTCGCTTCCGCCGCGCGGCGCCGCGCTCCAATTCGACGAACGGACGCGCGGGCTGACGCCGTTCGACTTCGGCGGTTAACCAACGTCTCGGGAACCCGGCGCGTGTTGGTGGTTTGTCTCGGCACAAGTCCACAATCGCTAAGGAACCACCCATGAGCGAAGAACGCATCACAACTACCGAAACGCCGAGCGGCGAGACTCACACCACGCACACCACCGTGATCGACGACGGCGGACGCAGCGGGGGTGGGTCGGGCTGGCTGATCGGCCTGGCCCTGCTGGTCGCGGTGATCGGAGGAATCTGGTATTTTTCGACCGTGTCGGGCAGCCAGACTTCCAAGAATAATGCGATTGCAGGGGCTGCCAGCGACGTCGGCGATGCCGCCCAGCAGGTCGGCGATGCAGCACAGGATGCGGCCGACGACCTCAAAAAGCAGTAGTCGCGCTGTAAAAATATGCGACAATCGCTACCGACAAAGCGGCGGAATCAAGCAAATTAGCGCGATTTCGCCGCTTTTGCGTGAGTGTCAGATTTACCGACATTTTACGCCTTGGGCTTAACACTGCCCGGACGATGATCCGGCTGTTCAAACATTACATTCCCCACGCCGTGCTGCTGCTCGGCCTGTTCGACATCGCGTTGCTGCTGCTGGCGGGCGAACTGGGCTGGCGGCTGCGTGCGGATCAGATCGGGATGGCGCTCGCCGGGCTCGACGCGCGCGTCGGGCAATTGGCTGGCTATGCTGCGATGATGCTGACCGCGATGATCTCGGTCGGGGTCTATGGCGCGGACTCGCTGCGCTCGATGCGGTTCGCCACCGCGCGCATCCTGGTGGCCATTTCGCTCGGGATCATTGCGCTGGCGTTTATCGACTTCGTGCTTGGCGGGCACAATTTCTGGCGCTCGACGCTGGCCTATACGATGGCGATGTCGGTTGTGTTGCTGGTGCTCAACCGCCTGATCGTCGGGGGTATTCTCGGTGCTTCCGCGTTCCGCCGCCGCGTGCTGGTGCTTGGTGCGGGACTGCGCGCGCAACGGCTGCGCGAACTGGGTGATCGCCCGGAAAGTGGCTTTGTCATCGTCGGCTATGTCGGGATGAGCGATGGCACGCATGTCGTCGAGGAAGCAATCAATCGCAGCGCGATCCACAATCTGACCCGCTATGTCGAGAATTTGGGCGTCAGCGAAGTGGTGCTCGCGCTGGAGGAGCGGCGCAACGCGCTGCCGCTCAAGGATCTGCTGCGGATCAAGACCGCCGGGGTCCACGTCAACGACTTTTCCAGCTTCATCGAACGCGAGACCGGGCGAGTCGATCTCGACACGGTCAATCCCAGCTGGCTGATTTTCTCCGACGGGTTCTCCTCGGGCCGTGCCGTGTCGAGTGTGGCAAAGCGCATTTTCGACATGACCGTCAGCGCATTGCTGCTGGCACTGACTGGGCCGCTGATCGTCATTTTCGCAATCCTCGTGAAGCTCGACAGCAAGGGCCCCGCATTCTTCCGCCAGACCCGCGTCGGGCTGTTCGGGCAGAACTTCGCCGTGCTCAAGCTGCGCTCGATGCGCACCGACGCCGAGGCGGGCGGGGCGCAATGGGCGACCCTGGACGACCCGCGCATAACCCGGCTGGGCAAGTTCATTCGCAAGGTACGGATCGACGAACTGCCGCAGGCCTGGAGCGTGCTGAAAGGCGAGATGAGCTTCGTCGGGCCGCGCCCCGAGCGGCCCGAATTCGTCTCCGATCTGGAAGAGCAGCTGCCCTATTATGCCGAGCGGCACATGGTGAAGCCCGGCATCACCGGTTGGGCGCAGGTCAACTACCCCTATGGCGCCTCGATCGAGGATTCGCGCCACAAGCTCGAATACGATCTCTATTACGCCAAGAATTACACGCCGTTCCTCGATCTGCTGATCCTGCTCCAGACCTTGCGCGTCGTGCTGTGGCACGAGGGTGCCCGGTGACGGTGGATTTCGCCAGCCTGAGCGAACTGGCCGCGCTGGGGCACGGCGCGGCTGTTGCGACTTGTACGCTGGTCAGCGCATGGCTGCTGGCCCGGCGCGAGCGCTATGGCCAAGCTGGGCTCGCCATGGTCGCGGGGCTGTTTTTTACTGCGCTTTGGTCTTTGACCGCGCTGGTTGCAGGATCGGATTCGCTGGCGACCTCGTTTGCCGAATCGCTCCGCAACTTGGGCTGGCTGTTCGCGGCGTATCGTCTGTTCGCCACCGATGGGCGCCATGAAAGCGTGCGCCCGATCCGCCCGGTCGTGGCGGCGCTGGCGTTCGTCGAGCTGCTCCACCCGGCGATGCTGCTAATGCTGGCTGCCCGTTCGGGGGTGACCGAGACGCCCGCATTGCTGCTCCAGCTGACCGCGCTGTTTCGCCTGATGGTTGCGGTTGGCGGGCTGGTCTTGGTCCACAACCTTTACGTCGGGGCATCGCCGTCTGCACGCCTCGCGCTGCGCTGGCCGGCCAGCGCCCTGGCGGCGCTGTGGCTGTTCGATCTGAATTATTACACCGTGGCCTATCTCGCCGGTTCGATCCCGTTGGCGCTGGCCGGTCTGCGCGGACTGATCGCGGTGATAGTCGCCGCGCTGATTGCGATCGGCGCGAAAAGCGGCAGCGAGGACTTGCGCTTCAGCCCGTCGCGCGCGGTCACCTTCCAGTCGGTCTCGCTCATGCTGATCGGGGCCTATCTGGTGACGATGGTCGGCTTCGCGCAGTGGCTGTCCTACGCCGGGGGCGATTTTGCCGCGCTGATCCAGCTGTGCTTTGTCGCAGCGGCATCGGCGCTGGCGCTGGTGGTCCTGCCTTCGCGCCGCTTGCGGGGCTGGGTGCGCGTGACGATTGCCAAGCATTTGTTCCAGCATCGCTACGACTACCGGGCCGAGTGGCTTCGCTTCACCCATACCATCGGTCGCGGCGGTGAGGGCGCTACGCCGCTGCAGGAGCGCGTAGTGCAGGCACTGGCCGATATTACCGAAAGCCCCGCAGGCCTGCTGCTGACGCCGGGCGACGACGGGGTAATGATGCTGGCGGCGCGCTGGCTGTGGCCGACCGCAGACGTTCCCGCTCCGGCGATGTCGGCTGCGGCGAGCGGGTTCTTCGAACGCGAGAGCTTCATCGTCGATCTCGACGATCTTCGTGCCGGAACCGAAAATCGCGGCGAGGGCACAATCGTTCCCGCCTGGCTTCGCGCCGAACCGCGCGCCTGGGCGCTGGTGCCCTTGTTGCATTATGAGCGCCTGGTCGGCGCCGTCGTGCTGGCGCGCCCGCCGCAGGCCCGCAAGCTCGATTGGGAGGACTTCGACCTGATGCGCGTGGTCGGGCAGCAGCTCGCCAGCTACCTTGCCGAGCATGGCGGGCAGGAGGCGCTGGCCGAAGCATCGCGGTTCGACGATTTCAACCGCCGCATCGCCTTCGTAATGCACGACATCAAGAACCTCGCCAGTCAGATGAGCCTGCTCGCGCGCAACGCCGAGCATCACGCCGAGAACCCCGAGTTCCGCGCCGACATGCTGGTGACGCTGCGCAATTCGGCCGACAAGCTCAACAGCCTGCTGGCGCGGCTCTCGCGCTATGGTGCGAATGCCTCTGACGGGGTGGCCGAATTCAGGCTGGGCCAGATCGCCCGCGCGGTGATCGATCGCTTCAACGGCGGCCACCCGGTGGTGCTGACCCAGTGCGAAGACTGCACCGTTGCTGGGAACGCCGAAGCGTTCGAGCAGGCGCTCGTTCACCTCGCCCAGAACGCTGTCGATGCCAGTGCCGCAGATGCCCCGGTGTTCTTGCGGGTCGACAGCGACGGCCTCTACGGTTGCATCGAGATCGTCGATTCGGGCACCGGAATGAGCGCGGAATACATCCGCAGCCGCCTGTTCAAGCCGTTCGATTCCTCCAAGCAGGGCGGCTTCGGGATCGGCGCTTACGAGGCGCGCGAACTGGTCCGGGCGATGCGTGGGCGGCTCGACGTTGAATCGCGCGAAGGCCTTGGCACCCGCTTCATGGTCCGGCTGCCGCTCGCCGCCGCGACCGCACTGCTCGATAGCTACAACCGCACCAATGTGAAGGTGGCCTGATGTCCGATTCCAAACCCAAACTTCTGATCGTCGAAGACGATGCCGGACTGCAGGCCCAGCTCAAATGGGCCTATCCCGATTTCGAGGTGGTCATCGCCGGGGACCAGGCGAGTGCGCTGGCCGCACTGCGCGCCGATGAACCGGCGGTGGTGACGCTCGATCTTGGCCTGCCGCCCGATCCCGACGGGACGTCCGAAGGTTTTGCGGTGCTCGATGCGATCATGGCGCTCAAGCCCGATACCAAGGTGATCGTTGCTTCGGGCCACGGTGCGCGGGAAAGCGCGCTCTCCGCAATCGCGCGCGGAGCCTATGATTTTTATCAGAAGCCGGTCGACATCGAAGCACTGGGGCTGATCGTGCGCCGCGCGTTCCAGCTCCACAAGATCGAGAGCGAGAACCGCGTGCTCGCCTCGCGCAGCGGCAACGACAATCGCGTCTTGGGCAGGCTTATCACCGGTGCGCCCGAGATGGTCCGCGTTGCGCGGACCATCGAGCGGGTCGCCAATACCAATGTCTCGGTCATGCTGCTGGGGGCCAGCGGAACCGGCAAGGAATTGCTGGCGCGCGGCTTGCACGAAGCGAGCGACCGGCGGGGCGGGGCATTCGTCGCGATCAACTGCGCCGCGATCCCCGAGAATCTCCTCGAAAGCGAGCTGTTCGGACACGAGAAGGGTGCCTTCACCGGCGCGGTCAAGACCACCATGGGCAAGATCGAGCAGGCCGGTGGCGGCACGCTGTTCCTCGACGAGGTCGGTGACATTCCATTCCAGTTGCAAGTCAAGCTGTTGCGCTTCCTGCAGGAGCGCGTGATCGAGCGGGTCGGCTCGCGCGCTTCGATCGCGGTCGACACCCGGATTGTCTGCGCCACCCACCAGGATCTGGAAGCGATGATCGCCGCCGGGCGGTTCCGCGAAGATTTGTTCTATCGCCTGGCCGAAATCGTCGTAAAAATCCCCAGCCTGGCCGAGCGTCCGGGCGATGCGGCACTGCTTGCCAAATCCTTCATGGCCAAGTTTGCGAAAGAGATGAACCCCAAGGTCAAGGGGTTCGCATCGGACGCGCTGGCCGCGATCGATGCGTGGCCATGGCCGGGCAACGTCCGTGAGCTTGAGAACCGGGTCAAGCGCGCGGTGATTATGACCGAGGGCAAGCTGGTCGGGTCGACCGATCTCGATCTGGCCGAGCCCGACGACGAACAGGCGCTGGCACTCAACCTCAAGTCCGCGCGCGAGCATGCCGACCGCAAGGTGATCCGCCACGCCCTGGCACGAAGCGAGGGCAATATATCGAGCACTGCGAAGATGCTCGGGATCAGTCGGCCTACACTGTACGATTTGCTCAAGCATTATGACATGCACGCCTGAACCAGGACGCGGGAACTCCCGCTCACGGTTCTGGTTCGGACTGCTGGGGATTGCGCTGAGCGGTGCGGCGCTTGCTGCGCCGCTGCCCGGTGCCGAGCGGATTGCGGAGGCGGGTGCTGCGCTGGTCAGGGGCGACGGGATCGCGGCGGAGGCCGAGCTGCGCCGGGCGCTGGAGGCTGGCGCAACGCGTCCCCAGGTCGCTGCGGCAATGGGCGAGGCTCTGCTCGATCAAGGCGAACTGCGCCGTGCGCGCGAATGGCTGGCCGATGGCAGATTCGCGCCGGGCACCGAGCTGCATGGCTGGCGCATGCGTGGGCGGATGGAACGCTGGAGCGGCGATCTGATCGCAGCGGGCCGCGCCTATGACCACGCGCTGCAGATCGCGCCCAAGGACAGCAATCTGTGGGTCGACATCGGGCGGCTGCGCTATGCCGGGGGCGAGCAGCTCCAGGCAATCGGCGCGGTTGTGCAGGCGCTGGCGCTCAAGCCCGACAATATCCGCGCGCTGGAATTCCGCGCCCAACTGATCCGCGACCAGTATGGTCCTGCGGCGGCGCTGCCTTGGTTCGCGGCCGCAATCGAGCAGGCACCCGAGGATGTCGAAGTGCTCGGCGAATATGCCGCTACGCTCGGCGAGTTGGGCAAAGCGCGCCAGATGGTGGCAGTGACGCGCAAGATGCTCGACCTTGAGCCGCGCAATCCGCGCGCGTTCTATCTGCAAGCGGTGCTGGCTGCCCGCGCAGGCGACGTCGACCTCGCCCGGTCGCTGCTCAATCGCACCAAAGGTCGGCTCGACAATGTGCCCGCAGTGATGCTGCTGACCGGGGCGCTCGAGCTGCAAGCAGGCAATGCCGCCACTGCGCTGGAAGGGCTTGACCGGTTGGCGCGGATGCAGCCCGCCAATCGCCGGGTGGAATTGCTCCTTGCGCGGACGCTTTACACTGCGCGCGATTTCAACGGGGTGGTGCAGCGGTTCTCCGCCGCAGGGGCACGCCCGGATGCTTCACCTTACCTGCTGACCTTGCTGGGCCGATCCTACGAAGAACTTGGGCGGCGCGAGCTTGCTGCGCCTTTGCTGGATCGCGCCGCTGCGGCGAGTGATCCGCCAATCGTCCCGATTGCCGAGACTGGCGGGGTCGGCTTCTACGCCCCGAGGTGGCGCGATGCGCCGTTCGATATGGCCAATGCGGTCCCCTATTTGCGGGCCTTGCTGGGCAGCGGACAATTGGCCGAGGCCGAAGCAATCGCCGAGCGGATGCGGACGGCCAAACCCGGCTCGGGCGACATTCAGGGGCTGGCGGGCGATGTGCAGCTCGCGCTGCATCGAGGTCCCGCTGCGGTGGAACGCTATCGTGCGGCGGCGACCGTGCGGCAGTCGGACGATCTGCTGCCGCGAATGTTTTCGGCGCTCGCGCTGGCCGGGCAGGGGCGAGCAATCGCCCCGCTGGCGAGCAACTACCTCGCGATGAACCCGCAAAATCGTCTGGCGGCACGTTTGGTGGCAAGCAGCGCAGCAGCGAGCGGCGACTGGCCGCGCAGCCGGCTAATGCTGGAGAACTTGCGTATCCGCTCCGGCGATAACGATGTGCGCCTGCTCGCCGACCTCTCGCTTGCCGAGCTCCGCGATGGGGACAAGGCAGCCGCCATCGAGAGTGCCAAAGCCGCATACCGCCTACAGCGCGCCAGCCCGGTTGCGGCACAGGCCTATGCCATGGCGCTGATAGCGAGCGGTCAGCGCGGCATTAGCGTGCGTCGTCTGCTCGACAAGGCGCAGGCCGGGATGGGCAGCAATCCGATGCTGGTGCAAGCGCGGCGCGATCTCACAGCCCAGTGACAGAAAAGGGTGGCGCGGGGCCACCCTTTTCGCCCCTTCCCGGAGACGTGACCTAGCCATGGCGTCAGACCGCCCAGTTCACAATTGAATCCGCAATCGCTTGAACGCAAAGTTGAATCGAGTTGCCATTTCCTTGCCGCCATTTGCGCTCGACAAGCTGCGGCCCGCTCGCCATGCGAGTGCTGAAACAGCATGAGGATGGCACATGGCGGGCGTACTTGACGGGGTGACGGTGATCGAACTCGCCGGGATCGGACCCGCTCCTTTTGCCGGGATGATGCTGGCCGATCACGGGGCGCGGGTGATCCGGGTCGAGCGACCGGGCAACGCTGGCCGGTTCGGCGACGGCGGCAACCGCGACATCCTCAACCGCAACCGCGAGCGGATCGAGCTCGACCTCAAAGTCCCGTCCGCAATTGCCACGCTAAAGGAGATGGTTCGCAGTGCCGATGCGCTTATCGAAGGTTATCGCCCGGGGGTGCTGGAGCGGCTCAGACTGGGCCCCGATGTGCTGCTCGCCGAAAACCTCAGGCTGGTGATCGGGCGGATGACCGGGTGGGGCCAGGACGGGCCGATGGCACCGCTGGCCGGACACGACATCAACTACATCGCGCTGTCGGGCGCGCTGCACAGCTATGGCCGCAAGGGCGAGAAACCGACCTTCCCGGTCAATGCCGTGGGCGATTTCGGCGGCGGGGGGATGATGATGGCATTCGGGATTGTCGCCGCGATCCTCAGCGCGCGCACCACCGGGCAGGGGCAGGTGGTGGATTGCGCGATGGTCGATGGCGCAGCGATCCTTTCGGCAATGACCTATACCTTCCTCGGCAATGGCCAGTGGCGCGACGAACGCGGGGTCAATTTGCTCGATGGCGGGGCACACTTTTACGATACCTATGAGACTTCCGACGGCAAGTGGATCTCGCTCGGATCGATCGAGCCGCAGTTCTATGCGCTGTTGCTCGACAAGACCGGCCTCAAGGACGATCCCGACTTTGCGCAGCAGATGGACCCGGCGCAGTGGGAGCCGCTCAAGGAGCGCATGACCGCGCTGATCCTGACCAAGACGCGCGATGAATGGTGCGCGATCATGGACCGGACCGACATCTGCTTCGCCCCCGTGCTCAGCCTCAAAGAAGCGCCGCAGCACCCGCACAATGTCGCCCGCGGCACGTTTGTTGAGGACGGCGGCATGGTCCAGCCCGCGCCCGCGCCGCGCTTCTCGGCCACGCCCGCGCCGCCGGTCAGCCTCGCGGGGCGATAGTGCTTCACTCGCTCGGCGAAAGGTCACACAAAAGTCTCACGTAAACGACCCGACCGCATTCTCCCGGAGTATTTCGGAGCGGAGGCAGATTGGCGGCATACGGACGACATAGCAGCGGCGGCGGATGTAGGAAAATGACCAGCAAACCGGGACGGGGAAGGCTGCAATGCTGAGCAAGATCGACCCGCTGGTTCGATTGCTGCTCGCGGCAATCGCGCTGGCGATCCTGTTGCCGGTTTCCGGTGCGGCGCGCGAGGCCGCGCAGTTCGTCAGCAATGCAGCGGTATTCCTGTTGTTCCTGCTCAACGGGCTGCGTTTGCCCCGCCATGAGGTGGTTGCAGGGCTGGGCAACCATCGCTTGCTGGTGCCGCTGGTCGGATGGGTGTTTGGGGCAATGGCGGCGGCGGGGTGGCTGCTGTGGCAGGCGGGTGCCGGGTGGATGCCCGGCCTGATTGCGCTCGGCTTCCTTTACCTCGGCTGCCTGCCGTCTACGGTGCAATCGGCGACTGCCTATAGCTCGATTGCGGGCGGCAATGTTGCCAGTTCAGTGGTGGCGGCGGCACTGCTCAATATCCTGGGGGTGTTCATCACCGCGCCGCTGTTTTCGGCGCTGGCCGGCAGCGGGGCGGCGGCGTTCAACAGCGACGGGCTGGTCAAGGTTATCACCATCTTGCTCGTCCCGTTCGTGATCGGACAGGTGCTGCAAGGCTGGCTCGGCGACTGGGTCAAGGATCATCGCACGCTGGTCGGCTGGATGGATCGCAGTTCGATTGCCATCGCGGTCTATGTCGCGTTTTCGGGCGCGGTCGCGCAGCGGTTCTGGACCCAAGTCGATGCGGCGGGCTGGGTCGCGCTGGCGCTGGGCTGCGCGCTCTTGCTGGCGCTGGGTCATATCGGACCATGGCTGCTGGGCAAGGCGCTGGGGCTGTCGCGCCCGGACCGGATCACGATGCTGTTCGCCGGTGCGCAAAAGAGCATCGCGATGGGCGCACCGCTCGCTACTGTACTGTTTCCGCCGGCTGCGGCGGGGGTGATCCTGCTGCCGATCCTGCTCTATCATCTGGCGCAGCTGGTGATCGCCGCGCCGCTGGCTGCCCGGCTCAGTCGGCCCTGACTGCGGCGTCGAGCTCGGCATCGGGATAGCGGCGCTTGCGCCGGATCGACCACCATAGCGATGCGCCAATCAGCACCGCGCCGATCAGCCCGGTGATCGTTTCCGGGATGTGGAAGCGGGCCGAGACCAGCATGATCGCGCCCAGCGCGATGATCGCCCAGAAGGCACCGTGCTCGAGATAGCGATATTCGGACAGCGTGCCCTTCTTGACCAGCATGATCGTCATCGAACGGACGAACATCGCGCCGATCGACAGACCCAGCGCAATCACCACCATGTTGTTGGACAGCGCAAAAGCCCCGATCACCCCGTCGAAGCTGAACGAGGCGTCGAGAATGTTGAGGTAGAGAAACCCGCCCAGCCCCGAGCGGACCACTGCCCCTTGTACGCGCATCGCTTCCTCGCGCATTTCGAGCAGCGTGCCGAGCGCTTCGACGGCGATGTAGGTAACGATCCCGAGCGCGCCCGAAACCATGAAAGTCAGGGCATCGGCCGGTGCCAGCGTCAGCGAGATGAGGTAAAGCGCCAGGAGCAGCAAGGCGATTTCGGCGGCCTTGACGTTTGAGAAGGCCTTGAGCTTCTCTTCGATCCAGTCGATCCAGTGGATCTCCTTCTCGTCGTCGAAAAAGAAATTCAGCCCGACCATGGTCAGGAACGCGCCGCCAAAACCGGCAATCCCGACATGTGCGCTGCTGACGATTTCTTCATAACGGGCGGGATTGTTGAGCGAGAGATTCACCGCCTCCACCGGCCCCAGCCCGGCGGCAATGGCGACGATCGCCAGCGGAAACACGATCCGCATGCCGAATACGGCAAACGCCATCCCCCAGGTCAGGAATCGCTTTTGCCAGACCTCGTCCATGTCCTTGAGGACGCTGGCGTTGACCACCGCATTATCGAACGACAGCGAGACTTCGAGGATCGACAGCACCACGACTATCCACAGCAGCGCCAGCGTGCCCGCGATAGTCCCGGTCTGCACCCAGCCGTACCACGCGCCTAGCCCCAGGCAGGCCACGGTGAAGAGGATCGAACCTTTGTAGAATTGTAGCACGCGGGGCTCCTGGAAACGTCGGCCTGCGCATAGCGGTCCTGCGGCATGGCGCAAGCCGCGCCTGACTCACTTGGGCTGATAGGTCTGTTCGATCCCGGGGAAGCTGCGCGCGCGCACTTCAGCGGCATAGCGTTCGGCCGCCCCGGCAATCGTCTCGGCAATCGCCTCATAGCGTTTGACGAAGCGCGGTACGCGCTCGAACATGCCGAGCATGTCCTCGGTCACCAAGACTTGCCCGTCGCATTGGACCGACGCACCGATGCCGATGGTGGGGCAGGCCACGGCCTTGGTCACTTCGATGGCAATCGGTTCGACCACGCCTTCGATCACGATGGCGAAGGCACCGGCATCGCACAGCGCCTGCGCGTCGGTGACGATCTTTTTAGCTTCGGCATCATCGCGCCCGCGCGCATTGTAGCCGCCCAGCACATTGACCGCCTGCGGGGTCAGGCCGACATGGCCCATCACGGGGATCCCGCGTGCGGTCAGGAAAGCGACCGTCGGGGCCATCGCTGCGCCGCCCTCCAGCTTCACTGCCGTGCAGCCGGCTTCCTTGAGCAAGCGCGCGGCGCTGGCAAAGGCCGCCTCTGGGCTGGCTTCGTAAGTGCCGAACGGCAGGTCGACCACCACGACGCTGTGATAGCTGCCCCGCACCACCGCTGCGCCGTGCGCCGCCATCATGTCGAGCGTGACCGGTACGCTCGATGCCAGGCCGTAAATCACCTGGCCCAGCGAATCGCCGACGAGCAGCAGGTCGCAATGCGCATCGAGCAATTGGGCCTGCCGCGCGGTATAGGCGGTCAGCATGACAATCGGCTCGGCCGTTACCCCATCGACCTTGCGCTGCCGGATGGCAGGCACGGTCAGCCGTTTCATCGGGGCGGGGGTGGGAGTGGCGCGACTGGTCGCGGTGTCGATCTGGAAGGTCGTGGACATTGCGGCGTCTTAGCGCCTGTTTTGCAGGCGGGGGAGCGGGCCGGTGCCGGACGACCAAGCCGGACGGCTTTGTCGCACCAGCAAAAACTCTGGGGAAGGGTGGCTAGTTAGCGCTTGCCAATGCGACAGCCGCCGCTAGCTTTCGCGCCAGTGCAGGCATTCCGGCAGGCGTTGAACGCGTCGCCGCAAACAGAGATTAGGGGAACCGCATGTTCGGTCGCGTCCAACCGCTCGACGCCATTCTGGCGACAGCAGATAAGAAACTTCCCCGTCGCTCTCCCGGTGGATTCAAGCAGACCATGCTGGACATTGAAGCGAGGAACTTCTGATGGCAAATGTTGGAAACCGCACCATCGGGCAGCGCATGTTCGCCCGCAAATCGATTGCTCAAGTCCAGCGTGAAACCCAGACCAGCGAGCTCAAGCGGACGCTGGGCAAATGGAACCTGCTCCTGCTGGGGGTGGGCTGCATCATCGGGGCCGGCATTTTTGTTCGTACCGGCAGTGCGGCGGCGCTCCATGCCGGGCCTGCGGTGCTCCTCTCGTTTGTGGTCGCTGGGATAGTCTGTGCATTTGCCGGTCTCTGCTACGCCGAATTGTCCTCGACCCTGCCGGTTTCCGGCTCGGCCTATACCTATGGCTACACCACGCTGGGCGAGTTCGTCGCGTGGATCATGGGTGCCCTGCTGCTGCTCGAATACGGCCTGGCGGCGTCCGTGGTGGCGGTCGGCTGGGGCGGTTATGTGGTAAGCCTGTTGGCCGATTTCGGACTACAGATACCCGCCCAGTTTACCGGTCCGGCAGGCTATACGCTAATGAAGGACGGTGCTCCCGTGTTGGTCGATGGCCAAACGGTGACAACGATCTTCAACCTGCCCGCGTTCCTGATCTGCATCGCGCTGGCTGGATTGCTGGTGATCGGAATTTCGGAATCGGCGAAGGTCAACAACGTCATCGTCGCGATCAAGGTGAGTGTCCTGACCGCGTTCATCCTTGTTGGTGGCGCGATCGTGCTGGCGAATTTCGGCGAGCTGAGCGCGAAGAACTGGGTGCCGTTCATCCCGGAGAATACGGGCCCGGGTCAGTTCGGGGTCGACGGGATCATGCGCGCCGCCTCGATCGTGTTTTTCGCCTATATCGGCTTTGAGGCGGTTTCGACTGCGGGACAGGAAGCCAAGGATCCGGCGAAGGACATGCCGTTCGGGATCATCGGGTCGCTGGTCGTTTGCACCGTCATTTACATGCTGGTCGCTGCGATCATGACGCTGTTGGTGCCCTACCAGACCCTCAACGTTCCCGATCCGGTGGCGGTGGTGGTCGATAATTTCGGTCCCGAATGGGGCTGGCTCGCCAAGATCATCAAGGTCGGTGCGATCATCGGCCTGACTTCGGTCGTGCTGGTGCTGATGTATGCGCAGACGCGCATCTTCTACACAATGGCGCGCGATGGCCTGCTGCCCAAGGTGTTCTCGCGGGTTCATCCCAAATACAAGACCCCGGCGATCAACACCATTCTGGTCGGGTTTCTGACTGCGATTGCTGCCGGGTTTTTCGACATCAACGTCTTGGGCGACATGACCTCGGTCGGGACATTGGCGGCATTCGCCATCGTTTGCCTCTCGGTGATCTATCTGCGCCGTGCAGCGCCAGATTTGCCGCGCGGTTTCAAAGTGCCGCTATATCCGGTCCTGCCGGTTCTGGGCATCCTGTCGTGCCTGTACCTGATCACCACCGTCCCCTGGAACGTGCTCCAGTTCTTCCTGTGGTACATGCTCGGAGGAATAATCCTCTATTTCGCTTACGGGATGCGCAATTCCAACCTCCAGCACGGCGAGTGGCAGGATGATGCGCCGGACATGTCGGAATTCCCCGGCCCGGTGGTCGAGGACGATCGGCCCGGATGATCGGCTGAGCGAGCTCACAAAAAGAACGGGCCGCTCCCATCAGGGAGCGGCCCTTTTCTTTGACCCGCCGATCAGAGCGAGGTTTCGGCGTAGCTGCCTTTGACCTCGTCGCGCACATCGATGCCGAGGAACATCTTGGCGGTGCCGAGTACGCCAAGCTCGCCGGCCCAGATCGAAGCATCGCCGAGTTCCATCCGCAGCATCAGCAAATTGGCATCGTTTTTGCCGCCGGGGAACCAGGCTTCGACCATGTTCGACCATTGTGCATCGAGCCGTTCCTTGCTGGTTTCCTCGACCAAAGTGCCGTTGAACCGAGCGAACAAATCGTGGCCCTTGGCGGAGAAAGCAACACTCGCCGGACCCAGCGTCGCAAAGCGGTTGTCGCGGCCGGTAAAGAACCAGATCGCATGGTGCGCTTCCTTGTCGAGCTGGGCGGTCATCGGCGCGGCGCTGTCGGTCTGGCTGTCGAGCTGGAGCATCACGAATGGCGATGCCGCCAGTGCGTGCCAGAATTTGTCCTTGAGTTCTTCGGGATTGGCGTCTGGGTAATTCATGTCAATCTCACTGTCAGTGGGGTGAAAGCTGCGGGTGGAGGCGCGTCACATCGGCGGCAAGACCAGATACTCGCGGGTCATCTGGTCCAGCACCTCCTGATCCTCATGCGGATCGCGCCCGGCGAGGAAGTCGAGCAGGTCGCGGGTCAGACGATCGGTCTGGGTGGCGAACACGCCGTGCGGTTCGCCGCCGTATTCGATCAGCCGGGCGTGCGGCACCGCCTCGGCCACCGCCCGTGCGGTCGCGCCGATCGGCACGGTCTTGTCCGACGTCCCGTGGATCAACAGCGTTGGCACGGTAAAGCTGTCCAGATCGGGCCGGAAATCGGTCGTGGCAAAGGCTTTGGCCGCAGCCAGCGTCGGGTGCAGACCCGATTGCATCGCGGTGATCCACGACAGCTGCAGCAGCTCGTCGCTGACGGGGCTGGATAGCATGCCCACGCCATAGAAGTCCTTGAAGAACCCGGTGAAGAACGCCGCGCGATCCTTGCGCATACCCTCGGTCATCTGGTCGAACGTGGCCTGCGGCACGCCCTCGGGATTGTCATCGGTTTGCAGCATGTAGGGCACGACGGAACTAACCAATGCGACCCGATCAATTGCCGCACTGCCGTGGCGCGACAGATAACGCGCGATCTCTCCCCCACCCATCGAGAAGCCAATCAGTGCGGCGCCTTGTGTCGCATTATGCGCCGCCATGACGTCGGCAAGATCGTCCGCGAACGTATCGTAGTCATAGCCTTTGTAGGGCTGCTGCGACCGGCCAAAGCCACGGCGATCATAGGCGATCGCGCGGTAACCCGCTTCGGCAAGCGCGAGGGCCACCGGGTCCCAGCTATCGGCCGAGAGCGGCCAGCCGTGGATCAGGATGACCGGGCGGCCTTCGCCCCAGACCTTGGCGTAAAGGTGCGTGCCGTCGCGAGTCTCGATCATGTGCATGGGAATCTCCGTCGCCCTCGCGTCCTTCCAGCAAACCGAGGGCGGGGGCGGCGGTTCCGCAAATTCTTCAGGCGCTTCCGCAGGTGCGACAATCGGAGTTATGAGGCGCGCTCAGCGGACCAAAGCAGCCGCTAAACCGCTTCCAGCGCATATCCGGCCGAACGCACGGTTCGCACCGGGTCGGCCTTGTTCGGTATTTCGATTGCCTTGCGCAGGCGGCGGATATGGACATCGACAGTGCGCATTTCGATGTCGCTGTTGGTCCCCCACACCGCGTCGAGCAACTGCCCGCGCGAGAATACCCGGCCCGGATGTTCCATGAAGAACTTGAGCAGGCGGAATTCGGTGGGGCCGAGCGCCAATGCCTGCCCGCCGCGCAGCACGCGGTGCGCCGTTACGTCGAGCATCAGGTCGCCCACCTTGAGCGTTTCGCCTGCCAGCGCCGGGCGGATGCGCCGCATTATCGCTGCGACTCGCGCCAACAGTTCGCGTGGGCTGAAGGGCTTGGTGAGGTAATCGTCGGCCCCGGTCTCGAGCCCGCGAATCCGGTCGTCCTCGGCCTCGCGCGCGGTGAGCATGATGATCGGCACATGCGCGGTCGCCTTGTCGCGGCGCAGGCGGCGGCAGACCTCGATCCCGCTGGTGCC
>JANOOJ010000209.1:0-2149 GCA_031421295.1 Novosphingobium sp.
CAGCAAGGCTGGCACTCGTGCGCGGCCCATCCCGGCGGCGGCGGCGGCGAAGGCCTGACCGGCATCGCCCACGGTGAGCAGCGCAGCCCCATCCTCGTCACCGCCCGGGGCAGGATCGCCGGGCCAGGCAATCCACGCACCATCTCCCACCGTAACCCGGGCCGCCTCGCCCAGCGCCACGCCCTCAAGCTCGCCCGGCCCCTCGGCCCAGCGCACCGCAAGGTCGAGGTTGGCCTCGGTGAAATCGGCATTCTCGCCATCGACCAGCACGAACCGCACTTCGGGATTGCCCGCGCGAAACTCCGCCAGCCGGGGCGCGAGCCAGGCCGCGAAGAAATCGCGCGGGGCGGCGATGGTATAGACAAAGCTCGATTGACCGGCCTGCATCGCCTGCACCGCATCCTCGAAGCTGAGGAACCCGCTGCGCAGCGGCTCAAGCCCCGCGCTGGCCTCATCGGTCAGTTCGAGCCCCTTGGAGGTCCGGCGGAACAGTACGACGCCGAGCAAATCCTCCAGCGCGCGGATCTGCTGGCCGACTGCGGCAGGCGTCACCGCCAGTTCGTCCGCCGCGCGCGTGAACGACAGGTGCCGCGCGGCGGCATCGAACACGCGCAGGGCGTTGAGAGGCAGGTGGGTACGCTTCACAGCGCATCCCTATGGCGGAGAGGGGATCGGGGCAAGCGTAGCGCGCGGCCTTCGAAAAGCTCAGGCTGAGCGGAGTCTGTAGAAAGGCCGCATCTCCCAAGACCCGCTCATGCTGAGCTTGTCGAAGCAGGCGCGCTACCTCCGCCTCACCGCGCGGTGGCAGGAGCGGCGAGCGGGAAGAACGGTTTCGCCGCTTCGATCGTCGCGCCGTCCTGGCCCATGAAGGTATAATAGCCTTCCATGGTGCCATGCGGCGTGGTCAGCGGGCAGCCAGAAACATAGTCATGGCTCTGCCCGGGCTGGAGCAGCGGCTGTTCGCCGACCACGCCCTCGCCCTCGACCAGATTGACCATCCCGCGCCCATCGGTGATCCGCCAATGCCGGGTAAGCAGCTGGACGGCGTGATCGGAACCGTTCTCGATCCGGATGTGATAGACCCAGAACCATTTCGCCGCTTCGATCCGCGATTGCTCGGGCAGGAAATTGACCGCGACCCGCACGGTAATGCCCTGGGTCATCGCGGCATGCTGGAAGAGCTCTTTCATGGGTTCGAACTTACCGGCAAATTTCGGGTGCGACAATCATCTTGAAGCAGATCGGTATTACGCGCCACTCAAAGCCCGGCGGCGATCAGGGCGCGATCGAGGTCCTCGATCAGATCGTCGGGGTCTTCGAGCCCGACGTTGAGCCGCAGCATCCCCTCGCCCACCCCCATATCCTCGCGCGCTTCGGCACCGACCGAATGGTGCGTGGTCGAAGCCGGGTGGCACAGCAGCGAGCGGGCATCGCCGATGTTGTTCGAGATATCGATCAGTTCCAGGGCATCGAGCAAGCTATGCGCCTGCGCCCGCCCGCCATCGAGCACGAACGAAAAGATCGAGCCACAGGCATCCATCTGCTGGCATGCCAGATTGTGCTGCGGATGGCTGGGAAGCCCCGGATGAAGCATTACCGGCACGCGCCCTTCGAGGAATTTGCCGACTTTGAGCGCGTTGGCGCTCTGCTGCCTGACCCTGAGGTCGAGCGTCTCCAGCCCCTTGAGCACCACCCAGGCGTTGAACGGCGAGAGGTTCGGCCCGGTGTTGCGCTGGAACGGCAGCAGTCTGTCATTGATGAACTCGGCACTGCCGCAGACCGCACCCGCCAGCACCCGGCCCTGTCCGTCCATCAGCTTGGTCGCCGAATAGGCCACGACGTCCGCACCGAACTCGAGCGGGCGCTGGAGCGCGGCGGTGCAGAAGGCGTTATCGACCACCGTGACGATGCCATGCGCTTTGGCCAGCCCGCAGACATAGGCCAGATCGACAATGTCCATCGTCGGATTGGCCGGGGTCTCGAAGAAGAACACCTTGGTATTGGCCCGAATCGCGACCTCCCACGCGGCATTGTCGCGGGCATCGATCACCGTCGCCTCGATCCCGAAGCGCGGGAACAGCGTGTCGACCAGCCAGCGGCACGAGCCGAACGCGGCGCGCGCGGCGACGACGTGATCGCCGACCGAGAG
>JANOOJ010000210.1:0-7772 GCA_031421295.1 Novosphingobium sp.
TGCGGGAAGAAGATGATGTTCACGCCGATGAAGAAGATCCAGAAGTGGATATGCGCGAGCAGCTCGGAATGCATCCGTCCGCTCATCTTCGGGAACCAGTAATAGAAGCCCGCGAACAGCGAGAACACCGCGCCCATCGACAGCACGTAGTGGAAGTGCGCGACGACGTAATAGGTATCCTGGAGGTTATCGTCGATCCCGCCGTTGGCGAGCACCACCCCGGTCACCCCGCCCACGGTGAACAGGAAGATGAAGCCGATCGCCCAGACCATCGGCGACTTGAAGCTGATCGAGCCGCCCCACATCGTCGCGATCCAGCTGAAGATCTTGACCCCGGTGGGCACCGCGATCACCATGGTCGCGGCGGTGAAGTAGATCTTCACGTTCTCGCTGAAGCCGGTGGTGTACATGTGGTGCGCCCACACGATGAAGCCGACCACGCCGATCGCGACCATCGCGTAAGCCATGCCGAGATAGCCGAACACCGGCTTTTTCGAGAAGGTCGAGACGATCTGGCTGACCATGCCGAAGCCCGGCAGGATCATGATGTAAACCTCGGGGTGGCCGAAGAACCAGAACAGATGCTGGTAGAGGATCGGATCGCCCCCGCCCGAGGCATCGAAGAAGGTCGTGCCGAAGTTACGGTCGGTGATCAGCATGGTGATCGCCGCCGCCAGCACCGGCAGCGCGAGCAGCAGCAGGAAGGCAGTAACCAGGATCGACCATACGAACAGCGGCATCTTGTGCAGGGTCATCCCCGGCGCGCGCATGTTGAAGATCGTGGTGATGAAGTTGATCGCCCCCATGATCGAGGCGGCACCCGCAAGGTGGAGTGAGAAGATCGCGAAATCGGTCGCCGGGCCCTGACTGCCGCTGGTCGAAAGCGGCGCATAAACCGTCCAGCCTGTCCCCGCGCCCATTCCGGTCGCATCGCCCGGCACGAAGGCCGAAGTCATCAGCGAGCAGAAGCCCGCCACGGTCAGCCAGAACGAGATGTTGTTCATCCGCGGGAAGGCCATATCCGGCGCGCCGATCATCGCGGGCATGACCATGAAGAACACCATGATCAGGCCGTGCGCGGTGATCAGCACATTCCACAAATGCAGCGCGCTGTTCATTTCGGCCGGTTTGCCATCGAACCAGGTCGCCCAGACCTGCAGATACTGAATGCCCGGCTCGGCCAGTTCGGCGCGCATCAGGCCTGACACCGCCCCGCCGATGATCCCTGCGAAAATCGCGAAGATCAGATAGAGCGTGCCGATGTCCTTATGGTTGGTCGACATGAACCAGCGCGCGAAAAACGCCGGCTTGTGATCGGCATTGTGCGCGTGTCCGTGCGCGCCATCGTGCGCCTGGAAAGTCTCGGGGGCAGTGGTGGCCATGGGTGTAACCTTGTCTCGAGTTTCTTAGGCAGCCGGTGCGGCAGAAGCCGACGGTGCAGGAATAGGGGCAGCGGCGGGGGTTGCCGCGGCGGGGGCGGCAGGCGCGGCCGCCTCAACCGGCTTGGGAAGTCCATCGATCGCGCCGCCGCTCTGGGTCATCACCCAGGCGTTGAACTTGGCGCGCGGCAGGGCTTCGACCACGATCGGCATATAGCCGTGACGCGCGCCGCATAGTTCGGAGCACTGGCCGTAATAGACGCCCGGTTCCTTGATGAAGAGTACCTTTTCGTTGATCCGGCCCGGCACGGCGTCGAGCTTGAACCACAGCGAGGGGACCGCGAAGGCGTGGATCACGTCCGCCCCGGTGGTCTGCAACCGGATCGGCTCGCCCGCAGGAACGACCATCCGGTAGTCGGCCGCAAGCTGCGGCGGCTCGCCGTTCTTGATCGCATCTTCGTCCGGCAGCATGTTCGAAGTGACCTCGAACCCGCCGTTGTCGGGATAGCTGTAGGTCCAGTTCCACTGGTTTCCGGTGGCTTTGACCGTCAGCGCCTTGGCCGGGGCGGCGGCATATTGCTTGCCCAGCAGCTTCATCGAAGGGACGAAGACCAGCAGCAGGATGACGATCGGCAGGCCGGTCCAGAGCACTTCGATCAGCGTGTTGTGGCTGGTCTTGGACGGCACCGGGTTCCGGCCCTTGCGATAGCGGAACATCACCCACAGCAGCAGCGCCAACACGAACAGCGTAATCGCGACGATCAGCGGCATCAGCACCACGTCGTGCATCCACAGCGCATAATCGCCGTTGGGGGAATATTGGGTCTGGAAGCCATAGCCGCCGTCGATCGGCTGGCCCTTGCCCGGCGTCGGCTTCATCGGCGTATAGCCGCCCGGCGCGATCGCGGTGCGCGCCGCTTCGGCCGGGGTCAGCGCCACGACCGGCGCTTCGACCGCCGGAGTGGTGACGACCGGTGCCGGGGGAACCGGGGTAGCGGAAACCGGCGCGGGGGTGGTCGCAGCAGGCGCTGCCGCCAGCGCGGCGGGGGCAAAGGCAATCGCCGCAGCGAGCCCGAGTGCTTTGAGAGTCCGGCCCGTCCTGCGAGCGTATTCGCCAAATTTCATCGTCTTCGTGCTTCCGCTTTCGATTGAAGGCGAGGCCGCCAGGTGCCCCCGACTTCCCGTGTCAGCGCGGCCTATACGCGCGCTTGCGGGGCACCTCAAGCGCCTCTAGGGGATATTTTTGAGAGCCAAGCCGCAGATGGGGCATCGCCCGATTTGCGCGACGTAAGGGACGAATTTCCGATGCGGGATGAAGATGTGCTGGCAGAATTCCGGGCCAGCAAGGCGTTGCTCGAAGGCCATTTCCTGCTCTCGTCGGGCCGCCACAGCGCCCATTACCTGCAATGTGCGCGCGTCCTGTCGGACCCGGCCCGCGCCGCGCGGCTGGCGATTGCGCTGTGTAACAAGCTCCCGCGCGAGCTGCGCAAGGAGATCGTCAAGGTTGTCTCCCCGGCGATGGGCGGGGTTATCATCGGTCACGAAATGGGCCGTGCGCTGGAAGTCGAGGCGCTGTTCGTCGAGCGCCCCAGCGGCAGCTTCGAGCTGCGCCGCGGCTTCACGCTGGAGCCCGGCGACAAGGTGCTGATGGTCGAGGATGTGGTGACCACCGGGCTTTCCAGCCGCGAGGCGATCAAGGCGATCGAGGCTGCCGGGGGCGAGGTTATCGCCGCCGCCGCGCTGGTCGATCGCTCGGCGGGCAGCGTCGATCTGGGCGTGCCGTTCTACCCGCTGCTGGCGCTCAATTTCCCGACCTATGCGGAAGGCGAAGTGCCTCCCGACCTCGCCGCAACCCCCGCGATCAAACCCGGGAGCCGCGCGCCATGATGGGTTTTGGGCCGTGACGCCCCGCCTGCGCCCCCACCGCCTTAGACTGGGCGTAAACATCGATCACGTTGCGACGATCCGGAATGCGCGCGGCGGCGACCATCCCGATCCGGTGCGCGCGGCGGAAATCGTCGCGGCCTGCGGCGGCGACGGGATCACCGCGCATCTGCGCGAAGACCGCCGCCACATCCGCGACGACGATCTGGCGCGCATCCAGGCCGCGACCAATCTGCCGCTCAACCTGGAAATGGCGGCGACCGAGGAAATGCTCGAAATCGCGCTGCGCCACAGGCCGCACGCCGCCTGCATCGTCCCCGAACGGCGCGAGGAGCGCACCACCGAGGGCGGGCTCGACGCGGCGGGCCAGCACAACCGGCTCGCCCCGATTGTGACGCGGCTGAGCGACGCTGGCATCCGCGTCAGCCTGTTCATCGCCCCCGAACCGCGCCAGCTTGAGGCCGCGCTGCGGCTGCGCGCGCCGGTGGTCGAATTTCACACTGGTGAATATGCGCATGCAGAGGGCGAGGAACGCGCGGTCGAACTGGCGCGTTTGGCAGAAATGGCAGCGCTGGCGGTGACGAGCGGGATCGAGCCGCACGCGGGCCACGGGCTGACCTTCGACAATGTCCAGCCCGTCGCCGCCATTCCGCAGCTCGCCGAACTCAACATCGGGCATTACCTGATCGGCGAAGCGATTTTCACCGGGCTGGAAAGCGCGGTGCGGCGGATGCGCGACCTGATGGACGCGGCGCGGTGATGAAGGCCGCTTTCGTCATCCTCCCTGAGCTTGCTCGGGGAGGTGGCAGTCGCGCAGCGACTGACGGAGGGGTATCGACGCCAGCCCTGATACCCCACCACCATCCGCTTCGCGGACGGTCCCCCTCCCCGAGCAAGCTCAGGGAGGATTGAACGCCATGATCATCGCCATCGGCTCCGACCTCTGCAACATCGAGCGGATCCAGAACTCGCTGGACCGCTTCGGCGAACGCTTCGAGCGCCGCGTCTTCACCGAGGTCGAGCGCGCCAAGGCGGCGCGGCGGCCCTATACCCGCGCCGGAACCTATGCCAAACGCTTCGCCGCCAAGGAGGCTTTCTCCAAGGCGGTCGGGACCGGGTTCAAGGCCGGGGTGTTCATGAAGGACATCGGCGTGGTCAATGCCCGCTCGGGCGCGCCGACTTTGGCGCTGACCGGCGGCGCGGCGGCGCGGCTGGCGGCGATTACTCCGGCGGATCACGAAGCCGTGGTCCACCTTACCCTCACCGACGATCACCCCTGGGCGCAAGCCTTTGTGATCATAGAAGCACGGCCACTATGAACGATATGACTGCCGAAACGGTTTCCCAAAAGCCAGCCGACGCGACCAAACCCAAGGACAAGGTCGATTGGCTCGCCGAACTGCGCGGGCTTGCGCTGATGCTGCTCGCGGTGCTCGCATTCCACAGCTTCATCGCCAAGCCGTTTTACATCCCCTCAATCTCGATGATGCCCAATCTGCTGGTCGGTGACCGGCTGGTGGTGAGCAAATATCCGTTCGGCTGGAACTGGTCGTCGGTCAGCTTCCACCTGCTGCCGCGCGGTGAAGGGCGGCTGCTCGGCAGGACGCCGGAGTACGGCGACATCGTGATCGTCGTGCCGCGCAATCGCAGCGAGGATTTGATCAAGCGCGTGGTCGCCTTGCCGGGTGACCGGATCGCGGTGGCGAACGGGCGGATCATCCTCAACGGCAAACCCGTGCCGCAGGAAGTCGAGCCGCCGGTCGAATTGGCCGACGATCCCCGGCTGATGTGCGACGATGGGCCGTGCAACGCGGCCTTCGCGCAATATCGCCAGCATCTGCCGAGCGGGCGCTACGTCTATGCGCCGCCGACCTACCGCGAAACGCTGCCCAATGGGGCGAGCTATCTGATCATCGATCACCTCAACCAGACGCTCGACAACAAGCCCGAGATTACCGTCCCGGCGGGGCATGTCTTCCTGATGGGCGACAACCGCGATCATTCTGCCGACAGCCGCGCCGAGACCTGGGAGAACGGGCTGGGCGGCCCGGTCCCGCTGCACGATGTCGGCGGGCGCGCCGAATTCCTGACCTTCTCGCTCGACGGCAGCGAGAGCTGGAATCCTTTGAGCTGGTGGGGTGCCTTGCGCAGCAAACGCGGCTGGAGCAGTTTGCGGCCTCGGATCGACACCAAGGGGGCAAAGCCTTGACCACCACCCGTTCACGCAAGCCCGCCGCTGCGAAGCCGGAACTGCCGGGGCCACAGCCACAGGCCGGGCCTTCCGATATTTCCGATCCGGCGCTGCGCGGTGAAGCCAAGCGCGCCTTTATCTGGATCGGGATGGCCGCGCTCGCCGCGCTGGTGGTGGTCATGGCGCAACCGCTGCTGGTAATCTTTGGCGGGCTGGTATTCGCCGCGATGATCGATGGCGGCGCGCGACTGCTCGGCCGGGTATTGCCGATCGGACGCGGCTTGCGCGTGACGATCGTGCTGCTGCTGACCGCCGCGTTCCTGGTGTGGACCTTCTATTTCACCGGCAGCCAGATCGCCACGCAGGCCGCAGCCTTGCCAGGAACGGTCGAAGCGCAGGCCTACCGCGTGGTCGCCTGGCTCAAGGCGCACGGGATCGCGATCGACATCAAGAATTTTCAGGGCATGGTGCAGCAGGTGCTCGGCGGGGTCAGCCAGGTGACGCGCGCGGTCGGCGGGGTGCTCGGAGCTCTGTCCACCCTGTTCCTGATTGCGGTGCTGGGCATCTATGTCGCGTGCGAGCCGCGCCTCTACCAGCGCGGCGTCGCGTGGATGCTGCCCACCGGCGAGCGCGCCTATTTCCATGGCACCGCAGCCCTAATGGGCCGGTCGCTGCGGCGGCTGATGGCGGGACGGCTGCTCGGCATGGCGGTCGAAGGCGTCGGCACCTGGATCATGCTGGCGGTCTATGGCGTGCCGATGGCCGCGCTGCTCGGGCTGCTCACCGGACTGCTGGCGTTCCTGCCCAATATCGGCGCGCCGATCTCGGGGCTGCTGATGGTGCTGGTGGGCTTTTCGGGCGGAACCGAGATGGGGCTATACTGCATTATGGTCTATCTCGTGGTGCAGACCGTGGACGGCTACCTCATCGTACCGATGGTTGCCAAGAAGACGGTCGATCTCGCCCCCGCGCTGGTGCTCGGCGCGCAGCTTGTCATGGGGGCGCTGTTCGGGATCCTCGGGCTGGCGCTGGCCGATCCGCTGGTGGCGATGATCAAGATTGCGCTTGAGCGGCACTCGATCCGCCAAGATCCCGTTCCGGTGGAAAGTAGCTGATCGATGGTGCGCAAATTCCTCTATCTGATCGTGTTTCTGATCGTTCTGGTGATCGCGGGGTTCGTCGCGCTGCGGTTCTGGGCGGAGGAGCTGACCGAAATCGCGTTCGTCCCCAGCGCGTCGTTCGAGAGCCAGGCACCGCTGGTCGCCAATGTCTACGATGATCCGGCAATGTGGATTTCGCGGCCCGGCAAGGGTGCGAGCGATCCGGCGCGCTGGATGCCCGGCGGCGCGACTGCCGCTGCGGCCCCGGTCAAGGCAGCGGTGTTCTTCATCCATCCGACCAGCTATCTCGCCAAGGATCGCTGGAACGCGCCGATCGAGGACAAAGAGTCCAGCGGGCGTGCGGAGATCATGGTGCGCGGCCTCGCCAGTCCGTTCAATTCGAGCGAGGAAGTCTGGGCCCCGCGCTATCGCCAGGCGGCGTTCGGGGCGTTCCTGACCGATGTCCCCGAAGCCCGGCAGGCGCTTGATGTCGCCTATGGCGATGTGCTCCAGTCGTTCGACTATTTCCTCCAGACCACCGATCCCAAGGTGCCGATCGTGCTCGCGGGCCACAGCCAAGGCGCGCAGCATCTGATGCGGTTGCTGCGCGACCGGGTCGCGGGCAAGCCGCTCGCGCGCCGTATTTCCGCCGCCTACGTCGTCGGCTGGCCGGTTTCGCTGACTCACGATCTTCCCGCGCTTGGCCTGCCCCCCTGCACCGCGCCCGACCAATCGGGCTGCGTGATGAGCTGGCTGAGCTTTGCCGATCCGCCCGACCCGGCGATGATGGCCAAGGCCTACGACCGGCGTCCGGGGCTCGACGGTCAGCTGCTAGCGGGGAGTCCGATGCTGTGTTCCAACCCGCTGACCGGCGGGACCGGCGGCGCGGCGCCGGCCGGTGCCAACCTGGGCACCATGGTCCCCGATATCCTGCTCAAGACCGGCAAGATCGTCCCCGCCATGATCCCCGCCAGCTGCGGCGCGGACGGCTTTCTGACCATCGGCCCGGCCCCCGAGATGGGTCCGTTCGTGCTGCCGGGGAACAATTACCACGTTTATGACATCCCGCTGTTCTGGGCCAATCTGCGCGCAGATTTCGCCCGCCGGGTGGCGGCGTGGAAGCCTTGATGCCAATCCTCCCCGGAACGGGGAGGTGGCAGCCCGCAGGGCTGACGGAGGGGTCCCACCTCTCCGCAAACGCGGTATTTGCGGAGAGGT
>JANOOJ010000211.1:0-16027 GCA_031421295.1 Novosphingobium sp.
CTCGCCTTCGAACAGGCGGGTACCGAACAGCGGCGCATCGTTGATGTGGATCGCGGTTGCGCTGTCGCAGGTCACGCCGACGCAGAGATCGCCGATGCCGCGGATGGTGAAACTTGCGCCGGTGAAATTGGTCTTGGTGAAAGTGACGTTGGGCAGGGTCAGCTGCAGATCGCTGGTGTTCTTGATCTGCTGGCGCTCAAGGCTTTCGGCGGAAAAGGCACTGATCGCGATCGGCACGTCCTGAAGTCGCTGATTGGTGCGCTGAGCGGTGACGATAATTTCGGTGCCGTCGGCAACCTCATCCGCCGGAGCGGTCTGGGCCAAAGCCGGGACGCCCGTTGCGAGCAGCGAAACCGACGACAGGAATACGAGCCTCTTGCGCATAAAAACCCTCTCTTGCAGTAGTGGGTTCATCCGCACGACGCGCCGCCCACCTATCTGACCGGCAGTTTAATGGGATGATTAAAGATTACAATCGGCTTTCCGCCATTCTTTTTGCAAGTGTTGCGCGCAAAGCACGGCTGACGCAGGGATTATGCGCAGCCCGGCAGCCTAACGCTACGGAATGCAGGATTTGCGGTGTTCCGGTCAGCCTTGGTCGAGCGCCAGCAGCGCGAATGTCGCCAGCCAATGTTCGCCCATATAGTCCCCGGCAACGTGCGGGAGGCCTGCGGCGAGGTGTTCCTGCGCCGTTTTTGTGGCCAGCGGTGCAGCACCGTGCTGCGCGCCGAGCGTCGCAGCAATTTCGTTCCAGCACCACGCGCGGCTGAGATTCAGGCCATCGAGATGCGCGATCTTGCCGTCGCTGCGGTCAGATACGAAGGCGGGGGTGAACAGGCCGGCGGGTGCGCCTGTGGCAGCTTGGGGGAGGAAGCAGTCGAACCAAGCCGCAAAATCGCCGCTCGAAAGGATGCGGCTCATCAGCAAGGCTTCGCACAGCGCGGGGGACAGGAACTCGTCGCCGCCCGGCTCCCAGGCCTGGCAATCGCAGTCGCCCAGAAACCATGCGGTCGCGCGCGCATCGATCAGCGCCGTCAAGGCCGGATCGAATATCGCGCCCCACTCGCGCGCGAGGGTTAGCGCGAAGCTGGTGTTGAAATGCGTGCCGACCCGGATCGGATAGGTCAGCTTGGGCAGAAAGCCGTGGAACCGCGCCGCGAAGGCCCGGGCGAGCGGTTCGAGCGCATCGGCCCAAGGCGCATCGTGCCGCGCTGCCTCCCCATGCAGTGCCAGCAGCCACGCCCAGCCATAGGGCCGCTCGAACCCCGCCGACATCGGTCGTGCCAGAAAGGCGAGTTCGCCCGCGACCTTGTCCGCTGTCAGCATCGCAGCGGCGCGGGCGCGCACTTCTGCCGCTTCGGGCAGGTCCGGGAACAGCCGCGCCAGCCGCAGCACTTGCCAGTAGCCGTGACAGCAGCTGTGCCAGTCGAAACTCCCGTGGAAAATCGGGTGCAGAACCTCCGGCTCGACCGCATCTTCGGGGCCAGTCAGCACCAGATCGAGCTTGTAAGGATAGCGCTTCCCAAGATGCCCCAGCGTGAGCCGCATGAACCGCGCGGCGAGATCGGCATCGAGGCTCATGGGAACGCGAACAGATAGATCAGCGCGATATTGACGCCAAGCAGTGGCAGCGCGGTCCAGACCTGCGCCTTGATCACCGCATATTTGTCCTCCAGCTCGAGCAGTGCAGCCGGGACCAGGTTAAAGTTCGCCGCCATCGGCGTCATCAGCGTGCCGCAGAACCCGGCGAGCATCCCCACCGCGCAGACCACCGCAGGATCGCCGCCATAGCCGCGGATCAGCACCGGCAGACCGATCGCCGCGATCATCACCGGGAAGGCCGCGAAGGCATTGCCCATCACCATCGTAAACAACGCCATGCCCAGCCCGAAAGCGATCACCGCGCCGAGCAAACTGCCTTCCGGAAGACCCTGCTGGACCAACTGGCCGACCACATCGCCGACCCCGGCCAGCGCGAAGACCGCGCCAAGGCTTGCCAGCATCTGCGGCAGCAGCGCGGCCCAGCCGACTGAGTCCATCAGGCGGCGGCCTTCCTCGAACGGCACCAGCGGCGCGGGCCGCAGCCGGGCATAGCCCAACCCCAGCGCGAGCAGCACGCCCAAGCCAAGCGACACCAGCGTTGCCTGCTTGGACTCGACCAGCGCGGGCAGTGCCTTGAACAGGAAAGTACCAACCAGTGCGGTGAGCGGGATGACCAGCGCGATGACGAACAGCCCGTTGCCGAAGCGCTCGGACCGCTCGGCACGCTGGGCCGACTGATCGGTGGCGGTGCCGCGCGCCAGTCCGCCCAGCCCGGCGATGGCGACCAGCGCGAGCACCAGCAGCCCATTGCCGAAATCGCCGAGCCGGTCGCCCGCCCACATGCTCAGCGCCATCAGTCCCCAGAACGCGGCATTGCCCCAGCGCCGCGAATTGGTCCGGTCACGCAGGCCCAGCGCGGCGAATATCGCGAACACCGCGCCGGCGAGCAGATAGACCCATTGCAGCGTGATCATGCTGCCGGCCTCCGCCGCCGGTCGAAGCGCCACAGCCGGAAGCCATGGATCAGGAAGGCGGCGATCGCGGTGGGGATCGCCCAGACCGACAGTTCGAGCGGCTCGAGAATAATGCCATATTGCTCAAGCAACCCCTTCATCAGCAGGATCGAGCCGATGGCGAGAAAGATGTCCTCGCCGAAGAACAGTCCGACATTGTCGGTTGCCGCCGCCATCGCGCGGACTTCGTCGCTGGTCTCACCCGCCGCCGCTTCGGCCATCGGCGCGACCAGCGGGCGCACCGTTTGGGCATGCCCGGCGACCGAAGTCAGCCCGGCCGCCGACGTAAGCTGGCGGAACAGCAGATAGCCGGTGAGCAACCGGCCCACGGTCGCGCCTTTCATCCGTCCGATCAGCGCGCGGGCCCGGTCCTGCAACCCGAAAGCCTCGAGCAGCCCGATCACCGGCAGGACGATCCAGACGATGCTGATATAGCGCGAATCGTTGAACGCCTTGCCGAAGGCGGCGATAATCGCGTGGAGATCGAGACCCACCGCGACCCCGGTTACCAGCGCTGCGGCGACGATCACCAGCAACGGATTGAAGCGCAGTACGAAGCCCGCAACGATAACGGCGATTCCGAGCAGCACCCACATCAGGACTTTCCCCCCGCCGGACCGTAGCCGCCGCCGCCCGGCGTGGCGATGACAAAGCAATCGCCCGGCTCCATCGCGGCGGAGGCGGTCGCGGGGAGCACTTCTACCGTGCCATCCACGCGCTCGATCCAGTTCTCGCCCAGCGCGCCGTCAGCTCCGCCGGCCAGCCCGAACGGCGCGACGATGCGGCGATTGGCGAGGATGCCCGCGCTCATCGGTTCAAGGAAGCGCACCCGCCGCAGCGCGCCATCGCCGCCGCGCCATTCGCCCGCTCCGCCCGAGCCGCGCCGGATCGAAAACTCCTCCAGCCGCACCGGGAAGCGGGTTTCGAGGATTTCGGGATCGGTCAGGCGGCTGTTGGTCATGTGGGTCTGGACCACCGGCGTCCCGGCAAAGCCCGGGCCGGCTCCCGATCCGCCCGCAATGGTCTCGTAGTATTGGTGTTCGGCATTGCCGAAGGTGAAGTTGTTCATCGTTCCTTGAGCAGCCGCCATCGCACCCAGCGCGCCGAACAGCGCATCGGTGACGACCTGGCTGGTCTCGACATTGCCCGCGACCACCGCCGCCGGATAGCGCGGGCGCAGCATCGAGCCTTCGGGGACGATGATCGTCACCGGCTTGAGGCAGCCCTCGTTCATCGGGATCGCGTCGTCGATCAGCGTGCGCAGGACATAGAGCACGGCGGCGCGCACCACCGAGACCGGGGCGTTGAAATTGTTCGGTAATTGTGCACTGCTGCCGGTAAAATCGACCGTCGCAGACCGCGCGGCGCGATCGACGGTTACTTGCACCACCACCTCTGCGCCATTGTCCATCGCGTAGCGGAAGTGCCCGTCCTCGAGCCGGTCGATCAGTCGGCGGACAGCCGCCTCGGCATGATCCTGGGCATGGCGCATATAGGCCGCGACCGTACCCGCCCCATAGTCGCCGCATATCCGCCGCAGCTCCGTCGCCCCGCGCGCGCAGGCAGCGACCTGCGCCTGCAGATCGGCGACGTTCTGCACGACGTTGCGCGACGGCCACCGCCCCGACCCGAGCAGCGCGGCGATCTCGTCATTGCGGAACCGTCCGGAATCGACCAACAGCACGTTGTCGAGCAACACGCCTTCTTCCTCGACGCTGGTGCTGTCCGGCGGCATCGAACCGGGGCTGATTCCGCCGATGTCGGCATGGTGACCCCGCGCGGCGACGAAGAAGCTTGGGGCGGCATCGGCAGCAGCGACGAACACCGGCATCACCACGGTAATATCGGGCAGATGCGTTCCGCCTTCATAGGGCGCGTTGAGCGCATAGGCATCGCCCGGCTTCAACCCGCGCCCGTCGTCGGTGCGTCGCCGCAGGATAGTGCGCACGCTCTCGCCCATCGAGCCCAGATGGACCGGCATATGCGGCGCGTTGGCAACAAGATTACCCTCCACATCGAAGATCGCGCAGGAGAAATCGAGCCGCTCGCGGATGTTGACCGAGGACGCGCTGTGCTGGAGCGCAGCACCCATCTCCTCGGCAATCGCCATGAACAGCCCGCTCATGATTTCGAGCCGGACCGGATCGGGGGCCGCGGCCTCCTCCATCGCGCTGGCCGCCACGACCGGCGCGAGCCGGGTCATGATCAGGTTGCCGATCCGATCGACTTCGACCCGCCAACCGGGCTCGACCACCGTAGTCGAACTGGCATCGATGACGATCGCAGGACAATCGACCGAAAACCCTGCGGCGAGGCCCGCGCGGTCGAACAGCGGCGCGTCATGCCATGCGCCGCCGCTGAAACAGCGCACTTGCTGGAGGGGAGGAGAGGAACTGGCTGGAAGCGGGAATTGCACCAGCCCGTCTTCGCCCGAGCCGGCGATTGCCTCGACCGTGATGGTCTCCGCAATCAGCGCGCCCGAACCGGCAAAGCCAAACTGTTCGCGATAGCGTCGCTCGAACTCCGCGCGCATCTCGTTCAACCGGGCATGCACCACCGGGATCGTGCTGTCGGTTCCGGCATGGCGCAGGTGCACCGTCGCTTCATAACGGATTGCTCCGGCGGCAAGCCCCTGCGCTTCCAGCTCGGCCTGCGCTTCCCCCGCCAGTGCCGCGATGGAGCTGCCGAGTTTGGTCTCGCTACTTTCGCCCAGTTCGAGTTGCAGCGTCCGCTCGCGCACCGCGCGCCGGTCGGCCAAGCCCATCCCGTAAGCCGAGAGCACCCCGCCGAACGGATGGATCATCACTGAGGTCATGCCCAGCGCATCGGCGACGAGGCAGGCATGCTGCCCGCCCGCCCCGCCGAAGCAGGCGAGCGTGTAGCGGGTGACGTCGTGACCCCGCGCAACGGAAATTTTCTTGATGGCATTGGCCATATTGGCCACCGCGATGGTGATGAAACCCTCGGCTACCTGCGCCGATGACAGCACCTGCCCGCCTAACCGCTGCACCTCGGCGACCAGTTCGGCGAACTTCTGCGCGACGATTTCGGCATCGAGGGACTCGGCACCACTTTCACCGAACACGCTAGGGAAGTGCGCGGGGACGATCTTGCCCAGCAGCAAATTGCAATCGGTGACGGTCAGCGGCCCGCCGCGCCGATAGCAGGCCGGTCCCGGCACCGCTCCGGCCGAATGCGGCCCGACCTGAAAGCGCGCGCCGTCGAAGCGGCAGATCGAGCCGCCGCCCGCCGCCACGGTGTGAATTCGCAGCATCGGTGCCCGAATCCGCGCCCCGCCGACCTGCGTTTCGCCGTCGCGTTCGAATTGTCCGGCATAATGCGAGACGTCGGTCGAAGTGCCGCCCATGTCGAAACCGATCACCGCGTCGTAGCCGGCCTGAGCCGCAGTCCGCGCCATGCCGATGATGCCGCCCGCTGGCCCGGAAAGGATCGCATCCTTGCCGCGAAACCGTCCGCCCGGGACCAGCCCGCCGCTCGACTGCATGAACAACGTCTCGAGTCCGCCGCCTGCCGCCTGCTCCAATCCCGCGACGTAACGCCCCAGCACCGGCGAGAGGTAAGCATCGACCACCGTGGTATCGCCGCGACCGATCAGCTTGATCAGCGGCGCGACTTCGTGACTGACCGAAATCTGGGTGTAGCCGATCGCGCGGGCGATGTCGGCCAGCGCCGCTTCATGCGCGGTGTAGCGATAGCCATGCACCAGCACGATCGCGACGGCGCGCAGCCCGCTATCGAACGCGGCCTGCAAGTCCCTGCGCGCCGCTGCGGCGTCGAGCGGGCGAACCACGGTTCCATCTGCTCCTACCCGTTCGTTGATCTCGACCACACCCGCATAGACCGGCGCGGGAAGCACGATCTGCCGCACGAACAGCTGAGGCCGCTCCTGATAGCCGATCTGCAAGGCGTCGCCGAAGCCGCGCGTGATCGCCAGCAGCACCGGCTCGCCCTTGCGTTCGAGCAGGGCATTGGTCGCCACGGTGGTGCCGATCCGCAGTTCGAGCGGCGGCAAGGCACCCTCCCCGACGCCGGTCAGCTGGCGCATCGCCGCGACTGCGGCATCGGCATAGTGGCCAGGGTTCTCGGACAGCAGCTTGGCGGTGTGCAGCGACCCATCGGGCGAGCGCGCAATCACATCGGTGAAAGTGCCGCCCCGGTCGATCCAGAATTGCCACTTGCGCGTCATAGGCTGTGGTTAGTCAGTGTGGCGGACGAGGGCCACCGCGAATTTTGTCTGCCAGTTACGCACATACCATGGCGATCTGATGGATTGCATTCGATGGCGTGATGCGCAATCGTCGGTTTGATCGTGGGTCGCACCGCGTCAGGAGGGGGCATGGCGCACATTCCGGAATCGGCTGAGAAAGCCGCGCCTTACCGGGCGTTTATTTCCTATAGCCATGCCGATGCCAAATTCGCGCATTGGCTGCACCGCAAGTTGGAGAATTTCCACGTCGCCGACCGCGCCGATGCGTTGCGGCCGATCTTCATCGATCGCGCGGAACTGGTTGCTGGCGGCGATCTGACCGCGCAGGTGCGCGACGCCATCACCCGGAGCGAGGCGTTGATCGTAGTGGCTAGTCCGGCCGCGCGGGCCAGCCGCTGGGTGGCGCAAGAAATCGCGCTGTTCCGCGACCGCCATCCCGATCGTCCGATCCTCGTGGCGCTTTATCAGGGCGACCCCGCCGCCGCCTTTCCCGAGGCGCTGCTGGCGCAGGCCGGTGCTGCCGTCGAACCGCTGGCCGCCGATTTCCGGCGCAAGCAGGACGGGCGGCGGCTGGCGCTGCTCAAAATCGTCGCCGGACTTGCGAATGTGCCGCTCGACCGGCTGGTCCGCCGCGATGCACAGGCCCGCCAGCGCCGCGTGATGGCCGTCACGGCGCTGGCCGCCACGATCATCGTAATCCTTGCAGCATTGCTACTCGCGGCGATTCGCGCGCGGGCCGATGCCGAACGGCGACGCGCCGAAACCGAGGGGATGGTCGAATTCATGCTGACGGACCTGCGCCAGAAGCTGAAAGGCGTCGGACGGCTGGAAATCATGAGTTCGGTCAATGCGCGGGCGATGGCGCATTATGCGAGCGAGCGCGATTTGGGCAGCCTGCCCGCCGAAACGCTCGAGCGGCGCGCGCGCCTGCTCCAGGCGATGACCGAGGACGATCTGCAGACCACCGGCGCGGTCGAACGCGGCCAGGCCGAGGCGGCCGAAGCCTATCGCATTACTGCCGACTTGCTCCGCCGCGATCCGGGCAATGCCGACCGCATCTTCAGCCATGCCCAAAGCGAATACTGGGTCGGCTACGCCGCGTTTTTTAAAAACGATTACACCACGAGCGAGCGACACTGGCAGGCTTACCGACAGCTGGCCGAACAACTCGTGGCACTCGACCCCAAAAAGGTCAGGTGGCAACGCGAACTGGCCTATGCCGAGGGAAATCTGTGCTCGCGCGCGCTGGCCAAGCCTGCCGACCCAGCTGCCGCGCTGCCGCACTGCGCCGCGGCACGCAACGCCATGGAGCGCGTTGCGGCGGTAATGCCGCGCGATCTCGATGCCCGGCTTGACCTCGCCAATCGTTTGGCCTGGCAAGCCGACGCTTTGGCTGGCACCGGTGATAGCCTTGGCGCGCTGGAATTGCGCGAGCGCCAGCAGGCCCTCGTGGCCGAGGCGGCAAGTGCATTTCCCGGCGATGCCCGCGTATATGAGGCGCGATTACTGGCTGAGATCGGGCTTGGCCGTGCCCTGATGCGCGCCGGCCGTCCGACCGAAGCGCAGGCTGTCGCAGCGCGCGCCCGGCAAACCGCCGACCTGCTTCATCGCAAGGATCCCGCGAATGGGAACTGGGCGGGTTGGATCAAGATGATCGATGGAATACCCCGATTGAACTAGGCGTGTTTTGAACTGGATGGAGGATAATATGACAGATGACAAAGTGCTTCGCGGGACCCCGTTCGACGCCAATGAAGCGGTAAAGCGTGGGACAATCGAACTTTCGCTGACGATGCAGGGCAACCAGCTCGTCTTTGCCATGAAGAGCATCGCAGGCGACGACCTTCTCAAAGTCGTGGATGGCCAGACTTGTCTGGCGATTTACGAAAAGACGATTGCCAGCTTCGTACTCAGCGAGTCGACCGACTGGTCGCTCGATGGCGACGCCGGGATTATCGAATTCAAGGACCCGCGCGACTGGAAATATTATTCGGTCGACCACAATCCGGCTGAGCGTCCATTGCGCAATTTCAAGCTGCACGCGCGATCGACCGGAAAGCCGATCAGCGATCCGCAGGACCATCCCTTCAACCTGTTTGTCCTGCTCCCTCAGCCCGGCAGCGCACAGCCGCTGCCGATCACGATCGATCCCGACGTAAAGAATCCGCCGCCGGTCCATCCTTGATCCCCTCGGCAGGCTCCGAACGTTGATTGTATCGCTGCCCGCGATCACCGCGCTCGCCCGGGCGGGCGCGGTCGAGCGGGCGTGGGGCTTGTTCGAGGCAGGCGGCTACGGTGACCGCAGCGATGATCCGGCGGCGCTCGCGGTCAAGGGCCGACTGCTCAAATCGCGCGCACGGCTGGCAACGGGCACCCTTCGCGCCGAGGGGTTTGCTGCTGCGGCAGCCGCCTATCTGGCCGCCGACCGAATTTCTCCTGCGCCGTATCTGGCGATCAATGCCGCAACCTCGCGGCTGCTGGCGGGCGACCGAGATGCGGCAGCGGCGCAAGCCAGATCGGTGCTGGAGGTGCTCGACGGGCCCGAGCCCCCGGCCGATACGCCCTATTATCTGGAGGCCACCCGCGCCGAAGCGCTCCTGCTGTCGGGCGATGGCCGGGGTGCCGAACGGGCACTGGCCCGCGCCGCGCTTGCCGATCCCGACGGCTGGGCCGACCGTGCTGTAACGCTGGCCCAGCTCGAGGAAATAGGGGCCGCGCTGGGCACCGCGCTCGATTGGCTCGAGCGCTTCCGGCCGCCCGCAAGCCTGCACTTTGCCGGCCATATCGGGATCGCCGCCGGGGGCGCGGCCGAGGCAGAGCTGGCCGCGCGGGTCGATGCGCTGATCGCTGCCGATCGGATCGGCTTTGGCTATGGCGCGCTGGCCGCCGGGGTCGACATCGTGATTGCCGAACGGCTTGTCGCTGCCGGAGCGGAACTTCATGTGGTGCTTTCGACCAGCGCCGAGCGGTTCGAGCAGCAATCGGTCAGTCCCGCCGGGGAAGCCTGGGTCGGGCGCTACTGGCACCTGCTTGAACGCGCGGCATCGCTCAAAGCCGCCGACGATTGGCGCGGCGGGGCGCATGACCGGATCGCCACGCGCCTCGCCAGCGAACTGGCGGTGGGGGCTACGCTGCTGAAAGCGCAATCGCTCGATGCCCATGCCGTCCAATTGATCGTGCTCGACGATGAGGGCGGCGGCATCAACACCGCCGCGCAGGCGCAGCTGTGGCGATCCAGCCCCCGTAATCCGCAGCATATGCTGACGCTGTCGCGCGAAACGCAGGTGTCCAGCCTGTTCCGACCCGAAGAGCCCGACCCGGGCCGGATCGTGTCGGCGTTGCTCTCGATCCGGATCGACCAGCCGGACACCGCGGACGCGGCGCCCAGTTCGGCGCAGATCGCCGCGCGACATGCGCCGGTTTGGCAGGCGCTCGCCGGAATTCCGCGCGACCGGATCCGGGCCGGGGCCGGTCAATGGCACGTGCTGCTGAGCGATATGGCGCAAACCGCAGCAGTGGTTGGTGCGATACTTTCCGCCCCCGAAGCCGGTGCCATCTCGCTTGCGGCCCACTATGCGATTGTGACCTGCGTTCACGACGAAGCGGCCCAGGCGATGGTGCCATATGGCGCTGCCATCGCGGTGCCGACGCGGCTGCTCGACACGACCCCGCCGGGCCTGTGCATGGCGAGCGAGGACTTTGCCGTGGCGCTCACCACCTTCGGCATCACCGCGCTGCGGGCCGAGCTCTATCATCAGGGCGATGCCGAACTGGGCGGGGCAGTCTATACCCTGTTGCGTGCTGCTTAGAGTTTTTCTGCTTAAGACGGCACCAGCGGCGGGGCCAGCAGCCCGTTGACCACCGCCGCCCAATAAAGCGCGCGCATCGGATCGATGGCGAGGAAGTTCATCGCCACCCCGGCCAATGTCGCCAGCGCAATCGCGCCGTAGAATGCCTTCGCCTCGCGTGGTTTGCGGCCCAGCCCCTCGGTCCAGCCGAAGGTCTCGCTGACCGCATAGGCCGCCGAACCTGCCAGGATCGGCACCGCCAGCAGCCCCGTCCCGATAATCCCCATCGCAAACAGCACGAAGGCCAGCTTGCCCGCAATCGGGCGCAGCGCATCGGCGGCCTGCGCCGCGCTGGTGACTTCGGTCACCCCGTGGGCATGCAGCGTTGCAGCGGTGGCAAAGATGATGAACAGCGCGGTGAGATGCGAGAAGGCCATGCCGACCAACGTATCGGTGCGGATGCGCCGCAATTCGGGGCCCGCTGTCTTGGGTGAAACGTACAGCGGCTTGGTGTGGCGGCGGCGCTGCTCTTCCACTTCCTGCCCGGCCTGCCAGAAGAACAGGTAGGGGCTGATAGTCGTCCCGAAGATCGCGACCAGCGCCATGGTATGCGCCTTGCCGAGCGTGAAGCTGGGGATCAGCGTGCCGCGCAACGCCTCGCCCACCGGAACCCCCGCGGCGAACACCACCCCGACATAGGAAAACAGCGAAAGTGTGGTCCATTTGAGGATGCTGGCATAGCGCGTGTAGCTGACGAACACTTCTAGCCCGACGCTGAGCAAGCCGAACAGCGCTATGTAAACCACCGGGGATCAGCAGCCCCAGCGCGGCGCCCATCGCACCCAGATCGGCACCGATGTTGATGACGTTGGCGATCAGCAGCAGCATCACCACCGCCTGCAGCACCGGGCGCGGATAATGTACGCGCAAATTCTGCGCGATGCCCATTCCGGTCGTCGCCCCAATCCGCGCGCGGATTGCCTGGATCGAGGCGAGCAGCGGGAAGCCGAACAGCATGGTCCACGCCATGCCATAGCCGAATTGCGCCCCGATCTGGCTGTATGTCCCGATCCCGCTGGGATCGTCATCGGCGGCACCCGTGACCAGCCCCGGGGCCGAGTACATCGAGGGCCGAACGCTTCCGGTTTGCGGGTTCGGTCATGTAGCAGGGCCGTTGAGCGCGTTGATCGCCGCATGGACTCGCGCCTCGATCTCCTCGCGCGGCAGGCCTGGCGGGATCGGCTCGCCGACTTTCATCGTCACGACTCCGGGATGCCGGATAAAGCCGCGCGGCCAGACCTTACCGCTGTCTAGCGCGACCGGCACCAACGGCACTCCCAGCAACCGATACAGCCCCGCCATCCCCGCGCCGAGTTCCGGGGCCGAGCCATGCGCGACCCGCGTGCCTTCGGGGAACAGGATTACCGGACGTCCGGCAGCGAGCGCCGCCTTGCCCGCAACGATCATCTGCCGCATCGCCGCCGCCCCCGCATCGCGATCGATCGGGATGACTCCATGCCGCCGGGCGGCCAGTCCCCACACCGGGATCACCAGCAGCTGTTTCTTGAACACCACCGCCGGGCGATCGAACACCACCAGCACTTCAATCGTCTCGAACATCGATTCATGCTTGAACACCACCAGCGCGCCCGATTGTGGCAGCACGCCGTCGATCCGGGTGCGGATGCCCAGGATATGCGCCGCGCACCAGCGGTGCCAGCGCGCCCACAGCCGCGCACCGAACAGCACCGACGCCTCGTTGCCCAGCGCGGTCAGGCCGGCGAAAATTACCAGCGGAATGCTGCCGAGGTAGAACACCAGCGCAAACAGGATCGAGCGAATCAGGTCCATACGCTCACGCCCCGATCAGCGCCCCGACGCGGCGCGCCAGCAGCTTGTGATATTCGAGGAACAGCGTCCGCAGCGACGGCCGGGTCGGGATGGCATCTTCGATCACGATGAGATTGCCCGCTGCCGCGTGGCGCAACTCCCACGCCGCGCGGCGCATGTGCCAATCGCTGGTCACCAGCCGCACTGAGGCGATCTTGTTCGCTGCCCGCCAGCGCGAAATCTCCTGCGCATTGGAGCGGGTATCGACCGAATCGAACCCGAGCGTCACGCAGCAGGCCATAGTCGCCGCCGGGACTTCATATTCCACCGCGAATTCGACCGGGCGCACCTCGCGGTCGACTCCCGAGACGAACAGCTTGGGCGCGAGGCCCTGCTCCAGCACTTCCAGCCCGCGATCGATCCGCCCCGCCCCCCCGGTCGGCACCACCACCGCCGCGCTTTTGCCGCCCGCTAACGGCCGCGGCAGCGCAACGGCGAACCAGACGAAGCCCAGCGCCCAGACGATCAGCACAACCGAGATAAACCGCCGCAGCATCTAGAGCATCCGCTTGAGCGCGTGGATGACTGTCAGCCGCGCGGTGAGCATCGCCAGCAGCACCCCTGCGACCGGGATCAGCGCCAGCATCACCCAGTCGAGCCAATCGAGCGTGCCGCCCGCGACCATCCCTGCACCGAGCGCCGCGAATTGGCGGCCGAGCAGCAGGATCACGACCAGACCGAACGCCAGCCCGACCGCCCCGCCACCCGCCGCATCGACCGCAATCGAGCGCTGGAACACCCGCGCGATCTGCGCATCGGTGCCGCCCAGCAAGTGCACCACCTCGATCGTGTCGCGGTTCGAGCCCAGCGCGGTGCGCGCCGCCAGCAGCACCGCCGCTGCGGTCGCCAGCGCGAGCAAGGCGATCAGCGCCAGCGCCAGCCATTGCAGCGAGGCAATCGCGCCGAACACCGGCTTCAGCCAGCTCGATTGCGCATCGACCCGCGCGGCGGGAGCCACTTCGCGCAAGGCTCGCCCCAATGCCGCGATGCGCTGCGGCGAAATCGTCCCCGTCAACCGTGCGTCGATCAGCGCGGGGACTGGCACCGCTTCGGCGTTCGCGCCGCTGCCCAGCCACGGCTCGACCAGCGCATCGACTTCTTCCTGCGGCACCAGCCGGGCGTCAGTGGCACCGGCAGTTCGGATCAGGACCGCCAGCGCCGCGCCAGCCTGGCGGTCGCGCGAGGCCGGATCGGCTTCCACGATCTGCACGGTGATCCCGCCCGCCAGTCCGACCGCAGTGGCATTGGCGATATTGCGCAGCGCAAATCCCGCCGCCGCAGCGATCACCGTCAGCGCGATCATGATCGCGATCACCCACGGCATCGGCCCCGAGAGCCGCGCCTGCGGCACCAGATCGGCCTCGCCCATGCCCGACAGCGTGCGCCAGCCGCGCGACACGCTGCGGGCGATCACCGGGGGCACTTTGCTGGCAGGCCTGCTCATCGCACCGTTACCGGCCGCCGTGGCGGATATTTGAGCGCGCCCGTCGGATCGCTCAGGCGCCCCTTGTCGAGCCGCATAATCAGCGATTCGGGCACTTTCTTGAGCAGATGGACATCGTGGGTCGCAACCACCACCGTCGTGCCCAGCCGGTTGAGCGCTTCGAACAGCCGCAGCAGCTTGACCGCCATTTCGGGATCGACGTTCCCGGTCGGCTCGTCGGCCACCAGCATATCGGGACGGCCGATCACCGCGCGGGCAATCGCGACGCGCTGCTGCTCGCCGCCCGAAAGCTGCGCCGGACGGGCATGGGTGCGATCGGCGAGCCCCACCCAGTCGAGCATATCGGTGACCGGCTTGATCAAATCCCGCTCCGCCACTCCGGAGACCCGCAGCGGCAGCGCGACATTGTCGAACGCCGAGAGGTGCGGGACCAGCCGGAAATCCTGGAACACCACTCCGAGCCGCCGCCGGAACCCCGGCAGACGGTCGCGCGACAGGGTGATCGCGTCGGTCCCGAACATCCGGATCATCCCGCGCGACGGACGCTGGGCCAGATAGAGGAGCTTGAGCAGCGAGGTCTTGCCCGCGCCGCTGGCCCCGGTGAGAAAGTAGAAGCTGCCCGGATAGAGCGTGAAGGAGACGTCGGTCAGCACTTCCCGATCGGTCCCATAGCGTAGCCCGACGTTGTCGAACTGGACGATGTCCCCGTCGAAATTCTGCGTCATTTTCAGAAGAGTGCCCACGTCCACAGATTGCGGAGTGGCCTATAGCCGTCAAACCCGGTGGAAAAAAGGGTATTGGCGCGTTTGCTGCACAGGCGAAGCCTTGCCGCATCGGCCACCATCATGTTTATGCAGCAAGATGATTATCGCGTGTCCTGCCTGCACGACCCGCTATGCGGTGCCCGACACTGCAATCGGTGTAGAAGGCCGGACGGTGCGGTGCGCCAAATGCCGACACAGCTGGTTTCAGGACGGGCCAGTTCTGGTACCCCCGCCAGCGCCGCCAGCCTCGGTGCCCGAACCCGTGGCGGCTGCACCGACGCCGGCTCCCGAACCCGAACCGGCTCCAGCCGCAGTCGAAGCCGGCCTTGCCGAACCCGAACCACCGATCGCCCAGGTTTCCGCGCCGCCGCCGCTGGCCGAGGAACCCCCCGCCGAGCGCGAATATGTTTCGGCCCCGACCGATTACGACGATGACTATTCCAGCTTCGCCTACGAACCTCCGTTCCGCGTGCGGCGTAATCCGGCCCGGATGTGGATGATCGCCGCCAGCCTGTTCGCGGTGGTCAGCCTCAGCGCGATCGGGGTGGTGGCGTGGTACGGCCTGCCCGACTGGGTGCCGCTCGCCCGGCCCACCTTCGCCGAGGCGCAAGCCGGGCTGGTGCTCGAATTTCCGCCCAACCGGCAGGATCGCCGTACGCTGCCCAACGGCACCGAGTTCTTCGGCGCGAGCGGGACGATCCGCAATGTCGGGCGCGAGGCCCGCACGGTCCCGTCGCTGCTGATCGTATTGCGCGATGCGCGCGAGCGGATCGTCTATAGCTGGGAAGTCGCCCCGCCCAAGCGCAGCCTCGCCCCGGGTGAAAGCGTGACCGTCAACGAAGCGGTCACCGACGTGCCCAAATCCGCCAAATTCGCCGAGATCGGCTGGAAGCCGGGCTGAACGGGTTTCAGGTAAACTCGATCATCGCCCCGCCCGGAACCTGCCTTACCTGACGGATAACGCCGTTCGCCCCTGGATCGGGATCGGCGCGCTCGGCCTGTAGAATCTCGACCGTAGCGGTCGCTCTTGCGGTTACCCCTGGCGGCAATGTCGATACGGTTGCAACTGCTGCGGCAAGAAGGAGGGCGGACATCATCCGGCATGGTGAACGCGATGTTTACCTTTGCCGCAACCGCGCGTTGCGGACTGTCCACGGACGGCACACCGCCAGTGCGAAGTCTGACCGCCATCGCCGCTTGCTCCGCCCCAATGCCTTTGCTAAGGGCGCGCTCCTACCCCCCCGGGGCGCCAACCGGCCCCGTTGATTTAGCGGTCGTGGCGGAATTGGTAGACGCGCAACGTTGAGGTCGTTGTGGGCGAAAGCCCGTGGAAGTTCGAGTCTTCTCGACCGCACCAA
>JANOOJ010000212.1:0-2181 GCA_031421295.1 Novosphingobium sp.
CCGATCGCCCTGAGCTTGTCGAGACGAAGTCGACCGAAGGTCAACGGTCATCCCGCGCCCTGAAGGATTTGCCCGAGCAGCACACGCAGCGGCTTGGCGCAGGCGGCCAGACCGTGCTGCATCACCGCCTCGCCCACCGCCTCGCGGGTGAGATCAGTGCGGTCCGGCAGGCAATGCCAAAACAGCGCGGCCATTTCGGCAATACGTAGCTGCCCGGCCCCGGCGCGCTCGACCAGCGCGAACAGCGGACCGAGTTCCTCTTCCGCCGCGACCAGCGCGGTGAAGCTGGGACGGAGCAAGCGCTCGGTCCCGGCAATCGCCAGGCTGGCTTCGCCGCGCAGGGCATTGGCCGGGATCATGCCGGCACCACTGCGCCCGAGCTTTCGAGCTGCAACGTGTAATTGCGTTCGCCGTTAAAGTCCCCGGCGTAGTCGAGCCGCTGGATCAGGAATGCCCCACGCAGCTTCTCGCCGCCCTCGAAGCTCAGCTCATAGGCGTCGAGCGTCCCCGCCATGGCGCTCGCCCGGACCTGCGCTTCGGCCGCGCTGCCCAGGAAAATCCCCGCCGCGCTGACCGAGACCTGGCGGATCCCCGCGCCGGACAGCAACTCGCGCCACCCGCCGCTATCGCGGCTGGTGATCACCACCGTATCGCCGGTGATCGACATCTGCGTGGTCCGCAGACCGGCGACGGTGCGGTAGACGGGTGTTGCGGCGCCGTCGGAAATCTTGAGCAGGAAGGCGCTGCCTTTCTGGGCGGTCATGGGCATTCTCCTTTGTGGGGTGAAGGGAGCGCGGGTCCTTCGACAGGCTCAGGACGAACGGATTATGAGGAAAGGGATTGAAACCAAGGCCCGCTCATCCTGAGCCTGTCGAAGGACACGCGGAACGGTCGCGGCTAGTCTGCGAGAATACGGAATCGATATTCCAGCAACACAGCGCGGCTGCTTTCGCCGCGCTGTTCGGCGCGGGCGCGCAGGAATTGGGTGGTGACGAGCGTGAAGCCCGTCTGCGCGCTCGGCAGGCTGTCGATCCGCGCCTCGATCGCGCCGACCAAAGCCGCCGCGCTGTCCGAGCGGTCGCCGCGATAATGCAGCTCGAGCGCGACCCGCACTTCGCGGCCACTCTGCTCTTTGGTGCTCCAGTCGGCACTCGCGCTGGCCGCGACCGCCAGCCATGGGAGGCTGGTGCGCAACGGCGCTTCCTCGACAATCGCGTTGAGCGCGCCCGACAGCACCGGGTCGGCACCCAGCCAGGCCAGCAACGCGGCGCGCAGGGGGATTTCCATGGCGGGTCTATCCTTTGGTGATCAGCGGCCAGAGCAGCGAAGCTCTGCGCCAGCGGGCCGGCTTGGGCAGCGCCGCGGCGCTGGCCCGCGCTTCGACCAGCTTGCGGGCGTCATCGGCCAAGCGGGCGGCGAGCGCGGCGAAATCGGGCTCGGGACGCGCGGTAATCATGCGAGCCGCAACCGCCGCCACGGCCGCCACAGCGCCGCGACAGCAGCAGGTGGGAGCGGCGCAGCGGCGTCATCGTCGCGCATCCGGTGCTGGTGCGCGGCTAGCCGCAACACCCCGTGGCGCAGGCTTTCGGGCAGGCTGGCCCAATCGGGCGCAAGCCCGGCGGAGAAGCGCACCGCGATCCGCGTGGCCGTGCCGGGGTTCAGAACCCGGACCCGGCCGCCACCATCGGCGTCGAGTTCGATCGCGTAGTCGGCAACGGGCATTGAAAACCGCGCGCCTTCTGCCGGGACGCCCTGCACGAGGGTGATCGCCTGGACCGGCCGGGCTTCGAGCGGCTGCCACGCGCTGCTGGCGGGGAGCACTTCCTCGACCGCGCATTGCAAAGGCAGCGTCCCGGTGAAACCTTCGCAGACCTCTAGCGCGGTCCGCAGCAGCGCGGCGAGCGGCGCATCGTCGAGCGTCGTCGAGATGCCGAGCCACAGCTTCAGTTCGGCCAGCGCCGCCGGAGCGAGCACGGCGGGCGTCAGAATCGTCCGCTTCATTGGCGGTTATCCTTTGTTGGGTGCGCCAGCCGCATCCGCGACTGGCTTACGGCACCAGCCCACTCCCCCGCCCGGCCGCCCAACGAGATTGTATGCGGTGGGTGGCCGGGCGGGGGAGTGGGCGGGTGCCGCTTACACCGCAGTGGGAAAAGGATGCGCCCGCACCGGGGGGGCGGTGCG
>JANOOJ010000213.1:0-3143 GCA_031421295.1 Novosphingobium sp.
GGCGCTGGCCGTGCTGGCCCGGGCCATAGCTGCGGCGGTTGACCGCGCTCTTGGGACGGCCCCAGATGTTCTCGCCCATCCGGCGATCGAGTTTATACTTCGATGTCTTGCGCTTCGACATGCGCTATCCTTCAATTTGCATGCGAGACGGACGTGTCCCGCTTCCAGTCCGGAACCGCACCATCCTGCCTGTTGCAGGATGCGGCCACCGCTTCACCGGAGTGCGGAGCCAATTGCGAAGGCGCGCGCTTAGCTGCGAGGGGGTGGAAGGTCAACCCTGATCGGGTTCGCGGCGTGGATTGCGGCGCGGCGTGTCACCCGGTTTGCTGCCCGGCAAGCGCTCCATGGCCGAGAGAACCCCGCGCATGGTGCGCACTTCGAGGTGGGTCCAGCCGGGCTTGGTCAGCATCGTCCGCAGCGCCAGCCGCGTCGGCACCGCGCGGTCCGGCGGATTATAGTAGCCCCTCGGCTCAAGCAGCGCGTCGAAATGCGCGATCAAGCCTTCCAGCTCCTCCTGCGGGGCGGGCGGGAGCAGTTCCTCGACCGGCGGCTGGGCCAGCGCGACATGCTTCGACCATTCGTAAGCGCACAGGACCACCGCCTGCGCGAGGTTGAGCGAGGCGAACTTCGGGTTGATCGGCACGGTGATGATCGCGCGGGCAAGCGCGACATCTTCGGTCTCGAGCCCCGAGCGCTCGGGGCCAAAGACATAGGCCGAGCGCCCGGACAGGGTGTGCACGGCCTGCGCCGCGGCCTCTGGGGTGAGCACGGGCTTGGTCACCCCGCGCTTGCGCACGGTGGTGGCATAGACATTGGCGCAGTCGGACACGGCCGCTGCAAGGGTATCGAACACCGCCGCTTGGGCCAGCACGACATCGGCCCCCGCCGCTGCCGGGCCTGCGCTCGGGTTGGGCCAGCCATCGCGCGGAGTGACCAAGCGCAGCTCGGTAAGCCCGAAATTGAGCATCGCCCGCGCCGCCTTGCCAATATTCTCACCCAGTTGCGGGCGGACGAGGACTATGACCGGGGTGCTTCGAGACGGCCCCTCAGCCTGCGGTTTCGGTTCCTCCTCAGCACGATCGGGATGAGAGAACGCAAGGTTAACGCTAAAATTCCGTTCGTCCTGAGGAGGGGCTGAGCGAACGCGAAGACCCGTCTCGAAGGATTTCTGGCGCTTGGCGAGACATTGTACCGCATCCCAATCACCGCGAATAAGAGCTTCCTTTTTCGTGCGCGACCAGCCCTTCAGCTTTCGCTCCGCCTCCAGCGCTTCGATCCGTGTCCCGAAATCGCTAGACCAAGCGAACTCGAGCGGTCGGCGACTAAACGTGAAGCAGGTTGGAAAATAGCCAGCATGATGTTGCGCGATTCGGGCTTCGAGATCATCGGTATGCCCGGTGTAGTATAGCCCATCCGCGCACTTCAAAATGTAAGTCCAGAAGGCCATTGTCTCGCCTTACAACGCCTCGGCTTCACTCGGCAAATGGTCCCTCGTGAGCCAAGTCAAGGATCTCGGTGCGAACGGAGAATGAGGACTCGATTCAATCTTTCCCGGCATCGCGCACCGTGCTGGCGAATTCCTGGAAATCGCGCGCCTCGCCGAAATCGCGATAGACGCTGGCGAAGCGGATGTAGGCGACGCTGTCGAGCTGGTGGAGGCCTTCCATCACCATTTCCCCTATAACCTTGGCCTGGACTTCGCTGTCGCCCAAAGTTTCGATCTGGCGCTGAATTCCCGAAACCAGCTGATCGAGCCGTTCCTGCGCAATCCCCCGTTTGCGGCAGGCGAGCGCAACCGATTGTTCGATCTTGGCGCGGTCGAACGGCTCGCGCCGAATCTGGCCATCGACGCCGACGCTTTTGAGCACGGTGATGTCGCGCAACTGCACCCGCTCGAAGGTCGTGAACCGCGCGCCGCAGCTTTCGCACTGTCGGCGGCGGCGGATCGACGTGTTGTCCTCGGTTGGACGCGAGTCTTTTACTTGCGAGTCATCATGGGCGCAGAACGGGCAGCGCATTCAGGGCCTTAGCCGCTTGTAGAGCATGAAGCCGGCACCCGCGAGCAGCCCGATCGGCCATGACACGATCGGCAGGACCGCGCCTGCCACACCTCCGATTGCGGCACCAATCAGCACCGGCTTGGTCGATGGGTGGTGCATGCCTTCTTTGGCCATGCCGACGATTTCGACGCGGGCGTCGGTCACCAGATCGTCGCCCCGAGGGCCTTTGGGCGGGGGCTGGTTGGGATCGCGTTCGAAATCGCTCATGGCTCAAAGCTCCGGGTAAATCGGGAAGCGGCTGCACAATTCGTCAACGCGGGCGCGGACGCGCTGTTCCACCTGGGCATCGCCATCATCGCCGTTGTGCGACAGGCCGTCCACCACTTCGGCGATGAGCTGGCCGATGGTGCGGAATTCCTCGACCCCGAAGCCGCGCGTGGTCCCCGCCGGGGTACCAAGCCGCACCCCCGAAGTCACGAACGGCGAGCGCGTATCGAACGGGATGCCGTTCTTGTTGCAGGTCAGCCAGGCCCGGTCGAGCCCCTTTTCGGCGGCCTTGCCCGTGACGTCTTTGGTGGTGAGATCGACCAGCATCAAATGGTTGTCGGTCCCGCCCGAAACGATCCGCAACCCATTGTCGGCGAGCGACGCCGCCAGCGCGCGGGCATTGGCGACGATCTGCGCGGCATAGGCCTTGAATTCGGGCTGGAGCGCTTCCTGAAAGGCCACCGCCTTGGCCGCGATCACATGCACCAGCGGCCCGCCCTGCATGCCGGGAAACACCGCGCTGTTGAACTTCTTGGCGAGGTCTTCCTGATTGGTCAGGATCACCCCCGAACGCGGTCCGCGCAGGCTCTTGTGCGTGGTGGTGGTCACCACATGCGCATGCGGGAAGGGCGAGGGATGCGCACCGCCCGCGACCAGCCCCGAGAAATGCGACATATCGACCATCAGCCAGGCGCCGATCTCGTCGGCGATCGCGCGGAACGCCGCGAAGTCCCACACCCGCGAATAGGCGGTCCCGCCCGCGATGATCAGCTTGGGCTTGTGCTCGCGCGCCAGCGCCGCGACCTGCTCCATGTCGAGCAATTCGTCGTCGCGCCGCACGCCATAGGGGATCGGCTTGAACCACTTGCCGCTCAT
>JANOOJ010000214.1:0-1969 GCA_031421295.1 Novosphingobium sp.
GTGAAATCGATCCAGACCAAGTCCATGCGTGCAATCCGGGCGTGTGTTTTGTGCGGGGCGGGCCTGGCCGCCGCCACCCAGCCGGCTCGTGCCGAAGCGGCCGCAGGCGAGGATGTTGCGAACCCGATCGTCGTCACCGGATCGCGCCCGATCGCCGAATCCGAGGCCGCCGCGCTCGACATCCAGAAAAAGTCGGATTCGCTGGTGACGGTCGCCGCTTCGGATTCGGTCGGACGGCTGCCCGATCAGAACGTTGCTCAAGCTGCCAGCCGCCTGCCCGGCGTCGCGATCGAGCGCGATCAGGGCCAGGCGCGCTATATCAGCCTGCGCGGCGCGCCCAATTACTGGACCACGCTGTCGTTCGACGGGATCAACGTCGTCAGCCCCGAGGGCCGCGACGCGCGGTTCGATTCGGTCCCTTCGGCGATTGCCGCGCAGATCGTGGTGTCGAAAGCGGTGACCCCGGAGATGCCGGGCGAGACCGTTTCGGGCAATGTCAACGTCATCACCCGCTCGGCGTTCGATTACGATGATCGCCATATCGCGGGCAAGGCAGGCTACGGCATCGCCGAGCTGGGCGACAAGAAGCAGTACGAGGGCTCGCTGGTCGTCTCTGACCGCTTCCAGGCGGGCGCGGGCGAGATCGGCGTGGTGGTTTCGGCCAGCTATTTCGAACGTGACCAGATCACCGACAACTTCGAGATCGATCGCGAGCGGGTGACTCAGGACCAGCGCCCCGGCAACCTGACCCGCTTCTGGGCGCATGAGACCGAGAACAAGCTCTATCGCCTGACCCGCAAGAACTATTCGGGTTCGGCCCGGATCGACTGGCGGCCCGACGACGACAACCCGATCTCATTGCGTTCGATCTACACCCGCTTCACCGACGACGAGGCGCGCGACAACTATCGCTTCGATCTCGACGACCGCCAGGGCGACCTCGTGGCCAACAGCGCGGGCTGCACGATTACCCCCAATGCCACGCCAACCACCTCGGGCTATGCCGACGTGTGCATCGGCAACACCCCGACTGTCGGCACGGTCTATGGCATCGACATCCGCCAGCGCGCGACGCTGCGCGCGTTCCGCCAGTCGATCTTCACCAACACGCTGGAGGGCAAGCATGCGTTCGGCGAGGGCTGGAGCCTCAACTGGCTGGGCAACTACACCGAATCGAAGGACGATCGTTCGGTCGTCGGCGAGGCGGCCTTCGACAGCCCTGGCACGCGCAGCCTGCGTCCGACCGTCAGCTACGATTTCACCAATCCAAACCGCGCCGATCTGCAACTGTTCACCACTACGCAGCTTTCCAGCCCGACGCGGTTCCAGGCCGGTGCGCGGGTTACCGCGATCGACAGCTTCACCAAGCCGCTGACCTCGCTGAGCGTGCTCGACGCGGTCGACACCACCGAAGCCTATACCGCCAAGCTGGTGCTGGCGCGCGAGGCCGCGTTCATGGGCGCCGAAGCCGTGTTCAAGCTGGGCTTCCAGTTCGACCAGCGGACCAAGACGGTCGAGGAGGATCGCATCCTGCTCAACACTGCCGCGCAGTTCGCGACCATCGGGATCGCGACCGACTACAACCAGTTTTCGCTCGACACGCCGTTTCAGGGCAAGATTCCGCTGGGTTATACCTTCCGCTATTTCGACCCCGCCAAGATCCGCGCGGCGGCCAAGGCGGCGCGCGACAACTTCGCCTTCGTGCCGCAGACCGGTAATATCTACGACGTGCGCGAGCAGGTCTATGCCGGGTTCGCGATGGCGACGCTGCGCTACGACTGGGGCTCGATCCTCGGCGGGGTGCGGGTCGAGCACCTCAAGAACCGGGGCATTGCGGAAGCCAGGATCGGCACGGCGGCTCCAGCGCTGGTGACCGCCGAATCCGATCAGACGCTGGCGATTCCCAGCCTCCACTTCAACTACGACGTCGATGATACCAAGAAGCTGCGGCTCTCGTTCAACAGCGGCG
>JANOOJ010000215.1:0-8265 GCA_031421295.1 Novosphingobium sp.
CGCTGGGCCAGCCGCACGCAGGATTTCTGGGCCCCCCACGTTGCCGCGCACGGTGGACAGTATTTCCTGTATTATTCGGCCAAGCCCGACGCCGCATTGGACGATCCAAAGCGCGGCCTGTGCCTGGCCGTGGCGACCGCGCAGCGGCCGGAGGGTCCGTTCACCGATATGGGTCACCCGCTGCTGTGCGGCGAGGGTTTCATCAACATCGACCCGATGGCCTTCGACGATCCCGCGACCGAGCGCAGGCTGCTCTATTGGGGATCCGGGTTCGGGCCGATCAAGGTTCAGGAACTGGCCGCCGACCGACTGTCGTTCAAGCCCGGCAGCGCGCCGGTCGATCTGGTCGAGGTGATCAAGACCGACGACCCGGCAAACTATCGCCGCTTGGTCGAAGGGGCATGGGTCGTGCGGCGCGCGGGGTGGTATTATTTGTTCCTTTCGGGCGACAATTGCTGCGGACCGAAGGCGCATTACGCAGTGATGGTCGCGCGCTCGCGCAGCGCGACCGGGCCGTTCGAGGTCAAACCGGAACGCGGCGGCGTGATCCTTGAGGCGGATCAGCGCTGGATCGCTCCGGGACACAATTCGACGATCGAACACCGCGGCACCGACTATATCGTCTATCACGCGGTTGAAGTAGCCCGACCCCGAACCCGCGCGAGCGATGAGGTGAATTCGCGCCGCGTGATGCTGATCCGCAACTTGGTGTGGCGGAACGGTTGGCCCGAGGTCGTAGGGCTGACGAGTTGATAGTCGGGCACTGTCAGCCCAAATGCACCCGATGTTAGGATCGGCGGTTTAGCGGGAGGCTCATGCCTCGACCTCGCAAACCCGCCAGCCCGTTCCGCTACTTCAACTCGTCGCCCGAGGTGATCCATCACCACCGACGGCCTGCGCTCCTACAAGGCGGCGATGAACGAGCTCGGCAATTCCCAGAAGCAAGAGATCGGCCGCTGGGCCAACAACCGGGCTGAGAACAGCCACCTCCCCTTCCGACGACGCGAGCGGGCGATGCTGCGGTTCCGACAAATGAAGGCCTTACAAAAGTTCGCCTCGGTGCATGCCAAGGTCCACAACCACTTCAACCAGGAACGACACCTCGTTGATCGTCAGACCTACAAGCTTCGCCGCTTGGCCGCACTGGCCCAGTGGCAATCACTCATGAGCTCAGGTTGCGTCACCAGGGCGAGCTGCGCCGGTCAGAGACGAGTTGCGGTTAGACTGACAGCGAGCATCGCAGCGCCTTCTTCACACCAGCACCGGCTTTCACCGTGCCGGCCCTCCCAGGGGCGTGTCCGCAATGGTCTGGGCGCGAGATTCGGCCTCGAGCGCGCGCAGGCGCGAGAGGTTGGCTTCGTGTTTGCGGCGGTCGATCGGATAGAACAGCAGGAACAGCACCCCCACGCCCCACAGCACCGAGACGGCAGGGATGTAGTGCGCCAGCAGACTGTCGACCATCGCCGGGGTCACGGTTGACGGTGCGGCCTTCTCGGGGAACTTCGACCAGGTCAGCACCATTCCGGCAGCAAAGATGCCGAGCCCGCTTGAACACTGCTGCATGAAGCTGGAGGCGGCAAAGAACGTGCCCGCGGTGTGACGCCCGGTGCGCACTGCGCTATCTTCGACGACGTCGGCCATCATCGAACTCGTATTGATCAGGCTGATCGCCACCATCGCCCCATAGATCGCGCCGATCACGAACAGCACCGGCACCAGCATCGCATCGCCGGGCCTGTAAAACAGGCCAAAATACGACAGGACAAGTGGCATTTGCCCCAGGCTGACCCCTGCGATCGCAAAGATCATCGAACTGTTCCGCTTGCCCATGAGCCGCGTCATTACCGGTGCCAAGGGTGCGGCGATGGTGGCCGCAATTAAGCTGTCGAACGTAAGCAAGGCCAACATGCGCCCGTCGAGCTTAAACAGATACGTCCCGAAATACAGCGAGGTTGCCGAATACATTCCGATAGCGGTGTACTTGAATACCCCGAACCCGAAGATCGCCATGAACGCGCGGTTATTTAGAGCCTCACCCATTTCGCGCACATGGCTGATGATTCCGCGACCCGGCTCGACTATGCTCTGCCGCAAATATGGAATGCGGCGGTGCGTTGCCAGCCCGCTGACCAGCGCTCCGGCAACGATCAAAGCCGCGCCGAGGAATGCAAAGGGGGGGTAATTGGCCGGGTTCAGCTGCCCGCGCGGGAATTCGGGCGAGGCGACGAAGAACACCGCCAGCGCAAAGGCGGTAAACCCGAACGCTCCGGTATAGCCCCACCAGTAACGCAGCGAGAACAGTCTGGTCCGCGCGTCGTAATTGTCGGTCAGTTCGGTTGCCATGGCCGAACTGGGAATTTCGCACAGGCTTACCGCCATGCGAGTGAGCAGCGCTGTGACGAAGATCCAGACACCATACTGGGAATTCGAAAGCCCGGCAGGCGGAAACCACGCCATGATGAAGAATAATGCCGTGGGCAGGGCAGAGCCGTAGATAAACGGGTGACGCCGCCCCCAGCGGCCGCGGGTCACGTCGGACCAGCGCCCGATGATCGGATCGATCAGCGCATCGAGGATCAGCGTTGCGGCGATCGCCCCGCCAACGATTGCTGCGGGAACGCCGATCACCTGGTTGTAGAACAGCATCAGGTACGTGCTGAACGCGGCATTCTTCACCCCGTTGACGATCGCCCCGAAGCCGTAACCGTTGCGCGGGACCCAGCCGAGCGGTGGAGCCGTACCCGCCGCAGGCTCCGCGCCCGTCGCACTTGCAGTCGCCATCGCTCTCTCCTCGACCAAACCTCGCTAACGGACAAATTAGCGTCACTGACTACGACACTAAGGTAACAAGTCATGCAATCGGCGCAAAGATTCGGCAGACTTACCAGCTTTGCCGCTCGGCCGCCCTGGCCGAGTGGCAGTCGCTCATGAGCTGAGGTCGCGCGGCCAGCTGACAGCTGCGCCAGTCAGAGACGAGTTGCGGTTAGACTGACGGCACCGCCAAGCAGTCGCAAGGGTTCTGTCAGGGCAATGTGGCATGACGGGCATTGCAGTTCAGCTCGGTACCGCAGAGCGTCAGCTGCGAACTGAGAAAACGGAATTTTTCCGGCAATTTCTCTGTCGCTATCGGATGCGGTACCGAATGGATTTGATGGATTCCACCTAGACGATCGGGTCCCAAGCTTAAAGCCGGGCGAGAGCTCTCTCCAAGCTTAGCAATTCGCCTTTCTTCGCCACATTCGAATGGCACCGCTCAATCGGATCCTGACCTCCATGCGCTTTCGACGCTTTGGCGGTTCGCATGGGCAGGTGATCTCGTGATCGACCGGGCGTCACTCGCCACGTACAGAAGTTCGTCTCGGTCCATACCAACGCCCACAACCACTTTAACCAGGAACGCCACCTCGTCGATCGACAGACCTACAAACGACGCCGTTCGGCGGCCCTGGCCGAGTGACACCACCATCAGCATGGCACATCGCGCGGTCATCTGCCGGGCCTGCGGCGGCGGGCGCAGTAGCAATCGCAAGTGAGGCCACTGCAGCAAGGAGAATGGCGCGCAGTATGATGTGAACTCCCCTTGAAAAACGGGAAGATCGGCAGCGCGAGAATCGGGTATTGGCGATGGTGGTCTGCGAACCGCCAAACGTGCTCAACCGGCGTCAGACAAACCCTATGTTCGTGCCCAGCGCGCTCCCGGCGTAGTTGCCGATGTTGGGAACGATCTCCGCCATGCGGCTGTCCGGTACGCCGAACCAGCTCGCAAGCGTAGCAGCGTATTGATCGACACTCATCGTCGGGATCAGTCGACCCTGGCCGATGTCGTCGGGCCCGTTGTTCATGATCACCGGGTTGATCCCGTAGTAGCGCCCGCCCCTGACCGCGCCGCCGAGCATGAAGTGCATCGAGCCCCAGCCGTGGTCCGAGCCGTCGACGTTGCTGCTCAGCGCGCGGCCGAAGTCGCTGGCGGTGAAGGTCGTCACCTGATTGGCGACGCCGAGCTCGACGGTGGTGTCGTAGAACGCGCGCAGCGCATCGGCGAGGTTCTGCTGGAGCAGCGGGTGCAGCGTCGGGATCTCGTTATGGTTGTCGAACCGCCCGGTCGAGACGAAGAACACCTGCCGCTTGGCCCCGAGCTGGCTTGAGACCGAGATCAGCTTGGCGACCATCGCCAATTGCGCGCCGAGGCTCGACGCCGGATCGGCGGCGGCGGGGAATACCGTGGTCGTCACCGGGGCCTGAGTAAGTGCGCCCGAAACCTGCGCGTATAGATCGAGCGCCCGCCCGCCGATCTGGCCGACCGTGGCTTCCATCAGGTGCGACGTACCCGCGCCGCGCAGCAGATTCTGCAGCATCGTGCTCGCCGCCGTCGAACCCTGCAGCGTTGTGCGCGCGGAGAGGCCGATCGGTCCCGATGGCGTGACCGAGTATTGCACCGCAGCCCTGCCCGTGAGGAAGACCGCGTTGCCGCTGACATTCATGCAGGTCGTCGTTGCGGTGCCGTTGCCCGCCTGGAACAGGTCGCCGATGCGCCCGCCCCAGCCAGAGGTCGCACCCTCGGGCGACGAGGCCTGGAAGTAGCTCTGCTGGTCGTTGTGGCTCAGCAGCTTAGGCGGCAGCGGCACGCTGTTCGCCTGATATTGCGCCTTGGTCGTCGGCCGAATCAGCGTGCCGAGGTTTAGCGCCACGGCCATTTTTCCGGCATTGAACAGCGGCAGCAGGGGCGCGAGCGGCGGAGCCAGCGCGTATTGCGCGCCACCAGGCAGCGCGACCGACGGATTGAGCGCCGTCGACGCCAGCGCAGCTTGCGCCCACGCTATCGCGCTACGGTTCTGCTGGTACACCGCGTAGCGAGCGTTGTCGTATGGAACCACGGTGTTGGCGTAATCGTTGCCGCCGTACATGAACACGCAGACCATCGCCTTGTAGTCGCTCGCCGTGGCGGCGGCCGCCTCGCCGATAGCGGCCAGGCTGGTGATGAACGGGGTTGCGGCGCCGACCAGCGACAACGCCGAAGTGCGCTTGAGGAACGCCCGGCGGGAGACATCGTCGGTCATGCGGCTCACCTCAGCACCAGGTAATCGGGGCTCGCCATCACCAGCAGCACCGCAGCGTAGATCCGGTTGGTGGTGTTGGCGATGCTGTCGAGTGCGGTCTTCATCTGCCCGATGATGGTCGGATGGATCTGCCCGGCGGCGAGCAGCAGGTTGAGCTCGTCGAGCAGCGCCTGGCTGTCCCCGGCGAGCGGTGTGAGCGCCGAGTAATCCGGCCTGGCCTCGCCCGCGCCGCTCTGGATCAGCGTCTGCATGTAATTGGTATAGGCGATCAGCGAGGGTTCGCTGGTGATCTGGAACTCCGGCGCAACGAGGTTGTTCGCAGCCAGTGCGGTACCCGGCGGGACATAACCGGGGCGGAAGAAGTTGAATACGCTCGGTGCGCGGCCGGGGCTTTGGCCGATGCGGTTGGCGGTCGAATTGGTGTTGCCGAACGGCCAGGCGTTGGTCGGCGAGGTGACCCTGAAAGCGCGCGCCCACTGCACCAGCCGCACCACCGGCTCGCGCAGCTTCCCGAAGGTCTGGCTGGCGACCGCGCCATCGTCGCGCGCCTCGTTGTCGAGCAGCACCGCGCGGACCACCTCCCGCATGTCACCCCGCACTCCGCTGCCGTTGTCGGCGAAGACGGTGGCGACCCGCTGGACATAAGCCGGCGAAGGATTGCTGGTGACGAGGTGCTGAATCAGCTGCTTGGCGACGAAGGGCGGCACGTTGGCATGCTGGAACAGCCCGTCGAGGGCGACCTTGCGCGCTAGCGCGGCGTCGCTGCCGGGCGGGACGTTGATGCCGAGGAAGCTGGCCCCGCCGGTCTCGTACTGCGCGGGGTTGACGATCATCCCGAGCAGATGCCGGTCGGGCGTGGTGGTGACCGCGTTGGCGTAAGTGTAGCCGGTCCACACCCGTGCGGCCTGGCCGACGTCGGCCTGGGTGTAGCTAGGGACTGGCTGACCGCCCGGCTGGTTGAGCGTTCCGTCCATGTTGAGGTGGTTAAGCCCGATCGTGAACAGCTGCATCAGCTCGCGCGCGTAGTTCTCGTCCGGGATCGAACCGGTGGTGGGATTGGCCTTGCGGTTGCCGAGGAAGGTGAGGTAGATTCCCATTGCGGTGCTGGTCGACACCGCCTCCATGATGTCGCGAAAGTTCCCGAAGGCATTGTCCCATAACCGGTCGAGGTAGGCCGCCATCGCGAACTGGCGGAACGGGGTCGAGATGCCGTCGATCGACACCACCCATTGCGACAGCAGTGCCAGACCGACTCGCTGGCGCAGCACGTCCGCGCCGCTCATCAGCTGCGACCAGATCATCGGGTCGAAGCCGGCTTGGTTGTTCTGGTTGGCGGCATTGTTGTAGCCGCCGGCAATCAGAAAATCCCAGAATCTCTGCGGTCGGCTCATCCCGAACTGGCTGTTAAGCCAGCCCGCGAAACCCTGTGAGGTTACGTCGGCGATGTCCGAACGCGCGTAGCCGATCGCAGCCTGTGAGAGGAACCGCGAGGCCTGCGCGGCGGTGATCGGAGCCACTGTGGGCGTGGGAGTGGGGGTCGGCGTTGGACCGGAGCCACCCCCGGGGTCGCCACAAGCGGCCAGGGCAAGCACACTGACCCCGGCAAGCGCGCGTGCACCGCCAGGCATTCCTTCTTCGGCAATCCCGGCTTCCTCTTCCGCGCCAGGAGGCACGGAGTCCGCAAACTCCCCCACACGACCCTCCCTGCGCGTTTCTCCTGCGGTGAACCTAACCAGAAGTGGACGATTCCCCAAGGATTCAAATGCGCGTTTCGGTTCTTTTCTCGTGATCGCGGCGGTAACCGCCCCTCAGAACGGCGCTGTCAGAGCAAATGCACCGATCATTAGGACTGCGAGGATAGCGCGCTTTGTTGCCCCGCCAACGCAAGACCGCCAGCCCGTTTCGCTATTTCAACTCGTCGCCAGAGGTGATCCGCCTAGTGGTGATGATGTACGTCCGCTTTCCCCTGTCACTTCGCAATGTCGAAGACCTGCTGTTCGAGCGCGGGATCGACATTTGCCACGAGGCTGAGCGGACGTGGTGGAACAGGTTTGGCCCGCTGCTCGCGGCCGACGTGCGGCGCCAGCGAGTGAGCCGCATGAAGGGATTCCGCCAGTGGCACTGGCACCTCGACGAGGTCTACGTGAAGATCAATGGCGAGATGCATTACCTGTGGCGCGCAGTCGACCAAGAGGGAGAGGTGCTCGAAAGCTTCTTCACCAAAAGCCGCGACAAGGCCGTCGCGCTGCGATTCATGAAGAAGGCATTGAAGCGCCACGGCTCGCCCGAGGCGATCACCACAGACGGGCTGGCATCGTACAAAGCGGCGAGGAAAGCACTGGGCAACACCGCCAAGCAGGAGAATGGCCGCCGGGCCAACAACCGGGTCGAGAACAGTCACCTACCGTTCCGACGACGAGAGCGGGCCATGCTCAGGTTTCGACAGATGAAGTCGTTACAAAAGTTCGCCTCGGTCCATGCCAACGTCCACAACCACTTCAACCAGGAAAGCCACCTCGTGGATCGTCAGACCTACAAGTTTCGCCGCTCGGCCGCCTTGGCCGAGTGGCAGTCGCTTATGAGCTGAGGGTGCGTGACCAGAGGACAGCCACGCCGGTCAGAGACGAGTTGCGGTTAGACTGACAGCACCCTCTCAGGAAAACAAATGGTGCCCAGAAGAGGACTCGAACCTCCACGCCCTTGCAAGCGCCAGCACCTGAAGCTGGTGCGTCTACCAATTCCGCCATCTGGGCACGGGGTAGGCGGCGGCCTTTACGTGGGCCAAGTGCTTGCTGTCAACAGATCAGAGGCGCTGTCATTTCTTCGATCTGATCTCGACGCGAGACGCCCTTTGTGTGTAGCCCTTCGACAGCTGGCGCCTCTGGATCGGAAATTGAACGGTGGCTTTTCTAGGCTCAGGACTCATTGATCAGAGCCAGAAGATGACGGTGGCGGCGATGCAGATGGCGGACATGAAGGTGTGCGCGCAGCGATCGTAGCGGGTGTGGCCGCGGCGCCAGTCCTTGAGGCGGCCGAACATGTTTTCGATGCGGTGTCGCTGGCGGTGAAGTGTGCGGTCGTGCGGGATTTGCACCTTGCGGTTTGCCTTTGAGGGAATGCACGGTTCGATGCCGCGAGCGGCCAGCGCTTGTCGCAGCCAGTCGGCATCGTAGCCCCGATCGCCAAGCAGCGCTTTGGCCGGGGGCAG
>JANOOJ010000216.1:0-7129 GCA_031421295.1 Novosphingobium sp.
GCCAGCGCGCGGACTTTCTCCCAGTGCCATACCGATGCCGGGAAATCGGTGCGGACCACGCGCTCGGCGGCGCGGCGGTGCCAGCGCGCGGCGGTCAGCGCCTCGCCCGCCTCCTCCCAGTGGCGCGCCAGCTCGGCGGCGATCTCGTCGAGCCGATTGGCCTCGTGCAGTTCGAGCGCACGGGCAACCTCGCCATGGATTTCACGCCGGGTCGCCTTGATCAGGCTGGCCTGCGCCATTTCGAGCGTGAGCGGGTGCTTGAAGGCATATTCGGCGACCGGGAACAGCGCCTGCTCGACCACGAATTCGTTGCGCTTGAGCTGGGCCAGTGCATCGGACAATTCGCCCGGCGAGACTTTGGCGGTGGCGGCGAGCAGCGGCTCGGGGAAGGTCGGGCCGATCACCGCGGCAACCTGCAAGACGCGCCGGGCGATCTCCGGCAGGCGATCGATGCGCGCGGCGACCACCGCCTTGACCGTCGGTGGCACCTCAAGCCGGGTGAACGGTCCGGTCAGTCGATAGCCGCCGCGCGAACCTTCGATCTTGCCGGTCTCGATCAGCGTCTGGACCACTTCCTCGACGAAATAGGGGTTGCCCTTGGTCTGCTCGATGATCGGTGCGGCGAGCACCGCAATGCTGGGATCGGTCCCGAGCAAATCGGTCAGCAGCGATTCCACCGCAGTATTGCCAAGCGGCGCGAGACTGAGCTGGCGGCACGCGCTGTTCTGCATCCACGCCGCGCGAAATTCGGGCCGGTAATTGAGCACCAGCAGATTGCGCAGCCCTTCGCGCGCATCGACCAGTGCTTCGATGAAGGCGGCGCTGGCATCGTCGATCCAGTGCAGATCCTCGACCAGCACCACGGTCGGGCGCGTCGCACTAGCGAGCGTCAGCAGGTGGCGGGCGAGCGCGACCAGCTGGCGCTGGCGCGCTTCGGGGTCGAGCGCGGAGGCCGGGCGCTCGGGATCGGGATAGCCGACCAGGTCGAACATCATCGGCAAAGCGGAAGCAAGTTTGGGTTCGAGCGTCAGCGCGCGCGCTTCGATCTTGCTGCGCGCCGTGGCGGCATCGTCCTGCGTCTCGATCCCGAAGAACGAGCGGAACACGCCAAGCGCAGCGAGCAGCGGGGTGTTGCGGCCCTGCTGCGTCGCGCTGCCCGAATAGACTTCGATCCCCTGCGCGCGGCAATCTTCGGTGAACTCGAAGCACAGGCGGCTCTTGCCCGCCCCAGCCTCGGCCATGATACCGACAACCTGGCCGGACCCTTGGGTGGAGCGTTCCAAGGCCTCGGCCAGCTGTGCGAAATCGTCCGAGCGTCCGACGAAGCGGCTCAGGCCGCGGGCGCGCGAAAGCTCGAACCTGGTGTGGGTTTCGGACTCGCCAAGCACTTCGTAAGCGCGCGCACCGGCGCGTTCGAGCCGCAGATAGCCGCCCGCCATTGCCGCCACGGCCGGGCTGACCAGCACCGCACCGCTCGGGGCTTGCATCTGCAGCTGGGCCGCATTGTCGAGCGTGGGACCGGAAGGGGGGCGATCGGCGCTGCCGGTCACCACCGGGCCGCAGTCGACTCCGAGCCTGGGCCGCGCGCGGGAGCCGCCGGGCAGGGCGATCGTCCCGACATCCGCTATGATCGCCAGCGCGGCGCGGACGGCCCGCAAGGCGTCGTCCTCGGCGACGGCGTCGAGCCCGAACAGCGCGGTAATCGTCGCCCCGCTGCTGGCAATCGTGCAGTCGTGGCTTGCCAGCCGCGCGGTAATCGCGGTGCGAAACTGCTGGACCGCATGGTCCCAATCCTCGGGGTCGAGTTCGTCGTGGTCGCCATCGCTGCCCAATGCGCAGCTGAGAACAGCGACCTGTCGGCGCTCGCCTGCGCGCGGCAGGGGTGGAGTGGCGGCGAGTTTGGCCGGCGCGTTGCGCTTGGCCAGATGTGCCCGGACATCGGCCAGAAAATTTAGCCACCCCGGATGGTCGCTCGCGCCGTCCCAGCCCATCAGATCGGCGCTTTGCGTCAGCTCGAACATCACCGGCCGGGTGCAGGCCTCGATCATCACGGGGATGAAGCTGCCGTTGCGCTGGGCGACCGTGGCTTCGGCGCGGACCCAGCGCGACTGGACCGAACGCGGCGACCACAACACCACGACTGCGGGTGACTGGTTGAGCGCGTTTTCGGTCACTTCGTCATAGGCTTCGCCGGCCTTCAGCGCGACATCCCACCAGACGTCGAACCCCTCGGCGATCAGCGAATGCGCAAACTGGCGCGCCTGCGCCTGGTCTTCTCGATTGTAAGACAGGAAAATTTCCGGCACTCACGCTCACCCCTTCGGGACCGAGACTAACCGCAAAGCCTTGCGGCGTCGAGGTTTAGCAAGACCCACCTAAGCGGGAATACTTGCATTGGCGCGGCGATTGCGCAAACGTTGCGGCGGTCCTTGCGCTGCTGGTCGCACAGCTGGGCTGGACCTCGTGAGTGTTCACGGGGTGTCCGCGTGGGGGAAACGGGCGTGGCGACCAGGAAGATCGTAATATTGGGCGGCGGTGTCGCGGGGATGAGCGCGGCGCATGAGCTGATCGAGCGCAGCGATGACGCGATCACTTTCGACATCCACGTCTACGAAAAACGCAAGCATACTACCGGCGGCAAAGCGCGCAGCATCCCGGTGCCCAACTCTGCCACCGGCGGTCGCGATCCGCTGCCGGGTGAGCACGGGTTCCGCTTCTTTCCGGGCTTTTACAAACATTTGCCCGATACGATGCAGCGCATTCCCTATGGCAACGCGACGGTCTTGGACAATCTGGTCGTCGCCGACCGGCTCGAAGTCGCCCGCTTCGATCAGGCCCCGATCGTCATCTCCTCGCGCTTCCCGCGCGATCTGTCGGACCTCGTCACCGATTTCGAGGCGATGTTCAGCAATACCGAACTTCGGCCAGGCGAGGCGAAGTTCTTCGCCGAACGGCTGTGGCAGGTGCTGACCAGCTGCCAGGCGCGGCGGCTGGCGCAGTACGAGCTGATCACCTGGTGGACCTACCTCGACGCTGACAACCATTCGGACGCCTATCGCAACCTGCTGGTCGATGGCCTGTCGCGCTCGCTGCTTGCCAACGATCCGGTCCATGCCAGCGTGCGGACGGTGGGCGATACCAATATCCAGCTGATCCTGGGCATGGTCGAGCCGGGGCAAGCGACCGACCGGCTGCTCAATGGCCCGACCAGCAAGGTCTGGCTCGATCCGTGGCGTGCGCATCTGGAAAGCTTAGGCGTGACTTTTCACCTGGGCGAGATGGTCGAGCAATTCGGGATAATCGATGGCACGGTGACCTCGGTGCAGGTCTACGGGCCCGGCGGAGCGAGCGAAGTCACCGGCGACGCCTATGTCTTTGCGCTGCCGGTCGAGTGCATGGCAGCGCTGCTCACCCGCAGCGCGGGCGGCCCCGGCGATCCGCTCAAGGGCGATCCGGCGATGGCCGGGATCGTCACGGTTTCGGCGAACGTGCGGTGGATGAACGGCATCCAGTTCTTCCTGTTCAAGGACGTGCCAATCACCCACGGCCATGTGCTCTATTCGGACTCGCCCTGGGCGATAACCTCGATCTCGGAAGCGCAGTTCTGGGCCGACGAGCACCTCGACGGCTGCGGCGACGGGACAGTCAATGGCATCCTTTCGGCCTGTATCTCGTGCTGGACCGCGCCGGGGATCGTTTATGGCAAGCCCGCGCTCGAGTGCAGCCGCGAAGAGATCGCTGCCGAGGTCTGGGCGCAGATCAAGCGATCGGTGAATGTCGAAGGCAAGGTGATCCTTGAGGACGGCAACGTCCACAGCCATTTCCTCGATCCTGATCTCGTCCAGCATCCAAGCGGCACGATCCATTTGACCGATGCCGAGCCGCTGTTCGTCAATTTCACCGACAGCTGGAAGTCGCGGCCCGAGGCGGTGTGCCAGACGCGCAATATGTTCCTCGCCTCGGACTATGTCAGGACTTTTACCGATGTCGCCTGCATGGAAGCCGCCAATGAGGCGGCGCGGCGCGCGGTCAACGGCTTGCTCGAACTGTTCGGCTCAAACGCTGCGCCCTGCGAGCTGTGGCCGCTGCACGAACCGGCGATTTTTGCCCCGTTCCGCTGGCACGACCGGCGCCGCTTCGACCAGGGCTTGCCCTGGGACGGGCATATCTTGTGAAGGACCGACCATGAGTGGCACGCTTCCCGATTACGTGATCCGCCCGGCTGAATCGGTGCATTTGCAGCCCTATGCCTGCCTCAACACCCGGCTCTACGGCTTCTTCCTGAAGGGCGACGCGGGCGCGATGCAGGCGCGGCTGGTCGATCCGATCCTCAACGCGCCAACCGGCGGTGCTTGCGACTACCGCGTGCTCGGCGATCTGGTGCTGGTGTCCTATGCGCTGGCGGGCAAGGGGACGAGCACGCTGCCGCCCGACAACGGGATCGGCTGGGTCCCGGAAAACTCGATGACCCTGTGGATCCCGCTGGTCGCGGTCAAGCACGAGCTGGGTATTCCGATTGCCCAACGCGTCGTGATGTTTCCAGCCTATATCTGTGTCGACAACACTTGGTCGCTCGCTGCCGGGCGCGAAGTTTACGGCTTTCCCAAGGGCTATGGGCCGATCGAATTGCCCGCAGCCGGGGCCCCGCCATTGCACTTCTCCGCCTCGACGCTGGTGATGAAAGTCTATGGGCCGGACAACGAAGGGGTGATCGCTCCGCTGATTTCGGTCGACCGGACTGCCGAGGGAACCGAAGGGCAGGCGCTGTGGGCCGATCTGGGCGATGCGATCGAAGCGATCACAGCCATGTTCTCTGGCAGCAGCAACCAATTCATCCTGCCGGGAATTAGTCTTGCGCTCGATTTGTTCCATCTCGCCCGCGCCAAGGAAGTGCCGGGGGTGTTCCTCAAGCAGTTCCGCGATGCCGCCGACGGGACCAAGGCCTGCTATCAGGCGGTGATCGAGGCGGGCTCGTTCGTCACCGCCTTCCGCTCCGCCGGGGTGCTGCCGGGGACTTTTCAGGCGACGCTTGCCGATTATGCCAGCCATCCGCTGGCGAGCGACCTTGGCCTCGCCCCCGGCGCGGCGCCGCTCGAAATGGCGTTCTTCGCCGACTTCGATTTCACCATCGGCGAAGGGACCGTGGTTTGGGAGGCAGGCACCAATGGCTGACCCACTTACTGGCAAGACCCGCATCGCGGTGATCGGCGGCGGGGTCGGCGCGATGACCGCCGCCTATGAACTGACCGAGCAGCCGAACTGGGCCGACACTTACGAGATCACCGTCTACCAGCTCGGCTGGCGGCTCGGCGGCAAAGGCGCGAGCGGGCGCAACCAAGCGATGGGCGACCGGATCGAGGAGCACGGGCTGCATTTCTGGTTCGGCTATTACGAGAACGCCTTCAATCTGATCCAGCGGGTCTATGCCGCGCTGGACCGACCGCCGGGCGCCCCGCTGCGGACGTGGCGCGATGCGTTCAAGCCGCATAGCCTGTTCATCCTGATGCAGTTCCACAAGGCGCAGTGGTCGCAGTGGCACCTGAAGCCGCCGGGCATGCCCGGGGTCCCCGGAGACGGTAGCATCCCGCCGTTCTGGGATCTGGTCGACCGGCTGCTTCACGCGCTGCACATCCACGGCAAAGAGCATCTGCCCGGGGATCTCCATGCGCAAGTGACCGGTACCGCAGCGCGCGGCTGGCTGGGGCGGCTGCTCGAGAAAATCGGACTGCTGGCCGAACGGGCAATCGAGGATGTTGAAGCCGCCGGGCTGCATCTGGTCCGCGATCTGGTCCAGCGCGCCGCCGCGCACCCCGATCCGGGAGCGGCGCAGGACCTGCTCCACGAAGCGATCGCGGTGTTCGAGCGGTTCGTCAGCCGCGCGGGAGCAGCGATCAATTCGCGGATCGACCGGATGATCGAAAACGACATCGAATCAATTCCGATCCTGCGCCGCATTCTCTCGCTGCTGGAATTGGGCTTTTACATCTTCAAAGGCATCATCGTCGACGATGTCGCCCGCAAGGGCTTCGACCAGCTCGACGGGATGGATCTGCGTGAATGGCTCGCGAGCCACGGCGCGGGCAACGTTGCGCTTGATTCGGACACTTTGCGGGTTGCTTATGAAAGCATCTTCGCATTCGAACAGGGGTCCTACGCCAAACCCAATCTCGCTGCCGGGGCCGGTTTGCGCGGGCTGCTGCGGCTGAGTTTCACCTATAAGGAAGCCTTTGCCTGGAAAATGCAGGCGGGGATGGGCGATACGATCTTCGGCCCTTTTTACGAAGTTCTGAAAGCACGCGGGGTGAAGTTCGAGTTCTTCAGTGTGCTGCGCGATCTGGTGCCTTCAGAGGATGGCACCGCGATCGAAAGTCTGGTGATCGGCCAGCAGGCGACTGTCAAGAACGGCGCGGATTACGATCCGCTGTACGAAGTTCAGGGCCTGAAATGCTGGCCCAATCAGCCGTTTTTCGAGCAGCTCGATCAGGGCGACGAACTGCAGCGCAATTGCATCAACCTTGAATCCCATTGGAGCGGATGGGACGACGTCGCCACCAAGCCATTGCAGCGCGGCGTCGATTTCGATCAGGTCATCCTCGGCACTTCGGTCGGCCCGATTGCGTTTTTCGGGCAGAAGGTCGTGGCGCAGAAGCCGGCGTGGCAGGCCATGCTCGACCACGTCGAGATTATCGGGACCCAGGCATTCCAGATCTGGACCCGGCTGGACGAGAAACAGCTGCAGAAGGCGCCTGACGGCGACGAACTGGTCGATGAAAGTGAACGGCCGATCTATGGCGGTTTCGCCCAGCCGCACAACACCGTGTCCGACATGTCGCACCTGCTGCCGCGCGAAAGCTGGCCGCCCAACACGACGCCGAAAGCAATCTATTATTTCTGCGGGCCGTTGTCGCTGGCGTGGGACCCAACGCATCCGCTGGGCATTCCGCCGCGCAGCGACATGGCCTATCCGGTCCAGCAAGAGCTCGCCGCCAGCGTCCGGGCTTCGGAATGGATGCGCAGCAACGCACAGTTCATCCTGCCCGGATCGATGTTCGGCGGCTATCCGCACAGCTTCCCCGACACGCTCGATTTCGGCGTGCTCTACGATCAGCGCGGGCCGATGGTGCCGCCC
>JANOOJ010000217.1:0-5383 GCA_031421295.1 Novosphingobium sp.
CATATATTCGATCGCGTCCTGATCGCCCAGCCAGTCCGACCCCTTGACGGTGTCGAACATGTGCCAGGTCCAGTGATCGGGCGAATTGTTGCCCAGGCTCGCGGCGATCCCGCCCTGCGCGGCGACGGTGTGGCTGCGGGTCGGGAAGACCTTGGTGATGCAGGCGGTGCGCAAGCCTGCTTCGGCGCTGCCCATCGTCGCGCGCAGCCCCGAACCGCCCGCGCCGACGACGACGGTGTCATAGGTGTGGTCGATGATCTTGTAAGCGGCGTCAGCCATCTCAGCGCGCTCCCATCGAAGATTTGAGCGCCGATTGGACTTCGAGCTTGGCCGCACCTCGCCCGACCCCGCCCATCACCATCAGCGACAGGAACAGCAGGCCCGCCGCGCCGCCGACGAAAACGAACAGATCGAGCGCGAGCAGCGCGGCAACCTTGTTGGCGCCGGTGTGGACATAATCCTCGATGAACACCCGCAGCCCCAGCCTGGTGTGCCAGAAAATCGTGATTACCAGCAGCGCGACTGCCAGCGCGGGGATCGGCTGGACGATCCAGCCCTGAACGGTCTTGTAGGTGAAATCGGGCAGCAGCAGCACCGAAACCAGCAGCCACACGATCGGCACCAGCGCGAACACCCCGGTCAGCCGTTCGAGCAGCCAGTGATGCGCCCCGCTATGCGCCGAACCGATGCCGCGCACGCGGCCGAGCGGAGTTCCTTCACCCATTCGATTTAACCCTCAAAGCAGCAGCAGCACCGCCCAGAAGGCGATGGTAAGCACGGGCGCACCGATCAGCACGGCCCACGACCAGAAACGGTTGGCATCGAGCTCGTAGCCCGCGCCGGTATCGAGGACATAATGGCGCAGCCCCGACAGCGTATGTTCGAACAGCGCCCAGCTCAGCCCGACCAGCACGACCCGGCCCAGGACATTGACCGGCCCGAGACGGTCCGCCTCGCCCAGCCACAGCCACTGCGTCAGCGTTTCGTAAGCCGCCGGGCCGCCAGCCAGCGCGCCCAGCCACCACAGCAGCAGCGGCAGGCCGATCACCGACAGGCCGACGCCCGAAACGCGGTGGAGGATCGACACCGTCATATGCGGCCCCCAGCGGTACACCGCGAGGTGCGGCGAAAGCGGGCGGGCCCGGGCGGAACTGGGGGCTGGAGTGCTGGCTTCGGCCATGCGAGCATATTCCCTTGAAGCGCAAGGGGCAGCGCGGCCCCTTCACGCTCAACCCCATAATCGAAACGCGGCCTTGTTCAAGCATGCTTGGCGCTTCGCTGCTCCTGACCTAGAGAGCGGAAGCATGACCCAGCTTACCGCCCTTCTCACCGGCTCGACCCGCGGTATCGGCGCGGCGACCGCCGTCGCGCTGCGGCAGCGCGGGGTGCGGGTGATCGGCCATGGTACGCGCGCGGTCGATGCCGAGACGATTGCCGCCGATCTCGCCGATCCGGGCGCGCCGCAGATATTGTGGGAAGCGGCGCAGGAGCGGGCGGACGGCCGGATCGACCTGCTGATCAACAACGCCGGACTGTTTGCCGCCAATCCGCTGGGCGGCTCGGACATTGCCTGGCTCGATGGCTGGGAAGACACGCTGCGGATCAACCTAACCGCCGCCGCGCAGCTCTCGCGCTTTGCCGTACGGCACTGGCTGAGGCGCAGCAGTGGAGGCCGGATCGTCCACATCGCCAGCCGCGCCGGGCACCGCGGCGATTCGCCCGATCATTGGCACTACGCCGCCGCCAAGGGCGGGATGCTGGCGATGCACAAGACCATCGCCCGCCAATATGCCGCGCAGGGCGTGCTGAGCTATGCAGTGACCCCCGGCTTCACCGACACCGCGATGGCGGGCGATTACCTCGCCAGCCGCGGCGGTGAAGAACTGCTCAAGGACATCCCGCTCGGCCGGGTGGCGACGCCCGAGGAAATCGCGACGATCGCGGTGTTCTGCGCGCTCGATGCCCCGCCGAGCATGACCGGCGCTACCCTGGATGCGAATGGAGCGAGCTATGTTCGGTAGGCAAGGTTCGCGCGCGTGCTTCGACAAGCTCAGCATGAGCGGGTCTTGTAAAGTGCCCAATACCCAAACCCCGCTCAGCCTGAGCCTGTCGAAGGCCGCGCGCAACCCATGACCCAATCGTGGAAGCTCATCGCCCATGCCCCGCGCAGCGTGATCGAAGCCGCGCTGCTGGCGCATGAGGACGTGGCCGAGTGGGATCCGGACATCGTTATTGCGGGCACCGAGCTGGCCGAGGACCGCCCCGACGACTGGCGGCTCGAAGCCTGGCTTCCGCGCAAGCCGACCAAGGCCGACCGGGCGGCGATTTCGGGCTTGTTCGCGAGCCGCCCGCCGAGTTTGACTTACGAGCAGCTGCCCGACACCGATTGGGTCACCGCCAGCCAGCAGCGGCTCGAGCCGATCCGCGCCGGGCGGTTTCACGTCCACACCCCCGATCACGCCCCGCTCGGCCAGCCCGGCATCCGCGATTTCGCAATCCCCGCGAGCCGCGCCTTCGGCACCGGCCAGCACGCCACCACCGCCGGCTGCCTGACGATGCTCGACGCGATCAAAGCGCGCGGGGCGGTCGTCAGGAACTGCGCCGACATCGGCACCGGCACCGGGCTGCTCGCCTTCGCCGCGCTCGACCTGTGGCCGCGCGCTTTGGCGACCGCGAGCGACATCGACGAGGTGTGCCTCGGCGTGGTGGCCGAAAATGCCGCGCTGAACGGAGTAGCGATCGGCGGCGGTGCGGGCGAACTGGCGATGCTGGTCGCCGCCGGCATGGACCACCCGCTGCTCCAAGTCCGCGCGCCCTACGATCTGCTGATCGCCAACATCCTCGCCGGGCCGCTGGTCGAACTGGCGCCGGATTTCGCCCGCGCGGTGGTGCCGGGCGGCAGCCTGCTGCTCGCCGGACTGCTGGAGGCGCAAGAACCCCAAATCCGCGCCGCCTTTCGCCGCGCCGGGTTCCGGCTCGCGGCACGGCTGGTCAATGGGGATTGGTCGATCTTGTGGCTGCGGAGGCGGGCTCCGTGAACCGGGTGTCAGTGATCGACTGCTAACGACCCGATTGCGGACATCAGGTGCTTGGCTTCAGGAATTCCTCAAAGCCAACCGTCGCTAACTGCGCCGGCGTGCGCTTGCTGCCGTACTTACCAGTGCTAGCTTGATGCGGCAGGTTAAGCCTCCGGGGTAAATTCGACTAAGCGCGGGAGGACTCAACTAGGCCTTTGCCGCCGATGCGCGGCTCTTCGACTCGGGGATCAACTCCTCGAGCGGCACATCCAGCGAGTAGACAAATCCGCTCGGTTTGTAGTGGAGTTCAACCTTGCCCCTCAGTTGTTGACCCAGCGATGTCATCATCCGTGTCCCAAAGCTCTGGCGCGTCGGCTCGCTCACGAGTGGTCCACCGGACTCGGTCCATTCAAAGAGAAGATGCTCCCCGTCGACCCGCCAGGAAATACGAACCTGACCGGCGGAAAGGGACAAGGCTCCGAACTTGGTCGTGTTGGTACAAAGCTCGTTCAGGGTCATCGCGAATGCGATAACCGAACTCGACCTAATCCGGATGTCCTCGCCGGAAATGATGAAACGGTCACCGCCTTGATCGAACGGCTCGATTGCACTCCGGATGGTGCTGTCGATCGTGGCGTTTTCCCAACTCATCCGAGTGAGGAGATCGTGGGCGCGCGACAGGGCCGCAAACCGCCCATCGATCGCGGAGCTTGCGTGGGCCATGCTGGTTGCGGTGCGCAGACTTTGCTGGGTGATCGCGCTCACAGTGGCGAGCATATTTTTAATCCGGTGGTGCAACTCCGCGTGAATCAGATGCTGCAACTTGTTAGCAGCGTCGCGTTCCTCAGCCTCGATACCTGACTGGACGAGAAGTGCGTTGGCGTCGATCCCTGCCTGCTCAAGCGCCAATTTGAGACTGTCGTTTTCGGTGGTGAGGGCGTCCTGAAAGGGCTGATTTTCGTCGATGATCAATTGCTGCTGCTCGGTATCGTGCACCGTCTTCAGAAGCAGGGCTTTTGCATCGATTCCCGCCTGCTGAAGCAGATTTCGAAGTGCCTCATTCTCTCTGGTAAGCGAATCTTCTGCAACAATCAGGGAAGGCAGCACTTTCAGTGCACCCTTGCCGATCATCTCTTGAAGTTCCAAAATCATTCGTTTGGTTTCGAGCGGCTTCGGGAAGAATTTGCTGTCACTTGGCTTATCCACATCTGTGACCGCAATCTGCCCGGAGACCAAAATGATTTTGATATGCGGCCAGCGTGTGTGCGCGGCATGGGCAAGTTTCAGTCCGTCCATGCTTCCTGGCATTTGAATGTCAGTGAACAGCAAGGAAATGTCATCACGCGATTCAAGAATCTGGATGGCCTCGTCGGCGCTCACCGCCTCGATCGGCACGAACCCAGCATCTTCAACGATATCCACAGCGCGCATCCGCAGAACCATCTCGTCTTCGACAACCAAGACGATCGGCGTAGACACAGGTAGCGTCATCGTTAATCCCTTCGGGCGCCTCTTCTTCGCAAAAGAAAGGGGCCGCCGAGCAACCGTAGTGAGAGTCTCCCCAAAAACTGTCAAGCAATGCGAGGCGCGTTGTTCTTCTAAGAGTTGAGCCTTCCCACCCGGAAAACGAAGTCGGGGACTGTCAGTCGAGAGCAAGTCGCTCCCTACTCTCAATGTCCGCTTTCCACCCCGATGCTGCGCTAACCCGCCCCTTTCACAATTTCCGCCCAGGCCGCCTCGTCGATTACCGCGATCCCCAGCGCAGCGGCCTGTTTGAGCTTTGAGCCCGCGCCCGGCCCGGCGACCACCAGATCGGTCCTGGCGCTGACCGAGCCCGCCGCGCGCGCGCCGAGCGCCTCGGCCTGTGATTGGCCTCCTAGAGCGGAATGCGCTTAATCTGACCCACCTCCGTTCGTCCTGAGGAGGCCTCGAAGCCCCTTCGGCTGGCCGACAGGCCGGCCGCTCAGGGTAAACTGCCGCTTCGCGGCAGGCTGAAAAGGCCGTCTCGAAGGACCATGCGCAGCGCTGAGTGGTTCGAGACGGGCCTTCGCTTCACCTCTGGTGAAGTTCATCTTGAGCGCCCGCCCTAGCGGGCAGTCGAAGGGCTCTGTCCCTCCTCACCACGAACGGATTGATTCAGATTAAACAGCCGATGCTCAAGCGGTAGTGAAGCGTGACATTGCCCACCGCCCCCCTCTTACGGTTTGGTGACTGTCACTTTGAGGAACGTGGCCGGAATCTCGGTCCGTTCGGCACCGGCTCGATTATGCTGCTCGAATAGCTGGGCCAGCTCGGTCTCCAGCGCATCGGCCCTGCCATCCTTCGAAGCCGCCTCGAACGCATTCATCGTAGGGCCGTAAAATTGC
>JANOOJ010000218.1:0-2183 GCA_031421295.1 Novosphingobium sp.
CGCCACTTCCCTTCGCGCAACCGCATCATTGCCGGGCTTGCCGCCGGCACGCTGGTGGTCGAGGCGGCGCCCAAGTCCGGCTCGCTGATCACCGCGCGGCTCGCCGGCGAGATGGGGCGCGAGGTCATGGCGATCCCCGGCTCCCCGCTCGACAGCCGGGCGCATGGCTGCAACCAGCTCATCCGCGATGGCGCAGTGCTGGTCCAATCGCCCGAGGATGTGATCGAACTGCTCTCGGGCTTCGACGGCAACCCCCGCTCGCGCTTCCGCGAGGCTGCGCCGGCGTGGCTCGCCAGCGACGACGAATTGGGCGAGGAGCCGGCCGACATCGCCCGCCTGCTCACCACCGCCCCCATAGCGATCGACGAACTGATCCGTCAAAGCGCCGAACCGGCTGCGGCGGTGCAGTTGGCGCTGCTCGAGCTGGAGCTGGCGGGGCGGCTGGTGCGGCATGCGGCGGGGCGCGTTTCGCTCGCCTCTTGACGCGGCTCCCGGAACGCTCCCACCCTCGTGCGTACGTATACGCGTAAGGAAACCGCTTCCCATCATGCAGCTTGTCATCGTCGAATCTCCCGCCAAGGCCAAAACCATCGAGGGCTACCTCGGCAAGGACTTCAAGGTTCTTGCCTCCTACGGTCACGTCCGCGATCTGCCGCCCAAGGACGGCTCGGTTCGCCCCGACGAGGACTTCGCAATGGACTGGGAGCTGTACGGCGACAAGACCTCCCGCGTGAAAGCGATCGTCGATCTGGCCAAGAGTGCCGACCGCCTGATCCTCGCCACCGACCCCGACCGCGAGGGCGAGGCGATCAGCTGGCATGTCCGCGAGCTGCTGGCCAAGCGCAAGGCGCTGCCCAAGGACGTCCAGCGCGTCACCTTCAATGCGATCACCAGGCAGGCAGTGACCGATGCGATGCAGCACCCGCGCGAGCTTGATCAGGATCTGATCGACGCCTATCTCGCCCGCCGTGCGCTCGATTATCTGTTCGGCTTCACGCTCTCCCCGGTGCTGTGGCGCAAGCTGCCCGGCGCGAAGAGCGCGGGCCGCGTCCAGTCGGTCGCACTGCGGCTGATTGTCGAGCGCGAGCGCGAGATCGAGAAGTTTCGGGCGCAAGAATACTGGTCGGTGATCGCCCGAATGGAGCATCTCGGCACCGAGTTTGCTGCGCGGCTGGTCCGCTTCGAGGGTGAGAAACTCGACAAGCTGAGCCTGGGCGAAGCGGGGATCGCCGAGCGTGCCAAGGCGGCGGTCGAAGGCGCAGTGTTCCGCGTCGAGGAGGTCGAGACCAAGCCCTTCAAACGCAATCCCTACCCGCCGTTCACCACCTCGACCTTGCAGCAGGAGGCCGCGCGCAAGCTGGGCTTTTCGGCCAGCCACACGATGCGGGTGGCGCAGTCGCTCTACGAGGCCGGCGCAATCACCTATATGCGGACCGACGGGGTCCAGATGGATCACAGCGCCATCTCCGCCGCGCGGGTTGCAATCACCGAGCGCTACAACGGGCATTACCTGCCTGAGAAGCCGCGAATCTATCAGACCAAGGCCAAGAACGCGCAGGAAGCGCACGAGGCAATCCGGCCGACAGAGTTCGGCCGCGACAAGTTCGGTTCGGTTGACGAGGCGCGGCTCTACGACTTGGTTTACAAGCGCGCGATGGCGAGCCAGATGGCCTCCGCCAACATCGAGCGGACCACCGTCACGCTGCGCGACGGCACCGGCAAACATGAATTGCGCGCGACCGGGCAGGTGATCAAATTCCCCGGCTTCCTCGCGGTTTACGACGAAGGCCACGACCAGTCGGCCAACAAGGACGAGGACGAGGATTCGGGCTTGCTGCCGGCGATGAACAAGGGCGATGCCCCGGCCAAAAAGGGCGTCGATGCGGCGCAGCATTTCACCCAGCCGCCGCCGCGCTATTCCGAAGCCAGCCTCGTCAAACGGCTCGAGGAACTGGGCATCGGTCGCCCCTCGACCTACGCTTCCACCCTGCAAGTGCTCAAGGATCGCAGCTATGTGCGGACCGAGAAGAACCGCTTCTTCGCCGAGGAATCCGGGCGCCTGCTGACCTCGTTCCTCGAACGCTTTTTCGAACGCTACGTCGCCTATGATTTCACTGCCGGGATGGAAGATGAGCTCGACGATGTATCGGGCGGACGCGCGCAGTGGAAGCACGTGCTCGAAG
>JANOOJ010000219.1:0-1838 GCA_031421295.1 Novosphingobium sp.
ATCGCCGGGATACCAGTTCTGCACGGTCGAATATTTGATCTCGGCATCGTCGAGTGCGACCAATTCGACCACCGCGGCGTGGAGCTGGTTTTCGTCGCGCATCGGCGCGGTGCAGCCTTCGAGGTAGCTGACGTAGCTGCCCTTTTCGGCGACAATCAAGGTGCGTTCGAACTGCCCGGTGTTCTCGGCGTTGATCCGGAAATAGGTGCTGAGCTCCATCGGGCAGCGGGTGCCTTCGGGGATGTAGACGAAGGTTCCGTCGGAAAAGACCGCGCAATTGAGCGCGGCGAAGAAATTGTCGTGCATCGGCACCACCTTGCCGAGCCATTTCTTTACCAGCTCGGGGTATTGCTGGATCGCTTCGGAGATCGAGCGGAAGATCACCCCTGCGGCTTCGAGCTCCTTGCGGAAGGTGGTGGCGACCGAAACGCTGTCGAACACCGCATCGACCGCGACCTTACGCGCGCCTTCGACCCCGGCGAGCACTTTTTGCTCTTCGAGCGGAATGCCGAGCTTCGCGTAAACCCGCAGGATCTCGGGATCGACCTCATCGAGGCTGCCGAGCTTGGGCTTGGCGCGCGGCGCGGCGTAGTAGAACGCGTCCTGGTAATCGATCGGATCGATCTTGAGCTTGGCCCAGTCGGGCATCGGCATGGTCAGCCAGTGCCGGAACGCCTTGAGCCGCCATTCGAGCATCCATTCGGGCTCGTTCTTCTTGGCGCTGATGAACCGGACGGTGTCCTCGTTCAGCCCCTTGGGCGCGAAATCGGTCTCGATGTCGGCCGACCAGCCATGCTCGTAATCCGCCGCCCGCGCCGCCGCATCATGCGCCGCCTGGTCCTTGAGGATGACGGTGTCGCTCATGCGGCAGGTCTGAAAAACGATTCACGCCGAGACGCAGAGACGCGGAGATAGAAAGTTGGGCCGGAGGCCATCAACTCATTCGACAATTCGCCACGCGAAAGCGTCGCGGGGCTAAGGCGGCTGCACCGAGAGCGCGACCTCTCTGCGCCTCTGCATCTCTGCGTGAACAAAGTCATGCCACCACTTCCGCCAAGCGCGTCAAGGGCACGCCGGCCAGCGCGCCGCGCATCGCGGCGTTGACCACGCCCCAGTGCGGGCGGACCGCGCAGGCGCTTTCCAGCCCGCAATCGTGCTTGCCGGTATCGACACACGGCGTCAGCGCGATCGGGCCTTCGACCGCCTCGACGATATCGGCGAGCGAGATCGCCGCCGCCGGGCGCGCGAGCTTGAGCCCGCCGCCCACCCCGCGCGCGGAACGCAGCAGGCCTGCAGCGGTCAGCTTGCTCACGATCTTTTGCACTGTCGGCACCGGCAACCCGGTTTCCAGCGCCAGTTGCGCCGCCGACACCCGCACCATTCCGCAATGACGCGCGGCGGCGCTCATCGTGACGACGGCATAATCGGCCATGCTCGACAGGCGCATTGCGGCGAACTCGCTAAATCGGAGTGATTCGTTCCGGTTTATCTAGGAGCGGGCGCGCGGTTTTGCAATCTGCCGGGGCGATCCGAAAAAAAATGGCGGCTTTCCGGCCCGAGGGCTGGAAAACCGCCATCTGAAGTCTCGAACCCCCGGCTGGATAGCCGCGAGTCCTTCGGGTCGCTCGATTCGGATAGGACAGTCTGCGCGCGGCGAATTGTATGGAATCGACAATTTTTTGGTGAAAATCATCATAATGGCGCGCGACAGGCCGGTTGCAGTTTGTCATAGCGCGGCTTGCGATGATCTACGCCCTGCTCCGTCCCGCGCTGTTCCAGCTCGATGCCGAACCGGCGCATAGGCTGGCAATCGCTTCGCTCAAACTGCTGCCCGGGGG
>JANOOJ010000220.1:0-9384 GCA_031421295.1 Novosphingobium sp.
CAACGTCTTCAACACCCGCTACATCCTCGCCGATCCCGATACCGCCACCGATGGCGATTACGACGGGATCGAAGGCGTCGTGGCGCATGAATATTTCCACAATTGGTCGGGCAACCGGGTGACCTGCCGCGACTGGTTCCAATTGAGCCTCAAGGAAGGCTTCACCGTGCTGCGCGATCAGCTGTTCAGCCAGGACATGGGCTCGGCAGCAGTCAAGCGGATCGAGGATGTCCGGGTGCTGCGCTCGGCCCAGTTCCCCGAGGATTCGGGGCCGCTGGCGCATCCGATCCGCCCCGACAGCTTTCAGGAGATCTCCAACTTCTACACCGCCACGATCTATAACAAGGGCGCCGAAGTGATCCGCATGATGCGGACCATGGCCGGGCCCGAACGGTTCCGCGCGGGCACCGATCTCTATTTCGAGCGCCACGACGGCGAGGCGGCAACCTGCGAGGATTTCGTGACCGCGATCGAGGACGGCGCGGGGCTGGAGCTCACGCAGTTCCGGCGGTGGTACGAGCAGGCCGGAACCCCGCGGGTCGAAGCGCGGCTGAGCCATGCGGGCGATACCGCGACACTCCATCTCAAACAGACCGTCCCCCCCACCCCCGGCCAGCCCGACAAGGCGCCGGTCCCGATTCCACTCAGGCTCGCGCTCTTCGACCGCGAATCCGGGAAACACGGTGGTGAACAACTGGTTACGCTCAGCGAACCTCAAGCCGAGTTGACATTCCCCGGCTTTGCCGCGCGCCCGGTGCTGTCGTTCAACCGGGGCTTTTCCGCGCCGGAGGCGATCGACGCCGATCTGGAGACGGCCGACCTGATCTTCCTTGCCGCCAAAGACGACGATCCCTTCGCGCGCTATGAGGCGATGCAGCAGCTGGTGGTCCAGCATCTGGTCGCTGCGGTCGGCGGGGGAATGTTGTGCGATGCCGAGCGGCAGGCCGGACGCGAGGCGATCGGTGCGGCGCTGGCGGCGGTGATCGACGATCCCGCGCTCGACGATCTGATGCGCGGCGAGCTGATGATCCTGCCGGGCGAAACCTATCTCGCCGAGCAATTGCTGATCGCCGATCCCGGCGCGATCCATGCCGAGCGCGAAGGGCTCAAGCGCTGGCTCGGGCGCGAGCTGCAGCCGTGGCTCGAAGCCTTGCACGACCGGGTGAGCGCGGTGCCCTACAGCCTCGATGCGGCAGCCAAAGGCGCGCGCAAGCTCAAGACGCAGGCGCTGGTCTATCTCGCCGCCGGTGCGCCCGATGTCGCCGCGCAGCGCGCCGCCGCGCAATATGATGCGGCGGACAACATGACCGACCGGCAGGGTGCGTTGATGGTGCTGTCCGGGCTGGACACGCCGCTGCGCGAAGACCGGCTCGCGCAATTCCATGTGCGCTATGCCGGCAATGCGCTGGTGATCGACAAATGGTTCTCGCTCCAGGCGGGCTCGCTCCATCCCCGCGCGCTCGATCACGTCAAGGCGCTGGCGCAGCATCCCGACTTTACCATGAGCAACCCCAACCGGGTCCGCGCGCTTTATATGGCGCTGGCGGCGAACCCGCAGGGGTTCCATGCGGCGAGCGGCGAGGGCTACCGGATCATCGCCGATCTGATCCTGACGCTCGACCCGCTCAACGCGCAGACTGCGGCGCGGTTCGTGCCGCCGCTGGGTCGCTGGCGGCGGATCGAGCCGGTCCGCGCGGCGCTGATGCGCGCCGAGCTGGAACGGATCGCGGCTGCGCCCAAGCTGTCGCGCGACAGCTTCGAGCAGGTCAGCCGGTCGCTTGGCTGAAGTCGAGGTCATCCGTGCCAAGGTGCTGGGCGATCTGCCGCACGGCTTTTTGGGCCGGCGCGGCGGGGTTTCGACCGGAGTGGTCGCGGGGCTGAATGTCGGATTGGGCGCGGGCGACGACGATGGCGCGGTGGCCGAAAACCGTACGCGGGCGATTGCCGCAGTCCTGCCGGGTGCGGACCTCGCCACCGTCTATCAGGTCCATTCGCCCGATTGCGTCGTCGCCACTGCGCCATGGCCGCTGGATGCGCGGCCGCACGCCGATGCCTTGGTGACCGACCGGCCGGGGCTGCTGCTCGGCATCGTCACCGCCGATTGTGCCCCGGTGTTGCTGGCGGACCGCGAGGCTGGAGTAATCGGCGCGGCGCATGCCGGATGGAAGGGCGCGGCGGCCGGGGTGACCGACCGGACGATCGAGGCGATGGAACGGCTGGGCGCGCGGCGCGCGCGGATCGTTGCCGCAATCGGGCCGTGCATCGCGCAGGCCAGCTATGAGGTGGATGCCAAGTTCGCCGCGCGGCTGATCGCGGCCGATCCCGCCAATGGCGCGCATTTCACGGCCGGACGCGCCGAGCATTACCGATTCGATCTCGAAGCCTATGTCGCCGGGCGGCTCGAAGCGGCGGGGATCGGCCGGGTCGAGCGGCTTGGGCTCGATACCTATGCCGCGCCCGAGCGTTTCTATTCCTACCGCCGCGCGACCCATCTCGAAGAGGCCGGCTATGGCCGTCAGCTCACGCTGATCGGGCTCGGCTGAAACCCCGCGCGACACGCAACATCCCATGCGAAAATCGCGGTTGGCAGGGTCCGCTTTCGCGGCTATCAGGCCCGCCAAGTCGGTGCCGGACGGGGCTTGAGCTCATGACGGAACAGGCGGCGGGGCATCCTGGACGCGCGACTATGGACGATTTGTGCCACGTCTTTTAAGGCGGGGTCAGGCTAGAGCAGGACATTTGTCAACCATGTCAGAAGATGCGGGCATCGCCACTTCCGAACCGGCCATTGGCGCCAGTGAGCATGGGGGTGTGCGCCGGCGCGATTTCATCAATATCGCGGCGGTCAGCGCGGCCGGCGTCGGCGCTGCGGCCACGCTGCTGCCGTTGCTCAGCCAGATGGCCCCCTCGGCCGATGTGCTGGCCGAAAGCTCGACCGAGATCGACATCGCCGCGATCAAGCCGGGGCAGGCGATCAAGGGCATCTTCCGCAAGCAGCCGGTGTTCATCCGCAATCTGACCCCGGCGGAAATCGTCGCCGCGGAGAAGGTCGATATCGGATCCCTGCGCGATCCGCAGACGCTTGCCGAGCGGACCAAGGAAGGCAAGACCAACTGGCTCATCACCATGGGCGTCTGCACGCACCTCGGCTGCGTGCCGCTGGGCGCGAGCGAGGGCGAGGTGAAGGGTGAGTACGGCGGCTATTTCTGCCCCTGCCACGGTTCGTCCTACGATACCGCCGCGCGCATCCGGAAGGGGCCTGCGCCCTCGAACCTCGAGGTTCCGGAATATTCGTTCGTTTCAGATACCGTCGTCAAGATCGGCTGAGGTCAAGAGATATGAGTTTCCCCTGGGCCCAAGAATACAAGCCGCAAGCGCCGCTGATGCAGTGGCTCGACGAAAAGCTGCCGCTGCCGCGCCTCGTCTACAATGCGATCGGGGCCGGTTATCCGGTGCCGCGCAACCTCAATTATTTCTGGAACTTCGGCGTGTTGGCGGGCTTTTGCCTGGTGCTGCAGATCGTCACGGGGATCATCCTGGCGATGCACTATGCGCCCAACGCCGCGATCGCGTTCGATTCGACCGAGCACATCATGCGCGACGTCAACTGGGGCTGGCTGATGCGCTATGCCCACGCCAACGGCGCTTCGGCGTTCTTTGTTGTGGTCTATATGCACATCTTCCGCGGGCTCTATTTCGGCTCGTACAAGGCCCCGCGCGAGATGATCTGGCTGCTCGGGGTAACGATTTACCTGCTGATGATGGCGACCGGCTTCATGGGCTATGTGTTGCCGTGGGGGCAGATGAGCTTCTGGGGCGCCAAGGTGATCACCGGGCTGTTCGGGGCGATCCCGTTGATCGGCGAGCCGCTGCAGCAGTGGCTGCTGGGGGGTTATTCGCCCGACAACGCCGCGCTCAATCGCTTTTTCAGCCTCCACTTCCTGTTGCCCTTCGTGATCGCGGGGGTCGTCATCCTCCACATCTGGTCGCTCCACTTCCCGGGTTCGTCGAACCCCACCGGGATCGAGGTCAAGACCCGAAGCGACACCGTACCCTTCCACCCCTATTACACCGCCAAGGACGGCTTCGGGCTGGGCGTGTTCCTGATCCTCTATTGCGCGGTGCTGTTCTTTTTCCCCAACGCGCTGGGACATCCGGACAATTATATCCCGGCGAACCCGCTGAGCACCCCGGCGCATATCGTGCCCGAATGGTACTACTGGCCGTTCTACGCGATCCTGCGCGCATTCACGGCGGACTTCTTCTTCGTTCCGGCCAAGCTGATGGGCGTGCTCGCGATGTTCAGCGCGATCCTGCTGATGTTTTTCCTGCCCTGGCTCGACAAGTCGCCGGTGCGCTCGGGCAATTATCGCCCGCTGTTCCGCAAGTTCTTCTGGGTGCTCATCCTCGACGTGCTGATCCTCGGCTACTGCGGCGGGGCCCCGGCGGAAGAGCCCTTCGTGATGATCAGCCAAATCGCATCGATCTACTACTTCGCGCACTTCCTGATCATCCTGCCGATCGTCTCCTCGATCGAACGGCCCGAGCCGCTGCCGTTCTCGATCACCGAGAAGGTGCTGGGCCAGGATGAAAACGCGTTGCTGGCCCCGCCCGCCGTGCCGCTGTCGGCCGGCTGAGCGAGACGGAAAGAGAGACCCATGATCCGCATCTTTGCCATCCTCGCCGGCCTGTTCTTCTCGGCGGCCCTTGCATGGTCCCTGCTGTGGGGCGCGATCGGCTTTGTCCAGGATCCGCCCAAGGAAACCGCCGAGCACGCGTTCCACAAGCACCCCAAGGACGTCGGCTTCGCCAGCGATGGCGCCTTGGGCCGGTACGACAAGCAGCAGCTCCAGCGCGGCTTCCAGGTTTACAAGGAAGTCTGCTCGGCGTGCCACTCGCTCCGGCTGGTGGCGTTCCGCGATATGAAGGCGCTGGGCTACAACGAAGATGAAGTGAAGGCGATCGCGGCAGGCTTCCAGGTCCCGGGAATCGATCCCAACACCGGCGAGGCGAACCTTCGCCCCGGCCTGTCGACCGATTATTTCCCCAAGCCCTATGCCAACGACATCGCGGCGCGCGCGGCCAACAACAATGCGATCCCGCCCGATCTGTCGCTGATGACCAAGGCCCGCCACGATGGCGCGGCTTATGTCTATTCGCTGCTGACCGGCTATCAGGCGCAGCCCGCCAAACTGCTCAAGGAGTTTCCCGATTCCAAGACCGGACCGGGGCTGTACTACAACCCCTATTTCCCCAATCTCAATCTCGCGATGGCACCGCCGCTGACCGCCGAGGGCCAAGTGACCTATGGTCCGGGTAATCCCAAGCCGACGGTCGCCCAGATGTCGAAAGACGTCTCGGCCTTTCTGGTCTGGACTGCCGAGCCGACTGCCGACAAGCGCAAGCAGACCGGCTGGCCGGTGCTCGGCTTCCTGCTGTTCGCCACCGCGCTGGGCTATATGGCCTACCGCAACGTGTGGTCGGGCGTGAAGCACTGAGCTGAGCCAGTCCTTCAGGACTAAACAAGCGCCCCTGCGTCATCCGATGCCAAGGGGCGTTTCGTTTGTAAGCAGCGGGTTCGGGTTCACGCCGGAGCGCGGAGGAACGCGGAGACGGGGTATCACCGAGCCGCTGGTGCCAGCTCAAAATCCACAAGTTTCAAATCGGTGAGCGGCTTTGCCGCTAGCGCATCAGCTCAGCCGCTCAGCGCGAAGCGCTGCGCCGCGCGCTCGAGCTTTCGATCTGATAGCCGTCATAAATTGCGCGGGCGATCGAAGCGATGCGCGAATCGCGGCCGGTCTTGCCGCCTTGGCCGGTGACATAGATCGCCACCGCATAGGCATGGCCATCGGGGGTGCGGATAATTCCGACATCGCTCGAAGTATTGCTCAGCGTACCGGTCTTGTGGGCAACCTGCGCGCCATCGGGGAGCAGCGCGCGCATCCGGCGCTTGCCGGTCTGGCAGCGCTCCATCGCGCCGAGCAGGACGGAACGGCTCGATTGGGTGAGCCATTCGCCGCGATAAAGTCCCGCCAGCAGCCGGGTCATCGCCAGCGGCGTCGCGCTGTCGCGCGGATAGACCGTGGTGGCCGGATTGGTTGCGCCGTCAAAGCGCACCAGCGTCGCGATATCGCGGTCGAGCCGGAAGCCGCTGACCCCGGCATTGCGAACCCAGCGATTGACTGCGGACGTGCCACCGACCGCGGCGAGCAATGCGTCGGTCGCCTGGTTGTCGCTGCGGGTGATGGTGAGCTCGATCAGGCTTAGCGCCGAGAGCATGGTGCCGCGGCGCACCGGCGCGACCGAGGTCGAGAATTTGGGCGAGGGCAGCGGGACCATCAGCGGAAACTGGTCGGTCAGGCGATAACGCCCTTCGTCGACGCCTTGCAGGAATGTCGCGACGATCGCGATCTTGCTGGTGCTGGCAAGCGGGAACGGCTGGCTGCCGAGGACCTGAACATTGCGGCCTGTCGCCAGATCGACCGCCGATACTCCGATCCGCCCCATTTGCGGGCTGGCGAGTGCGGCCAGCTGCGCCTCGAACGCCGATTCATAGGTGCTGGGCGCGGGCTGCAGGAGCGGGGCAATCGGCCGAGCCTGCGGCACGCGCAATTCGGTGCCAAGCAGCTGATCGAACGAGCTCTCGAGATCGCTTGCGTTAACCGGCGCGGCAAAGCTGCCGGTCAGCGCCAGCGCGCTCAAGAATCGCGAGAGGAGTCCTGTCTTCACAATGCGATACCTAGCCCGCCCAACCTTGGTATTTGATTAATCAGGGCAGGTACCTAGGCATACATCCAAGCGACGAAGCGCACTTTATGCACGGGCGGTCGAGTCCGGCGGCTCATTTCGGCTTGCGGAACCGCAGCGTGAACTGATCGGTCTGGCCGCGGATCACCGGATCGAACACGTTCGCGGTGCGCGGATCGGCGGGCCGGGCGTAGAGATCGCTGCTCGCCTCAAGTTTGAAGCCCGCGCCGGTCAGCGCAGCGATCACCGCCTGCCGATCTATCCGGTGGTGCGTGTCGGACAGCGTCGTGCCCGAACCAGCCGCCGCGCTGTGATCGACCACCACCAGCGTCCCGCCGGGTTTGAGCGCCGCGAACAGCGCCTTGCTCGCCCGCGCGCCGGTGTCGGGTGCAAAGGGCTTGAGGTAGAGATCGTGGAAGTTCTGGACGGTGATGATCGCGTCGAGCGGCACCGGGAAGGCGGGCGCGGCGAAGGGCCCCGCGACCGCATCGACATTGGCATAGGCTGCATCGACAGTGCGCTGGTCGTCGCCATATTGTTTGCGGAAAGCGATGAATTCGGCCGGCTGGAAGGCGTAGACGTGACCCTGTGGTCCGACCGCTGCGGCGAGGACGCGGGTGAAATAGCCCCCGCCCATCACGAAGTCGCCGACCTGCTGCCCGGGCGCAATCCCGGCGAAGGCCAGCAATTCCCCCGGCAGCCGGGTCGCGTCGCGCGTGCTATCGGCGGCGGGCCGGGCGGGATCGGCCAGCGCCGACGCATAGCTGGCCGCCGTGGGGCGCGCAGGCGCTGCGGCGCATCCGGTTAGCGTCAGGGCGGCGCAAATTGCAATGGCGGCGGCGGGGATTCGCATCATGGCAGGTCCTTAGAGATCCGCGAATATTTCGCTGTGGGGTACACTGATACTGAGCATGGGCAGCGCCAGATCGCTGCCGTGCGGCAGCCAGCCCGCATCGCCGCGCTCACCCGGTTCGACCAGCCGCAGGCGCTCGTTCTCGGGATCGACGAAGACCACCGCCTGGACTCCCGGCAGCGCGCGATATTCGGCCAGCTTGGTGATCTGGTCGTTGGAGGCAGTCGATGGCGAAAGCACTTCGAACACCACGCGGGGATCGCCGAGCAGCCGGTCGCCGGGCGAATCGGCAGCGCGGTCGTCGCGGCAATAAACGCTGACATCCGGAAAGCGGATCGACGCCTCACCCGTGCGGACCGCAAGGTCGGAGCCATAGGGGCGGCAGCCGGTGCCGCGCAGCCGATTGCCCAGCGCAATGGTCAGATTGGCGGCGATGGCGGCATGGCGCGGCGATCCCCCGGCCATCATCAGGATCATGCCATCGACCAGTTCGGCCTTGGCCTCGCCCAAATCCATCGCCAGAAATTCGCGCACACCGACGCGGCGATAGGCGGGATCGAGGGCGATGGTGGCCATGGCGGCAGTCTAACCCGTTTGCCCGCAAACACAAAGGGGCCGGGAGATCGCTCTCCCGGCCCCGCTTTATGGTGTCGTGTCAGTGGCGCGGACTAGAAGTCCATGCCGCCCATCCCGCCCATTCCGCCGCCGCCCATGCCGCCCATAGCCGGCTTGTCGTCGGGACGGTCGCTGATTGCAGCTTCGGTCGTGATCAGCAGCCCGGCAACCGATGCGGCGTCCTGCAGCGCAATGCGCACCACCTTGGTCGGATCGATCACGCCGTTGGCAACCAGGTTCTCGTAGACATCGGTCGCCGCGTTGAAGCCCTGCGTTTCGTCGCCTTCGCGCAGGAGGTTGCCGGCAACAACCGCACCGTCATGCCCGGCGTTCTCGGCGATCTGGCGCAGCGGCGTCTGGATCGCCTTGCGGACGATGTCGATGCCTTTGGTCTGGTCGTCGTTCACGCCCTTCATGCCTTCAAGCGCCTTGGTGGCATAGAGCAGCGCGGTGCCGCCGCCGGGGACGATGCCTTCCTCGACCGCCGCGCGGGTGGCATGGAGCGCGTCGTCGACGCGGTCCTTGCGCTCCTTGACTTCGACTTCGGAAGCGCCGCCGACCTTGATCACGGCCACACCGCCAGCCAGCTTGGCCAGGCGTTCCTGAAGCTTTTCGCGGTCATAGTCGCTGGTGGTGACTTCGATCTGGGCGCGGATCTGCTCGACACGCGACTTGATCTCGTCGCTCGAACCGGCACCGTCGACGATCGTGGTGTTGTCCTTGTCGATGGTGACGCGCTTGGCCTCGCCGAGCATCCCCACGGTGACGCTTTCGAGCTTGATCCCGAGCTCTTCGGAAATCATCTCGCCCTTGGTCAACGTGGCGATATCGCCGAGCATCGCCTTGCGGCGATCGCCGAAGCCGGGAGCCTTGACCGCTGCGACCTTGAGCCCGCCGCGCAGCTTGTTGACCACCAGCGTGGCCAAAGCTTCGCCTTCGATGTCTTCGGCGATGATCAGCAGCGGACGGCCCGACTGGACCACCGCTTCGAGGATCGGCAGCATCGCCTGCAGGTTCGACAGCTTCTTCTCGTGGATCAGGATATAGGGATTTTCCAGCTCGACGGTCATCTTGTCGGGGTTGGTGATGAAGTAGGGGCTGAGGTAGCCGCGGTCGAACTGCATGCCTTCGACGACATCGAGTTCGAACTCGAGGCCCTTGGCTTCCTC
>JANOOJ010000221.1:0-2709 GCA_031421295.1 Novosphingobium sp.
GACCCGGTCCTTGAGATCGCGCAGTTCGACAGCGGTCAGCTGGAGAAGCTGGCCCAGCGTGGCAATCGTCCGCTTGGCATCAACCAGCCGGTCCGGAATCAGATCGACCCGGAAATCGGCGCGGTTGGAGGCGAGCGGCGCGCCATTGCGGTCCAGCACCCAGCCGCGGCGCGGCGGGATCAGCGTCAGATTGACCCGGTTGCTCTCGGCCAGAGTGTTGTAGCGATCGCTTTCGAACACCGAGAGGTAGGTCAGCCGCACCGCGAGCAGCATGCCGACCCCGCCTTGCATTGCGCCGAGCACCACACTGCGGCGATCGAAGCTGTTCTGCAATGTGCCCGTACTGACGTGCGGCACCGGTCCCTTCATCACCCGATGTCCCGTAGCGGGAGCAGGCGAAACCGGTCGAACAGCGCGACCAACCGGCCGATAATGGGGAATGCCAGCACCGCCAGCACGATCTGCGGGGCGATGGTCGCCAGCGCCGCCGGAGCACTGCCGCTGCTCGCAATCGCCGCCGACAACACCAGACAGGATGCGACCAGACCCGCGCTTACCGCCCAGTCCTGCCAGTAAATCCGCCACGGAAAGCGGAACTCTTGCAGTTCGAGCAACAGCACCGTCAGCGACCACAGCAGCGCGGCCGAGCCAAACGGCTGGCCGCTGAACAGATCGTCGAACAGGCCGAGCGGGAAACCCGCCCAAGCCGGAAATATCCCGGGGCGCAGTTGCAGCCAGGCGATCAGGATCATCAAGCCCAGCGGCGGGACCAGCGGGGCCGAAGTGATCAGCGGCCAGGTCGGGCTAAGGCTCCCCAGCATCACCAGTAGCCACGGCACCGCGAGTGCCAGCAAGGGCGAGGGCGCGCGGTTGATGCGCTTGCGGGTCGCCGCGCGCAATTGGCGCGGGATGGGCAGCGGCGAGGGCATCAGGGCGTTGCGGCTGCGGGCATTGCGGCGGGGCCCACCGGGTTCCATTCGCGCTCGACGATCACGAACTCGGTTGCGCCGGGATCGCTCAGCGGGCGGGCAATCGCCCCATCGGGCAGCAGCCGGACGACGACCGCAATCGCGATTCCCGGCGGATAAAGCCCGCCCGATCCCGAGGTAACGAAAGCATCGCCGCGCTTGAGCGGATTGATGCCGAGGCTGTTGAGCCGGAGCTGGACGGTGCCATCGGCCCGCCCCTGTGCGAAAGCCGCAATCCCATCGCTCGCGCGGCGAACCGGCACGACGCTCTCGGGATCGGTGATCAGCAGGACCCGCGCCGTGCCGCTGCCCACTTCGAGCACGCGCCCGACCAGCCCCAGCGGCGAGCGCACCGGCATGCCGATCGTCACCCCGTGCCGGCTACCCGCACCGAGCGTGGCAAAGCGCCGGGTGCTGGATGAGGTCGAACCGATCAGCCGGGTGGCGACCACCGGCCGGGGATCGCCTTCCATCAGCCCCATGAGTGCCTTCAGGCGGCGGTTCTCTTCCGCCACCGCCGCGCCTTCGGCCAGGCGCACGCGGGCGAGTGCAACTTCGCGCTTGAGCCGGGCATTCTCGCTGCCCGAGGTGAAGTACCCCGCCAGCGTCTCCCACAATGATTGCGAGTCGGTTCGGCCTTTTGCGGCGACGTGCGCAGCGGGCGCGGTCGCGTCGGTCGCTGCGCTGCGCGCGCCCGCGAAAATCGAACCGTCATGCGTCGAGACGAGCACCAGCAGCCCGGCCACGATGACCCCGGCCACCGCGACGAGGTAGCCGGCGAAGGTCGAATATTGCGCCCTGCGGGAAAAACCGGAGCGCCGATTGCCCGGCGGCGCCATGACTGGCTACTCCTCCAAAAGACCGAGCAAGACCGCGCTCACGCGGTCATCAACACGCCGCGATATATCGGGTCTTCCATCGCCCGACCAGTGCCCAGCGCGACGCAGGACAGCGGATCTTCGGCCACGCTGACCGGCAGGCCGGTCTCTTCGCGGAGGTATTCGTCCAGCCCCTGGATCAGCGCGCCGCCGCCGGTCAGGACAATGCCCTGGTCGACGATGTCGGCGGCGAGTTCGGGCGCGGTGTTTTCCAGCGCGATGCGGACCCCTTCGATGATCGCGCCGATCGGTTCGGACAGCGCCTCGGCGATGTTCGCCTGGGTAATGGTGATTTCCTTGGGCACGCCATTGACGAGGTCGCGACCCTTGATCTGGATCGATTCGCCGATCCCGTCGGCGGGGACCATGGCGATGCCGTAATCCTTCTTGATCCGCTCGGCCGTGGCTTCACCGATCAGCAGATTGTGATGGCGGCGGACGTAGCTGACAATCGCTTCATCCATCTTGTCGCCGCCGACGCGAACGCTGGTGGTATAGGCCAGCCCGCGCAGCGAGAGCACCGCAACTTCGGTGGTGCCGCCGCCGATATCGACCACCATCGAGCCGACCGGCTCGGTCACCGGCATGTTGGCACCGATTGCCGCAGCCATCGGCTCGAGGATCAGGTACACTTGGCTGGCCCCGGCGTTAGAGGCGGCATCGCGGATCGCGCGGCGTTCGACCGAGGTCGAGCCCGAGGGCACGCAAATGACGATCTCGGGATAGCGCAGCAGGCTCTTTTTGCCGTGGACCTTCTGGATGAAATATTTGATCATCGCTTCGGCCACTTCGATGTCGGCGATGACGCCGTCGCGCAGCGGGCGGATCGCCTCGATGCTGGCCGGGGTCTTGCCCATCATCAT
>JANOOJ010000222.1:0-8888 GCA_031421295.1 Novosphingobium sp.
CGTGACCGCTTATTCTTCAACATGAGTGTCGAGGAATGGCGTTCGGTGATCGACGTGCACCTCCACGGGAGCTTTTATGTCGCTCGTGCGGCGGCGCCGTTTTTCAAGGAGCAGAAGTCATGGCGGACATCAACGTCACGCCGTTGGTCGATGTGATGCTGGTGCTGCTGATCATCTTCATGGTCACCGCCCCGCTGCTCACCGCCGGGGTGCCGGTCGAACTCCCAGAAAGCCGCGCCAAGGCGCTGGCGCAGGAACAGCAGCAGGTAGCCATCACGATGGGCAGCGACGGCCGCGTATTCATCGACCAAGGCGAGGTTGCACCCGGCGAACTGGCGGATCGGCTCGCGGCCCTGCCCAAAGGCGCGGATGGCAAACCACCGCAAGTCACCTTGCGCGCCGACCGCGCGCTCGATTACGGCCGGGTGATGGGGGTGATGGGTGAACTCAACCGGGCCGGGTTCAATTCCATCGCGCTGGTCACCTCATCGTCCGGCGCATCCGCGCCGGTCACCAGTGGTTCAGTCATAGCACCATAGCCCGGCATCATGGCGGTACCCAACCTGCGCAGCGAAGAACGCATCGGGCTGATCATCGCGCTGGCCGCGCATGTCGCGCTGGTCGCGGTGCTGGTGCTGCGCCCGCCGTCGCCTGCGCCGTTTCCAGTGCCCGAGCGGATGACGGTGACGCTGAGCGAGGATGTCGCCCTGACCTCGACCTCGCCGCAGCCCGCCGCGCAGCCCGTGCCCGACGAGGCCCCGGTGCTGGGCGAGGCACCGCCGCCGCCCGCTCCGGTGGTGCAGCCGCAGCCCGCGCCAAGTGCCGCGCCGCCGCCACTGCCCAAGCCGGTCGCGCGGGTTACCCCGCGTGTGCCGACCCCGGTGGTGCCCGCCCGGGCAACGTCCAAGCAGGCGGCCAAACCCGCTGCTCAGCCTTCGGCTCCCGCCACCCCGCCGCGCCGCCCTCTGGCCGCCGCCGGGGGCAGCCGGATCGGCAATGATTTCCTCAAAGGCGTGAGCGGTGCGCGCAGCAATGGCACGGCGGCCACCCCGCCCGCCGCCGCCATCGGCCCGCAGGTCCGCTCGGCGATTAGTCAGGCTATCGCCCGACAATTGAAGCCTCACTGGAAGATACCGCAAGGCCCCGACGTGGAGCAGCTAGTCACCGTTGTACGTTTCAGATTGAACCGCGACGGAACCTTGGCCGGTACCCCAGAGATAGTCCGTCAAATGGGTGACACCCCCGCAAACCAAGCGCAAAAAGGACGACATGCGGAACAAGCCATTCGTGCCGTCCGATTGGCAGCACCGTTCAATTTGCCTGAAGAGTTGTACTCCGGCTGGCAGGTTGTGACCTCAAACTTCGACAGAAGGCTTTCCCAATGAAAATCCGCCTCATTCAAGCTATCATGTGCTTGACCCTTGGTGGCAGCGCCTTTGCCCAAACCCTTCCACCTACGCCGCAGCCAGTCCAAGCACCGGCAGAAGGCATCGAGGTCACAGTCTCCGACGAAAGCGACTGGCAGGACCTCAGCATTGCGATCCCGACCTTTGCCACCAATGCCGATGTGCCGACCCAGACCAATGCCGGCAGCACCGCCGCACTGGGGCGCAATCTGGCGCAGATCGTCACCGCCGATCTCAAGAACAACGGCCTGTTCAAGCCGGTCGGCCCCGATGCGCTGCCGCAGCCCGGCTTCGCGCAGGTGCAAGCGCCGGACTACGGTGTCTGGTCGGGGCGCAGTGCCGAAATGCTGGTCCACGGCTTCGTGCGCGACAATGGCGGCGGCAATCTGGCGGTCGGTTGCTACCTCTACGACGTCGCGCTGCGCCAGCAGCTCGCCAAGGCGGCGTGGGTGGTTTCGCCCTCGGACTGGCGGCGCGCGGCGCATAAATGTGCGGACATGGTCTATGCGCGGCTCTCGGGCGAAAGCCCGTTCTTCGACAGCAAGATCGCCTATATCGCCGAGACCGGGCCCAAGGATCGCCGCATGAAGCGGCTGGCGATCATGGATTCGGACGGGGCCAATCACCGCTATATCACCAACGGCACTACGACCGCGCTGACCCCGCGCTACTCGCCCGATTACAAGTCGCTGCTCTATCTGAGCTACCTGAACGGCAATCCGCGGATCTATGTCTATGACCTCGATAGCGGGCAGCAGCGGCTGATCACCCAAAGCCGCAACCCGACTTTTGCACCGCGCTGGTCGCCCGATGGCCGCTGGATCCTTTATTCGATGGCGATAGCCGGCAACACCGACATCTACCGCATCCCGGCGCAGGGCGGCGAGAGCGTCAAGCTGACCGACAGCCCGGGGATCGACATCGGCGGGAGCTTCTCCCCCGATGGCCGCAAGATCGTGTTCGAGAGCGATCGGTCGGGCAGCCAGCAGGTCTATGTGATGAATGCCGATGGGACCGGCCAGCAACGGGTCAGCTTCATGGGCGGGCGCGCGGCGACACCCGAATGGAGCCCGCGCGGCGATCAGATCGCCTTCACCCACATCGCGGGCAATTTCCGCATCGCAGTGATGAGCCCTGGAGGCGGCGAACTGCGTTACCTGACCGACAGCTGGCAGGACGAGGCTCCGACCTGGTCGCCCAATGGCCGGATCGTCCAGTTCTTCCGCACCCAACGCGGCTCGGGCAAGGCGAGCATCTGGCAGGTCGATCTTACCGGACGCAACGAACGCCGTCTTGCCACCCCGGTCGATGGTTCGGACCCCGCCTGGGGACCCGTTCGGCCGTGAAATGCGTTGCTAAGTTTGAACCCTGATCGATGAAGGAGACCACAATGGCCAATCTCAGGAACCTCGCTCTCGCGCTGATGGGCAGCGCCGCACTGGCCGGCTGTGCCAGCAAAGCGCCCAAGCAATTGCCGCCCGATCCGGGCCCGGCGGTGGCCACCGATACTTCGACCGGCACCATGTCGGGCGTCGCGACGCCGGGCAGCCAGGCCGATTTCGTCGCCACCACAGCGGGGCAGGACACGATCTATTTCGACACCGACCGCTACAACATCGACAGCGCCGATGCCGCCGCGCTGACCGCCCAAGCGCAGTGGCTGCAACGCTATCCGGCCAAGCGCGCCACGCTCGAAGGCCACGCCGATGAACGCGGCACGCGCGAATACAACCTTGCGCTGGGCGAACGCCGGGCCAATTCGGCGAAGAACTATCTGGTGAGTCTGGGGGTCGACGCCGCACGGCTGGCGACGGTCAGTTTCGGCAAGGAACGCCCGGTCGCGCTGGGCTCGGACGAGAGCAGCTGGGCGCGTAATCGCCGCGCGGTGACCGTGACGATCGATTAGAACAGGGTGGGAAGCAGCTGTCCGAGCGCGGGGAGCTCCACCGCCTGAGCCTTGAGCGGGATCGCGGACGTTGCTGCGAGAGTCGTATGGACCGCCTCGCTCCCCAGCAGCGCGAAGCTGGCCATGGCGAAGATCGAGAGGGCGGCGGAGAGGGCAAGCTGCTTGCTCATGGGGCGTTATCCTGAAAACCTGATCTCAATATAGGGCGCGTTCGGCCCTACTGCAATGCAACATTGCCATTTGAAACTTAAATTTTCATGATCGGCTCCTCGCCCTTGCACAAACCCGCCCTAAGCGCATATCGCTGATCGGATGGTTGGCGCGCGCAGATCGGACAATTGGGGCTTTCCCCGCTGGGGCGGCTACGGCGCGGGGCGCGAGGCTGTCACCGTGCGGCTGTGCGACCGGCAGGGGTGCTCGGATGCGGGCGAGTGCCCCGCGCCTAAATCGCCCAACAGCCCGGATCGCTGGTACTTTTGCCAGCGCCACGCCGCCGAATACAACCAGGGCTGGGACTATTTCGCGGGTCTCACCGCCGAGGAAGCCGCCGCGCGCGAAGCCGACGAGACCCGTGACAACAGCGGGTTCAAGGAAGCCGCGCATTATAGCTGGGCGGGATCGGGCGACGGCACCCGCAGCCGCGACGAATTGCGCGCGCTCGACCTGCTCGATCTCACGCCCGATGCCGATGCCGACGCGATCAAGAAGGCCTATCGCGCCAAGGCCAAGCTGGTTCACCCCGACGTCCGTCCCGGCGACGATGACGCCGCCAAGGCGTTTCAGGCGCTCCAGCTCGCCTATGAAGTGCTGCGCCAGGGCGAAGAACGCCGCGCGTGGAAGGGGTAATCAGTCCCGGGCGCGCAGCCGTTTGAGCGTGGCCGAGAAGGTCAGCACCGCGCGGCCTTCATCGGCGATCATCCCCCGCACGAACACCAGGCTGCCCCCGGCGCGGGTGACCTCGCCGCGCGCCAGCAACAGGCGGCCCGGTTCCGCCGCACCGACGAATTCGCTGTTCATCGTCACCGTCACGCCGTGGAATGCGGTTGCGATGCCGCCCGCGATCATGAACAGCGCATAGTCGGCGAAAGTCATCAGCGCCCCGCCATGGATATTGCCGCCGCCGTTGCGGTTCTTGTCGCCGGGGCGGAAGCCGCAGAGGATATCCGCGCCATCGGGGCGGCAATAAAACGGTCCGGCCAGCTCCTCGAAGCTGTCGACCGGCTCCCAGTGATACCATCCGGCCCAGTCGCCGCTCGCGACGGGCGCGAGGCCGGGGCGCAGCGGCGGATGATCGGGCTGGAGCTTGTCGTGGGGCTTATCGGACATCGGGTTGTACTCGGGTGGCAGTCGTTGAGCCCAGAGCAGAACCGCAGGACCCGCGCAAGCTTGCCGCCTGCCCGGTCGCAGTATAGCATCGGGCTGCGCATGCCACCGGGGGCTGGGCGGCGCGAGGTATTATGGGTTCGCATCTCCATCCGGCCTCCGGGGAGATGACAGATGACTACCGATACTGCGGCACTGTCCGGCGTTGCGCCGGTGGTGAAGGCCGCGCGGATCGAATCGCTCGATATCCTGCGCGGCGTCGCTGTGCTGGGGATCCTGATGATGAACATCACGGCGTTCGGTCTCGTTCATCAGGCCTACGACAACCCGACGATCGATGGCGGCGCCACGGGCCTCAACCTCGTGGTCTACAAGTTCGTCACGGTCGGATTCGAGGGGACGATGCGCGGCATCTTCTCGCTTTTGTTCGGGGCCAGCATCGTGCTGCTGACCGAGCGGATGGAGCGGGCCGGGGCGGGAATCATGGCCGCCGAAATCCACTTTCGCCGGATGCTGTGGATGATGCTGTTCGGGGTGATTCATTGGTTCCTGCTGCTGTGGATCGGCGAGATATTGTTCGCCTACTCGCTCTGCGGCCTGGTGCTGTTCGCGCTGCGCAAGCTGTCGCCGCGGGTCCAGCTGGGGATCGCCGGAGCGCTGCTCGCCTGCGCCGCCGCGTTCATGATCGCGGGCTACGGGGCAGGGGTCGAGCTTCACAATGCGGCAGTGTCGGCGCAGAACGCCAAGGCGCAGGGAGCCCAGCTCAATGCCGCGCAGACGCAGGCCATCGCCGGCTGGGACGAAGAACGGCTCCATTCAATCGCAACCCCCGAAAGCGCCGCCGCCGAGCGCGCCTGGCACGAGGGCAGCTACCTCGACGCGGTGGCCGGACAAGCGCCGATCGCCTATGGTTTCCAGTGGACCGGCGCGCCGCCATGGCTCTTTTTCGACGCGATTCCGTTCATGCTCATCGGCATGGCTTTGCTCAATCTGGGGGTTCTGGGGGCCACCCGGTCGCTGCGATTCTACGCGATCATGGCCATTGCCGGTTACGCGATCGGCATCCCGCTGGGGATTCGCGAACTCGGGATCGTCATCGATTCGAACTTCGCCCGGCTGGGTTTCATGGAGGCGATGACGACTTACGAGTTCAGCCGCCTGGCAATGGTCACCGGGCATCTGGGGGTATTGCTGATGGCGATCAAGGCCGGGGTGCTGGGGCCGCTCCAGCGCGCGCTCGCCGCAGTCGGCCAGATGGCGCTCTCCAACTATTTGATCCAGACGCTGATCTGCACCACCTTGTTCTACAGTTTCGGCCTCGGGCTGGGCCTGTTCTCGGCCCTCGAACGCTGGCAGCTCTACATCGTCGTGGCGGCGATCTGGGTCGCGCAACTGGTGTGGAGCCCGCTGTGGCTCAAGCACTTCCGCTTCGGCCCGTTCGAGTGGCTGTGGCGCTCGCTGACCTATTGGCAGCGCCAGCCGATGCGGCTGCGCGCGGCCACTCCGGTTGCACCGTCCCCGCAGGTCGCCCCGGGCTGACAGGCGAGGCTCAAGCTGGCGCGAAATACTGGCGGCGAGATGATCGTTCGGTCGATCCGAACGCGTCGCGCCACCAGTCGTCGGTCTTGAGGAACTTGGGGCGATCATCCTCGTCGCGCCATTGCAGCGATTCGCGAAACGCGTGATGGCTCCACAGCCGCATATATTCGCCCAGATAGATGTCGGCGATGCGCGTGTTGCCGCGCACCACCAACATGTTCTCGTCATTGGTCTCGATCGATTTGAGGCTGAAATTGGCCGAACCGCACACCACCACCGGGTCACTGCCGAGCGGATCGACCAGCATGAACTTGTTGTGGATGTAGTTGACGTTCTTGCTCAAACCCGAAAGCTGCTCTTCCAGCCAGCCATCGATCGCGTTGGTGGCAATGAGAGAACCGACCGCGAAGACGTTTTCGGGCATGAATCGCAGTTGGTCGATCTCGGCTTCCTCGGCAATGCGCAATGGATCGGTGCGCTTCAAACCGCCTCGTGTCTTCTGCTCCATCAATGCAAAGCGTAGTCCGGCGGAGGACGTTCGATAGACGTCCTTGAAGACCTTGTGCATCCCGAAGGCAAAGGTCATGAACAACCCGTGCTGCGCGGTCATTGCCAGTTCGGCCATCCAGTCGAGCGCTGCCCGGTTCGGGCGCGGACTGAAGAACTGGCCTACGCCGGTCGGGACCGGGATCGGTGGGAGCGGCGAGAGGCTTTCGACTGCCGTTCGCAAGGGGGCGATTTTCGGATCGCCGCGTAACAGGATCCAATAATCGAGGTACCGCTGCGCAACTGCCCGGTCCTTGACCACATGGGCGACGTTCGAATGCCCGAAAATCCCGCTGCGCGAGAAATTGGTGCCCCCGGTCCACACCGATTGCGGTACGCCACCGTGCAGATGAACAATGAACTTGTTGTGGGATATCGTCGCAGCGTTCTGCGTGCGCTCGGTCGAAACATCGGCCAACCCCGCATCCCCCACGGCCTTGCGATTGTCCCTTCCCGGCTTGCCCTTGTCATCTTCGCGACCGTCGTAGACGATCTGCACATCGACCCCGCGTGCCAGCGCCACCGTGAACAACATTAGCACCGGCGTGAACGAAAACTCGTAGGCCGCAACCCGCAACGCGTCCCCCGCCGGGATCGACTTGACGTAGTCCTGCAGGGCCTCGAACAAGCCGCGTGAGAGCCAGACGAATGCCGGATTTCCGGTGAAATCGTCCTCGCCGCCAACCGCGCCGGGCCTGCGGTTGCCGAACCGGCGGGCATATTCCTGCGAGGCCGAAATGCCGCGATTGAAATGGACGTCGTGTAACCGGCCAGCCACCTTCTCTGTCCTAATCTTGACGCTTGCGGTGGCGAATTCGGTCAGCGCCTCGGGCGTGCCTTTTCGCGCGGTCACCCGGTAGGTATAGCTATGGCCGGGCTTGGCCGAATAATCGGCCCATTGGAAGCTTTGCACCGGGTGCTTGTCGGTCGAATAATGCGATCCGGTCGGGAAGCCGGGGTCGGTCGCCGCGAAGCATTTCATCCCGGTTATATATCCGGCCTCGTCCTCGTCGTGCGAGGTCCGGTGCACGGTGAAGCCGAGCAGACCGTCGCAATCGCCGGGATCGAGATCGAACCCCATCATCACGACATAGGTTCCGGCAATCGCCTGAAGCCGCAACTTGCCCTGTGTATCGACTTTCCGCATGGCCGCCCCCGTATTGCGAGTCGCGACAATACCATCGAAGTAAAGTCAAGTAAAATTCTGGCGCGTTGTTCGCGCTAGACTTGACTGAGCGCCTGATCGAAGTCCGCGATCAGATCGTCGGCGTCCTCGATCCCGAGGCTGATCCGCACCAGATTGTCGGTGATGCCCAGCGCGGCCTTGCGCGCGTCCGGAACCGAGAGGTGGGTCATCGCGGCGGGGTGGCTGGCGAGCGTCTCGGTCCCGCCGAGGCTGACCGCGAGCTTGGCGATCCTGAGCGCGTCGAGGAAGGCAAAGCTCTCCGCCTCGCCGCCCTTGATGAACAGGCTGAACGTGCTGCCCGCCCCGGTGCAGTGGCGGTTGTAAATGTCCTGCTGGCGCGGATCGGTGATGTCGCCGAGGTAGCCGAGCCCTTCGACCTTGGGATGCTGCTTGAGGAAAGCGCAAACCTTGGCAGCGTTCTCGCCCGCGCGGCTCATCCGCAGTTCGACCGTCTCGAGGCTGCGCAGCAGCATCCACGCGGTGTTGGGATCGGCAATTGTGCCCATCGTGTTGCGCAGCATGCGGATCGGATCCATCCAGCGCTTCGTCCCCGAAAGCCCGCCCGCGACCAGATCCGAATGGCCGCCGACATATTTGGTCAGCGAGTAAACCACGATGTCCGCGCCCTGGCGGATCGGTTGCTGCCACAGCGGCCCGAGGAACGTGTTGTCGATCGCAATCGGCGCGCCGGGTGCCAGTTCATCGCGCGCGGCAGCCACCGCCTCGACATCGACCAGCGCATTGGTCGGGTTGGCGGGGCTTTCGAGGTAGAGCATCGCCATTTTGCCGCCCTGCTGCGCGGCCATCGCCTTGCCCTGCTCGATTGCCGCGCCGATTTCCTCGCGGGTCGCCCCGGCGGGGAAATCGACGTAGCCGATCCCGAAGCGCGACATGGTCTTGGCGATGAAGCCCTCGGTCGCGGCATAGAGCGGACCCGAATGGACGATCACATCGCCCTGGCTGCAATTGGCCAGCAGCAAAG
>JANOOJ010000223.1:0-2175 GCA_031421295.1 Novosphingobium sp.
CTTGGCGCGGCCAACGATGAACAAATAGCCATCGACCATATAGCCCATGTCGCCGGTATCGAGCCAGCCATCGACCAGGCAGGCGGCGGTCGATTCGGGATCGCGGAAGTAGGAGTGCATCACGCTGGGGCCCTTGCACCACACCTTGCCGATGTGATGATCGGGCATCGCATGGCCATGCTCGCCGCGGATCTCGAGCGCCATGTCACGGACCGCCTTGCCGCAGTTGACGATTGCGCGGTAGCGCGCGGGACGCGAAAGATCACGCGGGCTGCCCGAGAGGCGCTCTTCCTCGACCAGCTCGACCCGGATCCCTTCGCCCGGCGGCATGATGGTGACTGCCAGCGTCGCTTCGGCCAGGCCGTAGCTCGGCAGGAAGGCGGCGGCCTTGAATCCCGCATCGGCGAAGGCGTTGACGAAGCCCTGCATCACATCGGGGCGGATCATGTCGGCACCGTTGCCCGCGATCCGCCAGCGCGACAGGTCGAAGCGGTCGGCGACGTGGCTCTGACTGGAGATGCGGCGCGCGCAGATGTCATAGCCGAAGGTCGGCGAATAGCTGCACGAGGTGCCGGGATTGCGGCTGATCAGATCGAGCCAGGCGAGCGGGCGGCGCGCGAAATCCTCGGTGCGCAGGAAATCGGCCGAGACCTGGTTGGCGATCAGCGAGAGGAAGCAGCCGACCAGCCCCATGTCGTGATACCACGGCAGCCAGCTGATGCAGCGGTCGGTTTCGGCGAACTCCATCCCGTGGCTGTGCGCGGCGAGATTCGACAGCAGCGCCTCATGCGTCACCGCGACCCCATGCGGGAAGCGGGTCGAGCCGCTCGAATACTGCAGATAGCAGATGTCGTCAGATTTAAGCGTGGGTAGCAGGCAATCCGGCGCTGGGGCCTGCGCGAAATCTTCCCAGGCCACACCCTCGCAACCCTGCCGGACGGCGGCTGCACCAGCCATCTCGCCAATTTCGGCGGGATAGAGCAGCATCAGCGGATCGGAGCTGGCGAGCTGGACGCTTAGCTGATCGATATAATTGTCCTTGCCGCCAAAGCTGGTCGGCAGCGGCAGCGGGACCGGCCAGGCCCCGGCATAGACCGCGCCGCAAAACAGCGCGGCAAACTCGGGGCCGGTCTCGGCGACCAGCGCGATCCGGTCACCCGGCTTCACGCCATGCCCGATCAGGCGTCGCGCCATATCCAGCGCATCGACGCGCAATTCGCTGTAAGGGTAGACTCGCGCCAGCTTGCCGCGCGGGTCATGGAAATTGAGCCCCCGCTTGCCCCGCGCCGCATAGTCCAGCGCTTCGTCGAAGGTGGCGAAATCGGCAAAGCGGCGCGGCAGCGCGTCCGTGTTGGGAGTCGGGACCAGCTCAGCGGTCTCGGTCGGCACCAGCGTAGCGGCGTCGGTCATGTGCGAAAACCCGTCGTTGTAGCAGACGCCCTGTTATCGGGGTCGCCGGGGGCACGGGGATATTTATCCCCATGCGCGGCCTTCCCCAATCGGGGCGGAGTGTGGCACGATTATGGCCGATGCGATCAGCCCACCGCCCCAAGGCGCGAGAGCGCCGCCCGCCGCAGCCGCTCAATCCGGCGCGGCTGAACGATTTGGCGCTCTATTATGTCGCCCGTTTCGCCACCAGCGCGGCCAAGCTCGAAGCCTATCTCAAGCGCAAATTGCGCGAACGCGGGTGGGACGGGGAGAGCCCTGCTGCGCTGGACGTATTGGTCGAGCGGTTCGTGGCGAACGGCTATGTCGATGATGCAGCCTTCGCCCGTTCGCGCAGCGGCAGCCTGCTCAGGCGCGGCTATGGCAAACGGCGGATCGATCAGGCACTGCACGCGGCGGGCATCGCCGAAGAGCTGCGCGATGAGGTGCGGGCCGGCGAAGCCGCGCAGCGCGCCGCCGCGCTGGCCCTGGCCCGCAAACGCAGGCTCGGCCCCTATGGCCCACCGCCCGCCGATCGCGCCGCGCGCGAAAAGCAGATTGGCGCGATGCTCCGCGCCGGTCACCCGCTGGACAGCGCGCGAGAATTGGTCAATGCCGCCAGCGTGGAAGCGGCAGAAGAATGGGCCGCCGACGGACAAGAGGAAGAACCATGCGATTGATTTCCTCCGCGCTGGCCTCGGTTCTGCTGCTGGCGGCTTGCTCGGCCAATCCGGGGCAGGCCGCTTCGGG
>JANOOJ010000224.1:0-4191 GCA_031421295.1 Novosphingobium sp.
CCACCCCGGCGATCCCGCTGCGCTCGTGCGCGAGCAGGAACTTGGCGCAGGTCCAGCCCTTGTCTTCCTCATAGATGCGGTTGGCGATCGGCACGCGGACGTCCTCGAGCCAGACCTCGTTGACCTCGTGCTCGCCGCCCAGCGTGATGATCGGGCGGACGGTGATCCCCGGCGTTTTCATGTCGATCAGCAGGAAGCTGATGCCCTCCTGCGGCTTGCCCTCGGAATTGGTGCGGACCAGGAAAAAGCCCCAGTCGGCGTGCTGCGCCATCGTCGTCCAGGTTTTCTGTCCGTTGACGATGTAATCGTCGCCGTCACGCACCGCCTTGGTGCGCAGCGAGGCAAGGTCGGACCCCGCGCCCGGCTCCGAATAGCCCTGGCACCACCAGTCGTCGCCCGAGAGGATGCCGGGCAGGAACCGCGCCTTCTGCTCGGGGGTGCCGAAAGTGTAGATCACCGGGCCGACCATCGCGATCCCGAACGGCAGGATGCGGATTGCATCGGCGCGGGCGATTTCCTCGGACCAGATGAAGCGCTGCGTCGGGGTCCAGCCGGTGCCGCCATATTCCTTCGGCCAGGCCGGGGCGATCCAGCCCTTTTTGGCGAGCACGCGGTGCCATGAAAGGAAATCCTCCTTGGTCAGCTCGTCGCCCTCGTCCTGCTTGCCGCGCAGCGCTGCGGGATAGTTTTCGGCGATGAAGCTGCGGGCTTCCTGCTGGAACGCCAGATCCTCAGGGCTGAATTCGATATCCACGGCAAATCTCCGATTAATTGCCCGGTTAATTCAGCACTGTTGGGCGGGGTCTGTCAAAGCAATCTCGTGCGGAGGCGTCAGGAATTACCGCTTCTCCGCCAGCGGATTCACCGCCGCGCCATTGATTCGCACTTCGTAGTAGAGGTGCGGCCCGGTCGAGAGGCCGGTCGATCCGACAAAGCCGATCACCTCGCCCGCACCGACCGGCTGGCCGGGGGCGACGGCGATCCGCGACAGATGGCCATAGCGGGTCTGCATCCCGCCCGCGTGCTCGATCGCAACGAACAGCGATTGGGTACCGCACCGATCAGCGCAACCTCGCGCGGAGCATCGCGAAATTGCGTCCCTGGGCGAGCTTTTGCGGGGACGCGGGATCGGCTGCCCCACCGCCGCCGCCAACTCGCCAACCGGTGCGTTTGGTCTGCCCAGGATCCTCAGCAATCGACTCCTAGAAGTTCACGCGGCCGGTCACCCCGAAGTAGCGATCGGCATCGCGCGGGATCTGGTAGCGGTAGGCTCCGCCGGGTCCGCCATTGATGATCGCCGCCGCATAAGAGGTGTCGAACAAGTTCCGGACTTGGAAGGTCAGCCGATATTTATCATCCGAATCGCCGATGCCCGCCGATAGATTGACCAGTTCATAAGCCGGGATTGTTCCGAGCTGACGCTGTACCGCGTTGGCGGCGAACAGCGAAAGCTGGCTGCTCTGGAAATTGGCCTGCGCCCCCAGGAACACGTCGATCCCGCTGCCGCGGATGCGGTAATCCATCGACAGCGATCCTTTCCACTCGGGCGCAAAGCCCAGCGGGGTGCCACCCGGGATGGCGGCGGTCGAGGCTGCACCCGGCGGCAATTTGAAATCATCGACGCGGGCGTGGGTATAGGCAACCCCGCCCGAGATGTTGAGATCGTCGATCGGCCGCCAGTTGACGTCAACCTCTATCCCGCGGGTCGAAACCTCACCGGCATTGGTGAAGCGTGTCACCACGACGCCCGCCACCAGATCGGGATTGTTGGCCTGGAAATTGTGGTAGTTGGCTAGGAAAATTCCGACGTTGAATGTCATCTTGCCGTCGAACAGGGTGTTTTTCAGCCCCACTTCGTAGGCGTCCGACGTTTCCGGTGCGATCACATTGGTGCCGGTTGCGGTCAGGTTGAAAAAGACGTTGTAGGCTGGGCCCTTGTAACCGCGCGAGTAACTGACGTAGCCCATCACATCGTCGCTGAAGTCGCCCTGGAGCGCGATTTTTCCCGACAGATTGTCGTTCGAGGTCTTGGTCCTAAACGGCCTGCCGTTCGATGCGGCGAGCGAGTTTTGCAGCGCTACCGGGGGTAACGTGCCGCCTGCAACCAACGACGTATAGCTGTCGAACACGCCTTGGTCGAAGTTGGGCTGGATGCCCGGCGCAGCCTGGGGAATACCCCCGGTCACCGTCAGCCCGGTCGAGACGCGGCTGTGAAACACCGACAGGTCGTCCTTGCTGTAGCGCAGCCCGCCGATCAACCGGACGTGATCCCCGAGCCGCGCGGTCGCCTGTCCGAAGGCTGCGAAATTCTCGAAGGTCGAACCGAAATCGGCAATCCCGAACGGGGTGGTCGAAGCATTGGCGTTGGCACTGCCGCAGGGGATCAGCGCGGTAGTCGGCGCGCCGACGACTGCGGTACAGATCACATCGTCACGGCGGAAGATGCGCCGCGAATTGGCTTTGGAATAATATCCGCCGAGCACGTAGGAGATGACCTGGTCCGCAGGTGAAGTCAGCCGGACTTCCTGCGTCAACGTATCGGTCGTCTGCGGACCCGTGTCATGCAGCTGATTGAAGCCGACATAGGCCCTGTCGAGCCAATCGCCGTCGCGGATTTCGGTGTTATCCCATTCACGATAGGCTGTGATCGAGGTCAGCGTGTGGCTGCCCACGCCAATATCGGCCTGGAGCGAGACGCCCCAACCCTCTTCCTTGGTTGCGGTGATCAGATCCTGCGTCACCGCCCGAGTATCCGCCCCGGCCGGGGTCGGCAGCACATTGAAGGCGAGGCTGGTGGTCGCGACCCCCGCGCCGGTCAGCGGACCGGTAGCGATGATGTCGGCGCAGCAATCGTCGTTGTTCTTGTGATAATCGGCGGCGGCATAAATCCGCAGATTGTCCGACGGATCATAGAGGAACTGCGCGCGGCCGCCGAAATGCTTGTAGCCGTTGACCCATGTGCCGCGGGTGACGTTGCGGATATTGCCGTCATATTCGCCGTAGAAGCCGGTGAAGCGCGCCGCTAGGTCGGGACCGAGCGGCAGGTTGACCGCCGCCTTGCCGCGGAATTCATTGCGATCGAAATAGCTCGCCTCGACAGTTCCCCCGAACTCGTGCTTGGGCATGATCGTGGTGATGTTGACCACCCCGGCCGAAGCGTTCTTGCCGAACAATGTGCCTTGCGGGCCGCGCAATACTTCGAGCTGGGCGATGTCGATCAAATCGCTGAACGCCTCGCCAGAGCGGGCATAGACCACGCCGTCGACAACGGTCGAAACCGAGGGCTCACCCGCGATCGAGAAGGTCGCGGTGCCAACCCCGCGCAGGAAGATCGTCTGGTTGAGCGTGGTGCCCGATTTGAGGAAGTTGAGCGAAGGAACCAGCTGCGCCGCGCTTTCCACGCTGGGTCGGGCGGTCTGGGCGAGCGCCTCACCGCTTAGCACCGAAACAGCGAGCGGAATGTCCTGCAAGTTCTCCGACCGCTTCTGCGCGGTCACGACGATTTCGCCGGGCGCGGCTTCTTCAACCGATTCGGCGGCGGTGTCCTGCGCGAATGCCGGAGCAGCGAAAAGCGCCAATGCGGTGGCCGCCAAAGCGAGCGCGGACGTGCTGCGAAGCGTGGATTTCATGATTTCCTCCCTCTGGCCGGCGGCATTTGCTGCATTGCCGGCATCGAACCTGCGCAGCTCTATCGCGTGAAACGATGCCGCTTGGGCGCTTGAATTGCGTCCGGTTCGCCGATATGTCAAGCGGTGTCATACGGAGAGCATTAAACTGTGGCGTCCGTGCCACAGGGGCCGATAGACCGGGGCGAGTGGGAGAGACAAACGGCGTGAACGCGCGATTTTCAGTCGTGGATGACGGATTCGACCTGCTGCTGGACAGCCGGATCGTGCTGCGCCATCGCGCCGACTGTCCGGCGTTAGCCATAGGGTCCGGGGCACCAGAAATCGAGATGATCCGAGGCAATTTCCGGATCGAGGATACCCCGACGGCGGTGATCGAACCCGCCGAATGGTCAATCGATGGTGAGGCGGTCACCTTTTCCGCAGATGGGTACAAAGTCGCCGAGATGGTGCTCAGCGGCACCGACCTGGTCCTCACCGCCACCGACCCGGCGCACGACCGTATCTGGCTGCGGTTCCATGCCGAACCGGGCGAAGCCGTGTGGGGCGGCGGCGAACAGATGAG
>JANOOJ010000225.1:0-7841 GCA_031421295.1 Novosphingobium sp.
GGCGGATGGCCGGATCGTCGGCGACAAGGTCTGGCTGGTCGATTTCGATAACGTCGAGGCCAACGACTGGCTTGTGGTCAATCAGTTCACCCTGATCGAAGGGCGCAACAACCGGCGGCCCGATCTGGTGTTGTTCGTCAACGGTCTGCCGCTGGCCGTGCTGGAGTTGAAGAATCCGGGGAGCGAGGGTGCGACGCTTTCGGGCGCGTTCAGGCAGCTCGACAACTACAAGGATCAAATCCCCTCGCTGTTTCGCACCAACGCGGTGCTGGTTACATCGGATGGGGTAAAGGCACGGATCGGCTCACTCTCTGCCGACGAAGAGCGGTTCATGCCGTGGCGCACGGTCGGCGGCGAGGACTATGCCCCTCCCGGCACGCCCGAACTCGACACGCTGCTTAGGGGCGTGTTCGAGCGCGGCAATTTCCTTCGCTTGATCCGCGATTTTACCGTGTTTGGCGACAAGGGCGACGGGCCGTTCAAGATCATCGCGGGCTATCACCAGTTCCACGGCGCGCAAAAGGCGCTGTGCGAAGCCATCGATGCCAGCCGCCCCGATGGCGACCGCAAGATCGGGGTGATCTGGCATACGCAAGGATCGGGCAAAAGCTACCTGATGGCCTTCTTTGCGGGGCTGGCGGTCAATTCGCCGGAACTCGAAAACCCGACGGTGATCGTGCTGACAGACCGCAACGATCTGGACGACCAACTATTCGGCACCTTCGGCCTATGCGGCGATTTGATCCGCCAGAAGCCCGAACAGGCGGACAGCCGCGAAGACCTGAAGCGCCTGCTGGAGCGCTCGGCTGGCGGGGTGATCTTTGCCACGGTGCAGAAGTTCTCACCGATTGGCAGCGAGGAAACCTATCCGCTGCTGACTGACCGGCGCAACGTGATCGTGATCGCCGATGAAGCGCACCGCAGCCAGTATGGTTTCGCGGCAAAGATGGACGCCAAGACCGGGGCAAGGCGCTATGGCTATGCACACTATATCCGTCAGGCGCTGCCCAACGCCTCGTTCATCGGTTTCACCGGAACCCCGGTCGAAGGTAGCGACAAGAACACCCCCGCGATCTTCGGTGACTATATCGACATCTACGATATCAGCCGCGCGGTCGAGGATGGGGCGACGGTCCCGATCTACTATGAAAGCCGGTTGGCGCGGATCGAACTCAGCGAGGAAGAAAAGCCGCTGATCGATGCAGAGATTGAGGCGCTGGTCGAAGATGACAGCCTGACCGAAGCCGAGAAGTTCAAAGCCAAGTGGTCGAACGTCGAGGCTCTGGTTGGATCGAAGAAGCGCCTCAAGCAGGTCGCTGCCGATCTAGTCGCGCATTTGGAGGCGCGGATCGAAGCATTGGACGGCAAGGCCATGGCGGTTTGCATGAGCCGCCGGATTTGTGTTGCGCTCTACAATGAAATTGTCGCGATCCGTCCGGGCTGGCATTCCGACGACGACGAAAACGGCGCGATCAAGATCGTCATGACGGGATCGGCGAGCGATCCCAAGGACTGGCAACCCCACGTTGGCAGCAAGCGCCGCCGCGACGAACTGGCCAAGCGCGCCCGCGATCCAGCCGATCAGCTCAAGCTGGTGATTGTCCGCGATATGTGGCTAACCGGCTTCGACGCGCCGTGCATGAACACCATGTATGTCGATAAACCGATGCATGGCCACGGGCTGATGCAGGCGATTGCTCGCGTGAACCGCGTGTTCCGCGACAAGCCGGGCGGGCTGATCGTCGATTATATCGGAATCGCGCAAAACCTTCGGTCGGCACTTGCAGACTACAGTGAGGGGGACCGCGACAAGACCGGGATCGATGAGGAACAAGCGGTTGCGGCGCTTCAGGAGTGGTATGAACGCGTTTCGGGCGTGTTCCATGGCTTCGAATTTCGCCCTGCCCTGTCTGGCGCACCGCAAGCGAAACTTGCTGCACTGGCGGGCGGTCTGGATTGGGTGCTGAAGTGGCAGGAGCAGGAATCGGTCAAGGAGCGCGATCCCGAAATGAAGAAGCGCGCGCACCGCGCCTTCGAGGGGATGGTCCTCAGCCTTGGCAAAGCGTTCGCCCTGGCAGCGGCGAGTTCGCTTGCCGGTCAGGTGCGCGACGAGATTGGCTTTTTTCAGGCGGTCAAAGCCGCCTTGGTGAAGTCGGACAGCAAGGGTGGAATTGCTGGCAACGAACGCGCCTTTGCGATCCGCCAATTGATCGATCGCGCGGTCGCCAATTCGGAAATTGTGGACGTGCTCAAGGCCGCCGGAATCAATTCGCCCGACATTTCGATCATGTCCGACGAGTTCCTCGCCGAAATCGACCAGCTCAAGCAAAAGAACCTTGCACTGGAAGCGCTCAAGAAGCTCTTGGCGGGAGAGATTTCCAGCCGCGCCCAGACCAACCATGTCGAAGCCCGCGCATTCTCTCGCCGTCTTGAGGAAGCCGTTGCTCGCTATCACGCCAATGCGATCTCGGCGCTGGAGATGATTCAGGAACTGATCGGCCTTGCGAAAGAGTTGAAGCAATCGAGGCAACGCGGGGACGACCTCGGCTTGTCGCCTGAGGAAGTCGCCTTCTACGACGCGCTCGCCGATAATGAGAGCGCGGTCGAAGCGATGGGCAATGACAAGCTGAGGGTGATAGCCAGCGAGCTTGTGGATCAACTCCAGAGCAATGCCACGGTCGATTGGCACAAGCGCGAGAGTGCAAGGGCGCGGATGCGTGTCTTGGTGAAGCGCATTCTCAAGCGCTACGGATATCCGCCCGATCTGGCCGATGAGGCGGTGCAAACTGTCCTTCAGCAAGCCGAACTTTTGTTGGCTAAAATATGAGAGAAAATTCCCTTAGGGGGCTTTTTTGGGGGCCGATTGAAAACCGAACTCAATTTATAGCTGCATTATCAGTTATATAGATAGATTATTCGATTCCGTCCCCGGCACCATTTTCCGCGTCTCGGAGAGCGTCCGGGGGACGTTCTCAGCGGAAAATGCCAAGCGCACGCGCGGCAGGCGATATCGCGCAGCACCGACGTCGAACCCCCACCCCAACCCCTCCCCGCCGGGGAGGGGCTGTGATGATGCGCTAATGCCTTAGAACTTTACTTCCGCTGCGACGGTGAACGAACGTCCGCGCGGGTCCGCGACGCGCGGTTCCCACGAGCTGCCCGCGCCGGTGTTTCCGTCGTAGGTGATCGCGAAAGGCGGATCGGTGTTGAACACATTCTTCACCCCCATCGTCAGCTTGAACCCGGGCGCGAGGCCGAGGTAGCTCGCCGAGAGGTGGAAGATCGAGTAGGGCTTCACCCGCAGGTTGAAGTCGGGCCGGGTCAGGGCTGCGGCCGAGATCTGCTGGTTGGCATAGCTGCCGCGGAAGATCTGGGTCACCGACAGCGACCATTTGGGCGTGGTGTAGGCCACGAAGGCGTTGTGCTTCCACTTCAGCCCGAGATCGCCGGCAAAGGTGAACACCCCGAGCTGGTTGACGAAGGCCGCAGTGGGTGTGACCTTTTCCCGTTTGCGCAGCATCAGCGTGCCGTCGAGCCCGGCGCTGAGCACCCCGCCGGGCAGTTCGAACCCGCCGCGCAGCGCGAACTCGACGCCGCGCGTCTGGCGCGCACCGGCATTGATCCAGCGCTGGTCGATCAAGGTGACATTACCCGCGCCGTCGCGGATGAACTTGTCGGGGAACAGCGTGGCGTTGTCGATCAGCTGGCGCAGGGTCAGCAACTGGATGGTGTTGTCGACATCGATCACCCAATAATCGGCCGAGGCACTCCACAGCGGGGCCGGACGGAACACGATCCCAACGGAATATTGCTCCGCCGTTTCCGGACCGAGGTTAAGGTTGCCGCCATTGGCGATATCGGGCCGGATCTGCGCGCAGGCCAGCCCGCTACCGAAAGCGCTGGTCGGCACGCCGCCGGGGCACTTGGTGGGATCGGCGATGTCGCTGCCCGAATAGGGCGAGGTGGTGACCCCGTTGAAGATCTGGTTGAAACTCGGCACGCGGAAGCTCGTGTTGTAGCTGGCGCGCAGCATCACCCAGTCGATCGGCTGGAACTTGGCGGTGATCTTGGGATTGGTAGTGGTCCCGAACCCGGTGTAATCGTCGATCCGGACCGCGCCGGTCAGCTCGAAGCCATCGAACACCGGCACCAGGATTTCGGCATAGGCCGCCTTGATGTCGCGGCTCTTGGGGGTGAGCGCGTTGACGTTGTCGAACGCGGCGTTGAAGATGTTCGGGGCGCTAACCGGGTTGGCCGCAGTCGAACCGTTGAACTCGTAGGTTTCGCGCCGGTAATCGACCCCGGCGGCGACCTGCACGTCGCCGCCCGGCAGCGCGAACAGCGGGCCCGAAACCGAGCCGTCGAACTGCGTGACCTTGTAGCGGCCGCCATAGAGAGTCGCGCCGAACGCGGAGATCGCGTTGAGTCCGGCAATCGCCGCATCGCTCTGCGTCAGGCTGAACGGGTTGAGGATGCCGCTGTTGAGCAGCCCGACCAAGCCGGGCGCGGTAGCACCCGGAGCCGTCGGCGCGCGGGGATCGATGCTGCCATTGGTGGCACCCGGGATTCCCGAAGCCACGGCGTCCGCCGTTGAGGCGAAGACGCCGCGATAGTGGTAGCCGGTTCCAAGCACCGACGACGATTGGCTGCGCGCGAACGAGGCCCCGACCCGGTAGTCCCACCCTTCGAACGGCAACGGGCCATCGACCCCGCCGGCGACGCGCAGCGTCTGGGTGTTGGTGACATATTCACGCGGCCCGCACGGGATGCAGCGCCAGCGACCCGCGATGGGCCGACCGTAGCGCGCATCGAGCGCGGCGACCTGCGCGGCATTCCCCGCGAACGCGGACCGGATGCCGTTGAAAACCGCGTTGTAGGTCGACGCGGTCAGCGAGTTGAGCGGGTAGGCCCACGGCAGGTTCCCGGTGTTCGCGCTGAGCTGGTTGTGCGAAAAGCTCTTGGAGGAATCCGCGTCCGATCCGGTGACTTCGACAAAGGCCTCGCTGGCCCCGACCCGCGCCACGGCGCGGCCATAATAGGTCAGCGTCTCGATCGGCTGCTGCAACGCCGCCGCGCGGCCGGTATCCCACGCGCAGGCGTAGAAGTTGTTGGGCGATTGCCACAGCACCTCGTCATACGGGATGCCCCCGTCCATCGAGGTGCAGCCCGCGCCGCCCGGCAGATCGAGGATGTTGATGCCCCCGGCTGCTGCGTTCCCGCCGTTCGGCGCGGTCAGTATCAGCCCGGCGAGGAGCGATCCGGTAGCTGTGGTGCCGATGTTGAACGCCGTTGCGATCGGCGCGCCGCGCGTGTCGGGCGAGAGGCCGCGGTTCGGCTGATTGGTGTTGACGAAATCGCGGTCCGAGCCGCGCAGCAGCTGGTTCCAGCTATAGGACACCGCGCCCATGATATTGAAGCCCTGGTCGTCGATATCGCCGTATCCGGCCACGGCCGAGACACGGTAGATATTGGCATCGCCGGCTTCGGTCACATCGGTGAAGCCCTGCACGCCCAGCCCGGTGTAATTCTTCTTGGTGATGAAGTTGATCACCCCGCCCACGGCATCGGTGCCGTAGATCGCCGAGGCACCGTCCTTGAGCACTTCGACCCGGTCGATCGCGGCGAAGGGAATCTGGTTGACGTCGACCGACTGGCCCGACAGCCCGTGCGCGGCGACCCGGCGGCCGTTGAGCAAGACCAGCGTCGCGGCGCTGCCCTGCCCGCGCAAATTGGCCGAAGACAGCCCGTTGGTGCCGCGCTGCGCGCCGCTGGTGACGTCCGAATTCGAGGCGAGGTTGTCCGCGCCCGAACCGTTCGACGAGAGCAGCATGATCAGCTGCTCGGGGCTCGAAATGCCATTGCGCTCGATGTCGACGTTGGTGATAACCTGCAGCGGCAGCGCGCTTTTGGAGGGATCCTGCTTGATCCGCGAGCCGGTGACGAGGATTTCCTTGCCCTCGCCCGAACCGCTCTCTGCCGGGGCGGGCGGCAGGGTATCCTGCGCCATCGCCGGAGCGGCCAGCGCGCCAAGCGCGACGCCAGATGCCAGGAAAACCCGCGCGAACTGTAACTTTGCCATGATAATCCCCCTTGAAGCGCTCCCACGCCGAAGGCAGAGACTATCAAAGCGCGGGCCATGCGCCAGAGTTGAAACTGCGTTCAGGTCGTTTTGTCCGGAGTTTTTGTCGCCGTGTCAGAATTCTGTTGCAGCGCTGCAACAGCCGGGCCGCCTAATTGGCGGCGGCGATCAGATCGAGCGCGGCGTCCATCGTCGCGCTCGCCCCGGCATCCTGCGGCACATCGTTGGCGAAGAACGAAAATATCAGGTCTTGCCCGCTGGCCGCACGCAGATAACCTGACAGCGCATTGGTGGCGTTGAGCGTCCCGGTCTTGGCCCACAGATTGCCCTTGAGCGGGCTGGTGTCGAACCGCCGCCGCAGCGTGCCGTCGGTCCCGCCGATCGGTAGCGAGGCCCGCCACTCCGCGCCCCAAGGCTGCGTGCGCGCCCACCGCAGCAGGGTGACCGCCGCGCGCGGGCTGACGCGGTTGTAGCTCGACATGCCCGACCCGTCCGAGAAGTCGTAGCCGGTGCGCGGTATTCCGGCACCGGTCAGGACCTGCTCCAGCGCCGCCGTACCATCGGCCAGCGATCCGGTGCCGTTCAGCCGCCCGATCCGGCGCAGCAGCAGCTCAGCATGAAGGTTCTGGCTGACCTTGTTGATGATCGCGATATCCTCGGCGAGCGGCGGCGCGGTGTGGCCGCCGATGAAGGCGGCGAACGGCATACGCAGCTGAATTTCGTGTCCCGCGCGCAGCTTCGGGTCATCGCCCAGCGTGACCGGGCGATGCCGCACCGTAATCTGTCCGCGCACCTTCACTCCGCGCGCTTCCAGCATGCGGCGCAGCGTCCAGGCGGCGTAGTGGGCGGGATCGTCGATCCCGAGGCGTTCCTTGTAGGGTACTGTGGTCGCGGCAATCTCGCCATAGAGCCGCAGCTCTGTGCCATTGGGCGCGCGTTCGAAGGTCAGCGTAGTTTTGCCCTCGGCGATCGTCACCGCCTCGTTGCGCAGCGTGTAATAGGTCGATACCTCGACCTTGGGTGGTGTCCCTGGCGCAGCAGGAGTAACCCTCACCGGCAGTTCGTTGTCGTCAAGCGACAACGCCGATGTCGCGGTCCCCGAATCGGTCCCGATGTTGTTCCAGCTCATTCCCGGGCTCCACCGCTGGTCGGGGAACCAGCGGTCGTCCCCGACGATGTTGCGGACGTTGCGGGTGCGCCGGGCGACCGCGTCCGCCAGCGTGGCGAGACAATCGATTGTACAATCGGGTGCGCTCGACATCCGCGCATCGCCGCGCCCGAACAGCACCACGTCGGGTGGCCCTGATCGGGTGGGTTCAAGACCGACGATTGTTCCTGAGGACGATTGCTCGGACCCGCCTGCGCCGGTTCCCAATTCGGCCAGCAGGGCATAGGCCGCCGCGGTGGCGAACAGCTTGGTGTTGGACGCCGGAATGAAACGTCCGTCCGGATTGACGGCGATCACCTCGCGGCCATCGGCGGTGGTGACCAGCAGGCCGAACCGCGTACCGACCGGCGCATCGGCGAGAATCTGCGCCACGCGCTCGGCCAATGGCGGCGCAGGTTGGGCCGCGACCGGCGCGGCAAGGATCAAGGCTGCGACTGTCACAGCAACGCGCATGGCAATCATGACTGACCCGGGCTCCCTCATCGCGCCGTGTCTATGGCCGGGCGCGGCGTGGTGCAAAACAAAACGCCCGGCCGTTTCGGGCCGGGCGCTTCGCAATTACCTTTTGGCAGGGGCCTGGAACGCCTGCGAGAG
>JANOOJ010000226.1:0-1603 GCA_031421295.1 Novosphingobium sp.
GCGGGGACCGGCTGGCTATTGGCCACCGCGAGCGCGGCGCGGATGACATAGCGATCGGCCAACCGCCGTAGCGGGGCGGTGGCATGGGCATAGGTCGCCGCCATCGCCGCGTGCCACGGCTGCACGCCGGGGGTGAAAGGCACATAGGACGCGCCATCGCCGGCGCGGCGCACCGCCAGCATGAAAGCGGCCTGGCGCGGATCGTGCGGGGTCAGGCCGCGCTCGAAATCCTCCAGCGGGAGCGTCGCCGGCCAATCGAGATCGAAGGCCTTGGCGGTCTGCCGCAGCCGCGCGGTGGCGCGCGCATCGGGCGCGGCCATGACCCGGAACAGCCCGGTCCCGGCGGCTTGCAACGCGTCGGCCACCGCAAGGTTGGTCGCCAGCGAAAGCGCGGCGTTGCGCGTTTCAGATACCAGCATCGGACGCAGATGCAGCGCGAACTTTCCGTCCGGGCCCTTGTCCACTTCCTGCTCGGGCGGATCGATCCGCGCCGCACCGCGCCGGTCTTCGGCGGCGGTGATGCGATTGGCGAGTTCGATAAACCCGGCGGGCAGCTGATCTTCGCGAACACCGTCATAGGCGAGCTTGGCGCGGCTGCGGATCAGCGCGCGTTCGGCGCCTTGCAGCTTCACCCCGCCATCGGGCGCGACACTGACCGAGAAGACGATTGCCGGACGCGGGCCATCGGGCAGCAGACTGGCGGCCCCCTCGGCCAGCACCGGCGGGTAGAGTCCGGCCTTGCCGTCGGGCAGATAGGTCGTCATCCCGCGCTTCCAGGCTTCGACATCGACCGGATCGCCGTCGCTCACGAACCAGGCGACATCGGCGATGGCATAGCGGAGCAGCAGGTCGTTTCCTGCTTGTTCGATCGCAAAGGCCTGATCGAGATCGGTCGATGATGCGGGATCGAGCGTGACGAACGGAAGATCGGTCCGGTCGACATGCTGGTCGGGCAGCTTGCGCGCGGCCCGTTCCGCTGCGGCAAGTACGTCCGGCGGGAACCTGGCGGGGACTTTAAACTGTCCCCGGATCGCGGCCAAGCCTTCGGCCAGCAGCCGGTCGGGGTCGTGAACAGTCCTCATGCGCCACCGCTACACAGCAATCGGCAATCTGCAAAACACTCGCGCGGATGCTCGGCGGCGTCGCTCCCCCATCCCCAACCCTTCCCCGCCGTGGCAAGGGGCAGTCGCGCTACCCCCGAGAGAGCCGCATCCAGCTCAATTTTGGCGGCAGACCTTACCGGCCTTGACCCGATTGCAGTAGCGGCGGTGAAGCGTCTTCAGGGATCGACAAACTCGCCGCGGCGCTTCTCCATCTGACTCGTCACCGCCTCGATCTGGTTCCTGGTCGCCATCAGCTTTTGCTGCTCGATGCTCTCGGCCATCAGGATTTCATCGACGCCAAGGTCGAGATAGCGGTTGAACAGCGATTTGGCGGCGCGGATCGCGGTCGGGCTGCGGCTGACAATCTCGCGGGCGATCTCGGTGGCGCGGGCCAGCGGATCGGCGGCGACTTCGGTGGCGAAGCCGTAAGCCTGCGCCTGCTCACCGTTGAATTCACGGTTTGTGTAAGTCAGTTCGCGCAGCACATCGTCGCGCACCGC
>JANOOJ010000227.1:0-7687 GCA_031421295.1 Novosphingobium sp.
TCGGCGGCGAGATCGAGCGCTTCTTGTTCTTCCAGCATGCGCTCGTCTTGTGCCCCGTCCTTGGCGAGCAGTTCAAGCTTATGACCGCCCATTATCGTTCCAGTCACCCGGTACGCCCCCCGTTATGTCCCATTGCTTCACCCACGTGCCGAGAACCGGCACGCGACCGTCCACGACCCGCTCCCCAGCTGGGCATTGGAAGTGCAATCTGTCTGTGATGCCGTAGCGACAAGCGCAGCAGGCAGTGCCGGATTTATGGACCACTCGCCACGAAGGGCAAGGCGCTAACCGTAAAAAAACTGAAATATTCCGCCTTGACTCCATGGCATCGGCAGAATTCCAGCGGCCAAGGCATTATGCGCTGTTTATCAATGATTTTGCCGCGAGAGCGGGTGCGAATCGCGGGAATCCACCTACTTGGTGCGGCGCAGCAATTTGGCGGGACACGGAATCGAAAAAGGGCCGCCGGTTTACCCGGCGGCCCCCAATCGGTTTGTTCTGTGTTCGTCCCGCTGCGCCTCACCCGAGCCGCGAATCGGTCCGGCGAATCAGATCGCGGCAACGCGCTTGGTCAGCCGCGACAGCTTGCGCGAGGCAGTGTTCTTGTGGAGCACGCCGCGCGCGACGCCGCGCGCGAGCTCGGGCTGGGCGGCGTGGAGCGCCTCGGCCGCAGCCGCCTTGTCGCCGCCTTCGATCGCGCTCTCGACCTTCTTGACGAAGGTGCGGATGCGACCGATGCGATTGCCGTTGATTTCGGCGCGCTTGTCGTTGCGACGGATGCGTTTTTTGGCTTGCGGCGTATTGGCCATGTCTGTCCTCTATCGAGCCGGAAGTGCGGCCGGAATCTGTGTAAATAGCGATCTGGGAGGCGAGCAAGCCCGCCGGAAAGCGCGGCCCTTAACCGCGCATCGGCGAATCGTCAAGCATTGCGGGGCTAGCGCTGGCACTTCGGACAGAACCAGCTGCTGCGCCCGCCCTGGGCAATCCGGGCGATAGTGCCACCGCATGCGCAGGCCTCGCCTTCGCGGCCGTATACATCGAAGTGCTTGGAAAAATAGCCGAGCTGCCCGTCGGGCTGGGCAAAGTCGCGCAGCGACGATCCCCCTGCTGCGATCGCTTCCAGGAGCACCGCCTTGATTGCGCTAACGAGACGGCCCAACGCCGGTCCGCTGACCTTGCCCGCAGCTTTGCGCGGATCGATATGCGCGCGGAACAGCGCCTCGCAGACGTAGATGTTGCCCAGCCCTGCGACGATCCGCTGATCGAGCAGCATCGGCTTGATCGAAGCGCTGCGCCCCTGCAACGCTTGCTTCAGATGCGCAGCCGTCAGCCCCGGCCCGAGCGGCTCTGGCCCCAGCGCGGCAAAGGGCGGCCAAGCCTCGAGCGTGTCGGTCGCCACCAGATCGACCGAGCCGAACCGCCGCGGGTCGCATAGCGCAAGACGGCAGCCCGCGCTGGTTTCAAGCACGAGATGATCGTGCTTGCCCAGCTCGGCGGGATCGATTCGCCAGCGCCCCGACATGCCGAGGTGGAAGATCAGCGTCTGTGCCCGGTCGGTGTGGATGAGGCCATATTTGGCCCGGCGGCCCAGCCCGGTCACGGTCGCGCCGGTCATCAGCTGGACCAGCTCGGGCGGGAAGGGTCGGCGCAAGTTCGCCCGGCGCGTTTCGACCCGCACCAGCCGCTCGCCTTCGAGGTAGCGGGCCAGCCCGCGCACGGTGGTCTCGACTTCGGGCAATTCTGGCATCGGGCGCTGCTATCAGCCTTTGCGGCCCGCCGAAACTCTCCTAGAGCGCCAATCCATGAACGATGAGGTTTCCTTCGGTTACGAAGATGTCAGCCCCGACGAGAAGACCGCGCGGGTCGGCGCGGTGTTCTCAGCTGTCGCGCGCAAATACGATGTGATGAACGATGCGATGTCGGGCGGAATGCACCGGCTGTGGAAAGACCGCTTCGTGCGCCGGATCAAGCCGCGCGCCGGCGAGGTCTTCCTCGACATGGCGGGCGGCACCGGCGACATCGCGTTCCGGCTGGCAGCAGCGGGGGCCGCCGTGACGGTCTCCGACATCAATCAGGACATGCTCGACGTCGGCATCGAACGCGCGATGGAGCGCGGGATCGACGGCCTAGTCTGGTCGCGCCAGAACGCCGAAAAGCTGTCTTTCCCCGATAGGTTCTTCGATGGCTACACGATCGCCTTCGGCATCCGCAACGTCACCCGGATCGACGCGGCGCTGGCCGAGGCGCACCGGGTGCTGGGGCACGGCGGGCGGTTTTACTGCCTCGAGTTTTCGACCACCGAATGGCCCGGCTTCAAGGAAGCCTACGATCTCTATTCGCACCGGCTGGTCCCCAAACTCGGTCAGGCCATCGCCGGGGACGCGGAAAGCTATCGCTATCTGATCGAATCGATCCGGCGCTTCCCGGCAATGCCCGAGTTCGAGCGCATGATCGCCGCCGCCGGGTTCGCCCGCACCAAGGTCGAGCCGATCCTGGGCGGGCTGGTCGCGATTCATTCGGGGTGGAAAATTTGAGCACAGCCGTGCCGGTTCCCCTCCCGCAGGCGGGAGGGGCCAGGGGTGGGCGCGCGACCGCTTGGTCGCGCTGGGCCGCGAGGCCCACCCCGCTGCGACTAAGCAACAAGCTGCCCAGTCTCGCTACCCCTCCCGCCTTCGGGAGGGACGGTTGACCCAGCCGCTCACGCATATCGTCCGTTTGCTGCGCTGGGGGCGGACGCTTGCCCGACACGGCGCGCTCCGCGGGATCGAGGCCGATCCGAACACGCCCCTGCCCGTCCGGCGACTGGTGCGCCTCGCCCGGTTCGGCACATTTCAGCCGCGCCAGCCCAACTATGCCGAGGCCTTCCGCGCGATCGGTCCGGCGGCGATCAAGCTGGGCCAAACGCTGGCAACCCGGCCCGATCTGGTCGGCGCGGAAGCCGCGCACAATCTGTTATCCCTGCAAGACGACCTTCCGCCGGTCGATTTCGCGCTGATCCGGCGCGAGATCGAAAGCAGCTTCGGCCGCCCGCTCAGCGAACTCTATGCCAACGTCGATCCGGTCCCGGTCGGGGCGGCGTCGATCGCGCAGGTCCACCGCGCCAGCACCACCGACGGCCGCGATGTCGCTGTGAAGGTGCTGCGCCCCGGCATCCGCGAGAAGTTCGCAGCCGACATCGAGACCTATGAATGGTCTGCCGCGCATCTCGAGGCGCTGGGCGGCGAGGCCAGCCGCCTCCGCCCGCGCCTGACCATTGCCAATTTCAAGCGCTGGACCGTCCGCGAACTCGATCTGCGGCGCGAGGGTGCCTCGGCCTCCGAGCTGACCGATGCGATGAAGGGCCACGACGGCTACCGGATTCCGGCGGTCGACTGGGACCGCACCAACGGCCGGGTGCTGACGATCGAATGGATCGACGGGATCAAGATCAGCGAACGCGACGCGCTGCTCGCGGCCGGTCACGATCTGCCCGACCTCGCGCGGCGGCTGGTGCTGTCGTTCCTGACGCAGGCGATCAGTCACGGCTATTTCCACGCCGACATGCACCAGGGCAATCTGTTCGTGCAGGCCGACGGGACGCTGGCCGCGATCGACTTCGGGATCATGGGCCGGATCGACCGGCGCGCCCGCGCCTGGCTCGCCGAAATCCTCTATGGGCTGACCACCGGCAACTACCGCCGCGTCGCCGAAATCCATTTTGAAGCGCAATATGTGCCGCGCTACCACTCGGTCGATGAGTTCGCCACGGCGCTGCGCGCGGTGGGCGAGCCGATGCGCGGCAAGCCGGTGAGCGAGCTGTCGGTCGGGCAGATGCTCGACGGGTTGTTCGCGATCACCCGCGATTTCGACATGCAGACCCAGCCGCATCTGCTGCTGCTGCAAAAGACCATGGTGATGGTCGAGGGTCTGGCCACCGCGCTGCATCCCGAAATCAACATGTGGGACGTTTCCGGCCCGTTCGTGAAGGAATGGATCCGCGACGAGCTGGGTCCCGAAGCCGCAATTGCCGAGCGGATGCGCGAGGATGCCGACACGCTGCTTCGTCTACCCGCGCTGCTCCGACGGATCGAGGACCGCTTCCCCGCCAAGGGCGGCGCGCCCGAAGCCCCGCCGCTGCCGCAAGTCGAGTTGGTGTGGGAACGGCGCACCGACCGCAAATGGCCAGGCTATCTGTTCGCGCTGGCAGTCGGCGGCGCGGCGGTATGGGGTGCGACCGCGCTGGGCTGGATCGGCTGAGCGATGGATCTCGACGGGCTGCTCTCGCACTATTTCGGAACCGACGATCCCGGCACCTTGAGCGAGGCGGACTTTGCCACCGGGCTCGAACGGCTCGGCATCGCCTTCGGGGTCGAGCAGGAGCCAAGCCGCAAATTCGCGCTGTGGACGCTGATGGACGCGCTGGGCGTCGCCCCGCTGCCGGCGGAAGCCTTCGAGAAGGAACCCAAGCTGCGAGCAGCGGCAGACGCCTATCTGACGGCAGCATACCGGGTCGAGCGGTCGGGTGAGGGCGATGACTGAAGCAGCAGTGCTGTTCGTCTGCCTCGGCAATATCTGCCGCTCGCCGCTGGCCGAGGCGGCATTCCGGCACGAGGCGGAACTGGCCGGGCTGAGCGCCACTGCCGATTCAGCCGGAACGGCGGACTACCATGTCGGCGACCCGCCCGATCCGCGCGCAATCCGCACTGCGAAGGCCAAGGGTATCGACATTTCCGGCTATCGCGGACGGCAGGTCGGCGCTGCGGACTTTCAGGCATTCACACACATCTTCGCGCTCGACCTTGCGAATTTGCGCGATCTTCAGCGGATTGCGCCGGTGGGTCATACCGCCCGACTCGGTCTGCTGCTCGATCTGGTACCGGGTCGGACGGGTGAGGCAGTAGCCGACCCGTGGTACGGCGACGAGACCGGATTCGGGGCGACCTGGGCCGATGTCAGCGCTGCCGCCCGCGCGCTGGTGGACCAACTTAGGTGAGCTTCGAAAGCGTCCGCGCCTGGCTCGCCGAGCACGCCCCCGATTTGCCGATCATCGACCAGGCTCAGAGCACCGCGACGGTCGCGGCCGCAGCCGCAACGCTCGGCGTCGAGCCGGGCCGGATTGCCAAGACGCTCGCCTTCCGCGTCGGCCACACCGCCATGCTGCTAGTCGCGCGCGGCGATGCGAGGCTCGACAATGCCAAGACCAAGGCGGCGCTGGGCGGACGGCCCCGGATGCTGGCTGCCGAGGAGACGCTGGCGCTGACCGGCCACGCGATCGGCGGGGTCTGCCCGTTCGGGCTGGCGACCGACTTGCCGATCGTCTGCGATCGCTCGCTGCTGGCCTACGAAACCGTGTTCCCGGCAGCCGGATCGCAGACCAGCTCGATCGAAGTCGCGCCCCAGCGACTGGCCGAACTCGTTTCAGCCCGATGGGTGGACATCTGCTGCCTCCCCGAATGACCGGGCAGACGGCGCGATAATCCTAGTACCGATAGCCGAGCTTGATCCCGTAAAGCCGGGGTTTGATCGGATAGCTGCGCGCGAAAGCGCCGCAGATCGTCGGCACGCAAACCGTATTCAGGCTCAATATCCCGCGCTCGTCGAACGCGTTCTGAATATAGGCCTGCCAGTTCCAGCTCCCCATATCCGCCCCCAGCGAAAAATCGACCGTGGTGAAGGCCTTGGTCGGCCCAAGCAAATCGGCCTCGAAATCGGTGAGATAGGAGCGCGTGCCCGACTGGTGGTTCGCCCCGGCCTGGACGAAGGCCTCGGCGCCGCCGAGATCGAATTTGTAGCGCGCCGTGACGCCGCCCTTGAACTTGGGCTGGATCGGCAACCGGGTCCCCTTCGCTGCGGCAATGCCTAGCGCACAGACCGGATTGCCCGTAGGGCCGATCGGACAGAAATCGGTGGTGAGCTTGGCATCCACATAGGTGGCCGAACCCGACAGGTTGAAATCGCCCAGCGCGAGGTTGAAATCGCCCTCGATCCCTTTGATCCGCGCGTCCCCGGCGTTGTAGGTGCTGATCACCCCGATCGACCCGGCCGATGACAGACCGAATTGCAAGTCCTTCCAGTTTTCGAGGAATGCCGAGACATTCAGCGTCACCCGGCGATCGAGAAACTGGGTCTTGGCCCCGATCTCGAAGTTGTCGAGCGTGTCGGAGCGATAGGGATCGACCCCGATCCGCCGGTTGATTCCGCCGGGGCGGAACCCGGTGGAATAGGTCGCATAGATCATCGCGTCGGGGGCGACTTTCCAGGTCAAATTGACCTTGTGGGTCTCGCCCGTCTCCTCGACGGTTTTATCGAACAGCAGGCACGGCAGCACCGGATCGGTGTTGACCGGGCAGCCCGGCGTACCGACGGTGCTGGCAAAGCCGGAGAAACCGCTGAGCGAATTTCGGGTCTTGAACACCCGGATGCCGCCATTGAGCGTCAGGTTTTCGAGAATGTCGTAAGACACATCGAGGAAGCCCGCATAATCGCGGTCGATCCGGTTGACGCGGGTGCAAAATATGTCGTCCCCGCATTTGGGTACGGTCAGGCCGCCCGGAACGGCGGCAAGTCCAGGGATCAGGTAATCGGCGGCAATGCGATCGGTTTGACGCCCAAAGAACAGCCCGGCGGTGACCCGCAACGGATCGCTCGACGGTGACGATACCCGCAATTCGTGGCTTTGCTTGGTATAGTGGTCGCGGCCGCGGTAAATCTGGGTGGGATCGAGGTTGGTGCCGTCGGACTTGATGAAGCTGGCATAGGACGGGGCGAAATAATCATAAGCCACGGTATAGGCCGAATAATCCTGCACCACATCGGTATCGCGCTCGAAATAGCCGCCGACGTAGGTAACGTCCCAGCTACCCAGCTTGCCTTCGATCGTCAGCGCTGCCTGGTACCATTTATCGCTGCCGAAATCGGGGGTATAGTCCTGGACCTGCAGATCGCCCACCGCGGGATCGAACAGATAGGTCCCGTTCGACTTCTGGTTCTGGTAGATGATGCTGGGCGTTACGGTCCAGCTGTCGTCAAGGTCGATGCCCAGCGCGGCCCGCCCGCCCCAGGTTTCCGTATCGTTGAAATTCTTTTCGACAAAGGGCGCATTGTTTATGGTGAACGGCACCAGCGCGCCGCCTGCATTGAACACCTGATAGGTACGGGTGCCCGGAACGTTGCTGATATAGCCGCCATCGCGCTGATAGAATGCCGAACCGCGAAAGGCGATCCGCTCGCTGAGCGGGATATTGACGAAGCCTTCGGCGGTGCCGCCGCTTGAATTGCGGCCTTTGCCGAAGGTCGTGCCGGTGAGGTCGAAACCGCCCTCGAACTTATTCGGATTGGGCTTTTTGGTGATCAGCCGCAACGTGCCCGAGAGCGAGCTTGAGCCGAACAACGTGCCTTGCGGACCGGACAGCGCCTCGACCCGTTCAAGATCGTAGATGTGCAGATCGGGCGCACCGCCGATCGTGGTAAGCGGAATGTCGTCGACATAGAGCGCGCTGGTCGGCTGCGGACCACTGTGGCTGCCGTTGGCATTGGCACCGCTCGACACGCCGCGGAAATAAATCTGCGACTGGCCCGGACCATAGGACTGGAAGCTGACACTGGGCAGCAACTTGGCATAGTCGTCGAAGCTGGAAACCTGGTTCTGCTCGAGTTTCGCGGCACCCAGCGCCTGGATGCTGATCGGCACGTCCTGAAGGTTTTCCGT
>JANOOJ010000228.1:0-9094 GCA_031421295.1 Novosphingobium sp.
GTCGTCGCGGATCATCCGCGCGGCGTCGCCAATCGAATGCGCGCCGGTGGAGCAAGCGGTGACCACCGCGTGGTTCGGACCCATCAGTCCGTATTTGATCGAGACCTGGCCCGAGATCAGATTGATCAACCGGCCATGAACGAAGTGCGGCGAAACCCGGCCCGGGCCCTTCTCCGCCAGCACCAGCGATTCGCTTTCGATCCCCGGCAGTCCGCCGATCCCCGAGCCGATCGAGCAACCAGCGCGCAGCCGGGTCGCCTCGTCCATGTCGGTCAGCCCGGCGTCTTCAAGCGCCTGCCCGGCGGCATCGATCCCATAGATGATGAACGGATCGACCTGGCGCTGGACCTTGTGGTCGACCCGCTTGTTGGGATCGAAACCGTATTCGTGATCGGCCGGCTTCACCTCGCAGGCGATCAGGCACTTCTGGTCGGAAGCGTCGAACCGGGTGATCCGGCCAGCGCCCGATTTGCTGGCGAGCAGGTTTTTCCACACGGTCTCGACATCCGCGCCAAGCGGGGTGACGAGGCCTAGTCCGGTTACGACGACACGGCGCATTCGATTCTCCGCAATAAAACACAACAGGCCCAGACCCTTGCGGGCTGAGCCTGTCCTTCGACACACCACTTCGGCCTTCGACAGGCTCAGGCTTCAGCGGTGGCTCAGGATGATCGGAGTTCTGTCCGTTCATGCTGAGGAGGCACCGCAGGTGCCGTCTCGAAGCAATCAGCCCTTGTTTTCGTCAATGTATTTGATCGCGTCCGAGACGGTAGCGATTTTCTCGGCCGCATCGTCGGGGATTTCGACACCGAACTCTTCTTCGAACGCCATGACCAGCTCGACGATGTCGAGGCTGTCGGCCCCCAGATCGTCGATGAAGCTCGCATCTTCGGTAACCTTGTCGGCTTCGGCGCCGAGGTGCTCGACGACAATCTTCTTAACGCGTTCGGCGGTGTCGCTCATGGATTAATCCCTTCGTGAACGGCAGATGAAAGACAGGATTTCGCCCTAGAGTGCAGCGCGGTCGCTGGCAAGTGGTGGGCCTCATTTCGCTCGCAGCACCGGAACATCATATTTTAGAAGGTCGCGGTCGGACGTCACCAGGAACGCGCCCTCAACGATCGTCTGGGCCAGAATGAGGTGGTCAAACGGATCGTCGTGCGCTCGATCGTTCGGCAGGCGCTCCAAAGCCTCGAGATGTTGCGAATTGACACCGACCACTTCGATCCCTTGGGCGATTGCGTCGGAGAACAGCGAGGACCCCGGCTCGTCGAATTGTCCTTTCCGGGCCTTGATCGAGATTTCCCAAAATGATGCCACGCTTACCAGCAAACGGCTATCGGATCGCGCAATCACTGAACGAGTGCGCGGACCCAATTTCGGATTGTCCCGCAACCACCACAGCATGATGTGCGTGTCTAACAGTAGCTTCACGGGAGCGGATCATACTTGTCGTCATCCCAAGGCTCGCTTTGCAATTTGTCGAAAAACTCGAGCATTTCGGGTGACCACTCAAGCCAGGAGTCGTCCTCCGGGAACTTGCCCCGCATCGATCCCGGCTGCCGCGGTTTGCCGTCCCGGGTGTAGACCCATTTGCCATCGACGAGCCACGGCGGGCCGTCTTTGGCGGGTTCGGCGTGTTTGAATTGCACCGGCATTTCACGCACTCCCGAAACGGCGGGTGAACCACCCGCAAGGTCCTGCAAATAGGACTTTACCAGCGCCGACACCGACGTGCCCAGCTCCGCCGCGCGAATCCGCGCGGCGCGGTGAGTTTCGTCATCGACCGCGATGGTGATGTTCTTCATGTGATACTGCGTAACACAGTTTCACAGTATCGGCAAGCTCAGCCCCTGGGCGGCTCGACGATGCGGATGCTCAAATCGCGCAGTGCCCTCGCCTCGGGCAGCGAGGGTGCGCCCATCAGCAGGTCTTCGGCGCGCTGGTTCATCGGGAACAGGGTGATCTCGCGCAGGTTCTGCGCGCCGCACAGCAGCATCACCACCCGGTCGACCCCGGCGGCCATCCCGCCATGCGGCGGCGCGCCATATTGGAACGCGCGATAGAGGCCGCCGAAGCGGTCCTCGACGTCGGCCTTCGACAGCCCGACCAGTTCGAACGCCTTGACCATCAAATCGGGGTGCTGGTTGCGGATCGAACCCGAAGCGATTTCATAGCCGTTGCACACCAGATCGTATTGATAGGCCAGAATCGACTGCGGATCGGCACCATTCAGCGCCTCCATCCCGCCCTGCGGCATCGAGAATGGATTATGCGCGAAATCGAGGCTCTTGGCATCCTCGTCCCATTCGTAGAACGGGAAATCGACAATCCAGCACAGCTTGAAGCTGTCCTGATCGATCAGGCCGAGTTGTTCGCCCACGCGGGTGCGCGCGGCACCGGCAAGCTTGGCGGCTTGCGCTTCCTTGCCCGCAGCGAAGAACAATCCATCGTCGCGACCCAGCCCCAGCCCCTCATACAGCGCGGCCATCTTGTCCTCGCCGTGGTTCTTGGCGATCGGGCCACCGAACGCGCCGTCCTTGCGGGTGACATAGCCGAGGCCGGCATGGCCTTCGGAGCGCGCCCAGTCGTTCATCTCGTCGAAGAACTTGCGGCTCTTCTCGGCGGTGCTCGGCGCGGGCACAACGCGAACGACCCCGCCCGAGCCGACGATCTTCTCGAACAGACCGAAGCCCGAGCTGCGGAACTCTTCGGTCACATCGCGCACGATCAGCGGGTTGCGCAGATCGGGCTTGTCGCTGCCGTAATCGAGCATCGCCTGGGCATGCGGGATGCGCGGGAAGCTGCCCGCCGGGGTGACGCTCTTGCCCTCGGCAAAGGCTTCGAACACCCCCGCCATCACCGGCTCCATCGTGTCCCAGACCTCTTCCTGGGTGACAAAGCTCATTTCGAGGTCGAGCTGGTAGAATTCGCCCGGCAGCCGGTCCGCGCGCGGGTCTTCGTCGCGGAAGCACGGCGCGATCTGGAAATAACGGTCGAACCCGGCGACCATCAGCAGCTGCTTGTACTGCTGCGGGGCCTGCGGCAGCGCGTAGAACTTGCCCGGATGGATGCGGCTGGGGACGAGGAAGTCGCGCGCGCCTTCGGGTGAGGAGGCGGTCAGGATCGGGGTCGAGAACTCGGTGAAACCGGCACTCTCCATCCGGCGGCGCATGTCCGAGATGACCCTGGTGCGCTTCATGATATTGGCGTGAAGCGTTTCGCGGCGCAGATCGAGGAAGCGGTAGCGCAGGCGGATTTCCTCGGGGTATTCCTGCTCGCCCGCCACCGGCAGCGGCAGTTCCTCGGCGCGGCTGAGCACGGTGGCGCTGCGGGCGTAGACTTCGATTTCGCCGGTCGGGAGATTGGCGTTGGCGGTCCCTGCCGCGCGCGCTTTAACCTCGCCCTCGATCGTCACGACGCTTTCGGCGCGCAGCCCTTCGAGCACCGCCAGCGCCGGGCTGTCGCTATCGGCGACGATCTGGGTCAGCCCATAGTGATCGCGCAAATCGACGAACAGCACCCCTCCATGATCGCGCTTGCGGTGGACCCAGCCCGACAGGCGCACGGTCTCGCCGGTGTGCGCAGCGCTCAGCGCGCCGCAGGTGTGGGAACGGTAGGGATGCATCGAAACTCTTTCCATTCGGCTGCCGATCAGGCAGGGGACAAGCGCGGGCTAACAGGCGAAGCCCGTAGTTTTGTCAAGCCGCGAGCCCGCATGGGTTCACCTACAGAAAAGTCCCATGAAGATACATCCTCTCATCACCACGACCGCCGCGCTCACCGAACTGTGTGGCCGCCTGGCGCAAGCCGATTTCATCTGCGTCGACACCGAGTTCATGCGCGAGAATACCTTCTGGCCCGAGCTGTGCCTGATCCAGATCGCCGATAGCCATGAGGCCGCCGCAGTCGATCCGCTCGCGCCCGGGCTCGACATGGGTCCGCTGCTCGAGCTGCTGGTCAACAATGAGGAGGTGCTCAAGATCTTCCACGCCGGCGGGCAGGACGTCGAAATCGTCTACAACCTCACCGGCAAGACCCCGCACCCGATCTTCGACACGCAAATCGCGTCGATGGCGATCAGCCAGTCCGAACAGATCGGCTATTCCAATCTGGTCGAAAGCTGGCTCGGCACCGTGGTCGACAAGGGCGCGCGGTTTACCGACTGGTCGCGCCGCCCGCTGACCGAGCGGCAGATCGACTATGCGATCGGCGACGTGACCTACCTCGCCCAGATCTTCCCGAAAATATTGAACCGGCTCAAGAAGACCGGGCGCGGGGCCTGGCTCGACATCGAGATGGAGAAGCTCGCCGATCCGGCGAACTATCGCAACGATCCCAACCTCGCGTGGTTGCGGATCAAGGCGGCGGGCCGCAACTCGACCATGCTCGGGCGGCTCAAGGCGTTGGCGCATTGGCGCGAGCTTGAGGCGCAGGACAAGAACATTCCGCGCGGGCGGATTGTCCGCGACGAAACGCTCGCCGACATCGCCAGCCACCCGCCCAAAGTGCAGGCCGATCTCGCCAAGGTTCGCGGGCTCAGCGCTGGGTGGAAAGACAACGAGATCGGCCGCCGGATGATGGCCGCGCTCGCCGCCGCACAACCACTGAGCGACGACGAGCTGCCCGCGCGCACCGCGCGCGGCGCCCCGCTCGGCAAGGAAGGCGCGCTGGTCGCCGATCTGCTCAAGCTGCTGCTCAAGATTCGCAGCCGCGAGATCGACATCGCCGCGCGCCTGCTCGCCCGCACCGAAGAGTTGGAATTGCTCGCGGCGGGAGTGCGCAAAAACCTGCCGATGCTCGAAGGCTGGCGCTTCGAACAATTCGGCAAGGATGCGCTCGATCTGGTCGAGGGCAAGCTGGCCTTCGCGGTGCTCAATGGCAAACTCAAGAAGACCCATGTCGATGATTTGGTCGAGGATGAGGTCGGCGCGGATGAGGCTGCGATTCCCGTCGAGGAATAATTTTCGGGCAAAGTCGGCAAGAGTGTTCACACGAAGACACGAAGATGTATTCTCTTGGCTGAAGGCCCCTCAAATTCACATCGGTTGCGCCGCGGTCCAAATGACACGGCGGCTTCGCCGCAAGCGCAACATCTTCGTGTCTTCGTGTGAACCATTGCCCCCTCCCCGCTTGGCGCATCGCCTGCCGCCATGCGATAGGCTGGCCGCATGACCGCCTATCACCCCACGCTCAAGCAGCTCCAATACCTCATAGCGCTGCACGAGCACGGCCATTTCGGGCGCGCCGCCGGCGCGGCTTTCGTTTCGCAATCGACCCTCTCGGCGGGTTTGCGCGATCTGGAGAGCCTGCTCGGCGTGGTGCTGGTCGAGCGGACCAAGCGCGCGGTCCGGTTCACCCCGCTGGGCAATGCCGTGGTAGCCAAGGCGCACCGCATCCTGCGCGAGGCCGAGGAATTGTCCGACCTGGTCCAGTCGAGCGGGCAGCCGCTGACCGGCGAGGTGCGGATGAGCGTGATCCCGACCATCGCCCCATTCCTGCTCCCCCGCATGCTCCCCCGGCTGCGGCGCGAACGCCCCGCGCTCAAGCTGTTCCTGCGCGAGGAACCCAGCGCGGCGGCGATCGAATCGCTCCACCACGGCCGCGCCGATTGCGTGCTGCTCGCGCTGCCCTTCCCGACCGGCGAGGTCGAGAGCGAGACCATCGAACTCGACGCATTGTTCGTCGCCTTCCCCAAGGATGACCCGCGCGATCCCCCTGCTGAAATCCTCCCCGCCTCAATCGACGAGAACCGGCTGCTGCTGCTCGAGGACGGCCATTGCCTCAAGGACCATGCTCTCGCCGCCTGCAACCGCCCCGAACTGCGCGCCAGCGCGACGATGATCGGGACCAGCCTGCATACGCTGGTGCAGATGGTCGATAACGGCTTGGGCCTCACGATGCTGCCCGAAATGGCGCTCGATGCGGGCATCCTAAACGGGACCAATGTGGTCGCCCGCCCGCTGAAATCCGACAATGCGAACCGCATCATCACCCTGGTGTGGCGCAAGAACTCGCCGCGAAGCGACGAATTCAGGCTGCTCGCGGATGAACTGCGAGCGGGTTAAGGTTCAGCGCAGCAGCTCGACCAGGATGCCCAGATCGAGCTTGGCCCAGGTCCGGTCCGCGGTGAGCACGCTTAGCCCGGTGGCTTGGGCAGTAGCCAAGCAGGTTCGATCACCAAGCGACAAGCCGAGGTGGCGGGTCAAGGGCCGCAACCTCGCCGCCCGGAGCGCGAGTTCCTGATCGAATGGCACCACCTCAGGAAGGCAGAAAATTGCAGACGAGTTGATAATAGTTGATAAGTTCGATATAGCGGCTTCCGAACCAATTTTGGAGACGTCGCAATGATCAGCGCTGAACTGGGGGAACGGCTCGAAGCCTTCGTTGCCGATCTGGTCGGAAACGGGCGCTACAACTCGAAGAGCGAAGTGCTGCGCGAGGGCGTCCGCTTGGTTCAGGATCGGGAAGCTCGGCTTGCCGCGCTCGACGCAGCGCTTGCCCAGGCGGAAGCCGAGGCAGATGCTGGACTGGGTAATCCGGTCGAAGAAGTGGGTGCACGATTACGTAGCAAATATCGTGCGGACCGCCACCGCGCAGCATGAAGGTCAATCTGACGCCGCGAGCGCAGATCGATCTTGAGCGGATCGGCGATTTTATCGCCGCCGACAGCCCGGACCGCGCCAAATCTTTTATCGAAGAATTGCTTGACCGATGCGCGAGTCTGGCGAACTTTCCCAACAGGTTTCCGCTGCTGAACCGCTACAGTTCCCGCGGAATTCGTAAGTGCGTCCACGGCAGCTACCTGATCTTTTACCGCGTTGAGCCGACGATTGTGCACGTGTTGCATGTTCTGCACTGCGCGACTGACTATGGCCCGTTACTGGACGGGGATTAGCCCGCCTCAATCCATATGCTTCAAACCGACCCGCAAATAATCCCAGCCGGTGATCACCGTCAGCGCCGCCGCCGCCCATAGTGTGGTCAGCCCGACGGTGTGCGGCACATTGGCGACGATCCCGCCGACATCGACCGTCCACCCCGGCAGTGCCCCGCCGAGGATCAGCGCGCCGAGCGAGACCAGCTGGAAGGTCGTCTTCCATTTTGCCAGCTTCGAGACCGGCATCGACACTTGCAGCCCGCCGAGAAATTCGCGCAGCCCCGACACCGCGATCTCGCGGATCAGGATGACGAGGCCGGCGATCGCATGCATGTCGCCCACATAGGGTCCGCGCAGGATGCCCTGGGCGGCGAGCACCAGGATCACCGCCGCGACCATGATCTTGTCGGCAATCGGATCGAGGAACGCGCCCAGCTTGCTCACCGCGCCATAGGAGCGCGCGACATAGCCGTCGAAATAATCGGTCAGCCCCATCAAGCAGTAAACCACGAAGCCGAGGGCATAGCCCAGCTCCCAGGTCGGCCACCACAGCAGCGCGACCAGCAGCGGCACGGTGACGATCCGCGACAGGGTGAGCAAGTTGGGCAGGGTCAGCATCGCTTCTGCGCATAGCCATGTTGCCGTCCGGGCAAAAGGGGCGCTTTGCGCTTGTCCCACACCCAAGTGCCGCTAGGGTCCGCGCCACCAGGGGCTGCCACAAGCGAGCGCATGACAACTCAAACCCATCTGATTCACAGCCGGCGCTTCCTGCCGCTGTTCGTCACCCAGCTGCTCGGCGCTTTCAACGACAATCTGTTCAAGAACGCGATGGTGCTGTTCGTCGTTTACAGCGTCTATAATTCCGAGGCGGCCGAGGCGCAGTTCAGCGCGATCGCCTCGGGGCTGTTCATCCTGCCGTTCTTCATCCTCTCGGCGCTGGCGGGCCAGCTCGCCGACATGCGCGACAAGGCGAAGATCATCCGGATCGTCAAAGCCTGCGAGATCGCGATCATGCTGGTGGGCGGCGCGGGGCTGGTGCTGGCGTGGCAGGGGCTGGCGACCACTGCGGTTGCGATCCCGCTGATGCTCGCCGCGCTACTCGCAATGGGAGTGCATTCGACCTTTTTCGGCCCGATCAAATACGCGATCCTGCCGCAGCACCTTCACAAGGACGAGGTGCTGGCGGGCACCGGGCTGGTCGAGGCGGGGACCTATATCGCGATCCTTGCGGGCACGATCATCGCCGGATGGATCCCGGTCGAGTGGGCCGCAGTCGGCGTGGTTGTCACCGCGATCATCGGCTATTTCACCAGTCGGCAAGTGCCCCCGGCCCCGCCGATGGCCGAGCCCCAGCCGCTCGATTTCCACCTGATCCGCTCGTCGATCGCGCTGGTCCGCAACACGATGCACGACCGCCGGGTGTTCCTCGCGATCATGGCGATCAGCTTCTTCTGGACCATCGGCGCGGTGCTGTTCATCCAGTTTCCGCCGCTCGCCAAGAATGTCCTGACCGCCAGCAAGGAAGTCGCCAGCCTGTTTCTGGTGATCTTCTCGGTCGGGGTGGCGCTGGGCTCGATGTCGGTCAATGCGCTGCTCAAGGGCACCGTATCGGCGCGCTATTCGCCCGCTTCGGTGCTGGTCATGGGACTGTTCGTGATCGGCTTCCACCTGATCTGCCGCGCCTGGACCCCGCATTCAGGCGGCGGCTTGATGGATACCGCGAACTTCCTGGCCGAGCCACTGGCGATTCCGCTGCTGCTGACGCTGCTGGGTATTTCGTTCTCGGGCGGGATGTTCGTGGTCCCGCTCTATGCCTTCCTCACCACCTTCGTCGATAAATCGCAGACCGCGCGGACGATCGCGGCGAACAATATCGTCAATTCGGGCGCGATGGTGGTGGGTTCGCTGATCGCGAGCGGGCTCAGCCTGGCCGGCGTACCCACCGTCCAGCAATTGTTGCTCAGCGCCGCGATGTGCCTGATTTCGGCCTGGCTGGGGCGGCTGCTGGTCAATGCCGAGCAGGCCGCGTAGTTCGCTTGGGTCCGCTTCGGCGGAAGGAGACACGGCACCAGCCCACTCCCCCCCCCCGCCCCCCAAAAAGTAACCCAATGTTTTGGGTGGCCGGGCGGGGGGGTGGGGTGGTGGCGGATATCCTTAAGCCGAATCGGACCCCAACGAACAAAGCGGCCGGGGCGGCAATGTCCACCAGCCCCC
>JANOOJ010000229.1:0-2217 GCA_031421295.1 Novosphingobium sp.
GCGAGACGGCACCGGGGCGGGGGCGCTCGCCTTCGGAGTGCCCGACGCGGCGCTGGGTCTGGACCTGCCGCCGCGCCGCGTGGTCCAGCCGCGCGAGGGGCTGTTGGTGCTGTTCCCGTCATATTTGTGGCACGGCACCACGCCTTTCACCAGCGCCAGTCCGCGGCTTACCGTGGCCTTCGATGCGCTACCCGGCAGGCGCGAGTAGGCGGGACTACCGGGTTTAACGGGCCGGACGGTCAAATTTGTTGTGATCCGCAGTCGCCCGGCTAGGGGCTGCAAGCGAAGTGGAGTTATTGCGATGGGTTACCGGGTAGTAGTGGTGGGCGCGACGGGGAATGTCGGGCGCGAAATGCTCAACGTCCTCGCCGAGCGCGAATTTCCCTGCGACGAGATTGCCGCAGTCGCCTCGTCGCGCTCGCAAGGCACCGAGATCGAGTTCGGCGAGACCGGCCGGATGCTCAGGTGCCAGAGCATCGAACATTTCGATTTCACCGGCTGGGACATTGCCCTGTTCGCTGCGGGTTCCGGTCCTGCCAAGGACTATGCGCCCAAGGCTGCTGCCGCGGGCTGCGTGGTGATCGACAATTCGTCGTATTACCGGATGGATCCGGATGTCCCGCTGGTGGTGCCCGAAGTGAACCCCGATGCGATCGACGGCTTTGGCAAGCGCAACATCATCGCCAATCCCAACTGCTCGACTGCGCAGATGGTCGTCGCGCTCAAGCCGTTGCACGATGCGGCCAAGATCACCCGGGTCGTCGTCAGCACCTACCAGTCGGTCTCGGGCGCAGGCAAACCGGGAATGGACGAGCTGTTCGAGCAGACCCGCGCGGTGTTCATGCCGTCCGGCGAGATGCGCGAACCCCAGAAGTTCACCAAGCAGATCGCGTTCAACGTAATTCCGCACATCGACGTGTTCCTCGATGACGGCTTCACCAAGGAAGAGTGGAAGATGGTGGTCGAGACCAAGAAGATCCTCGATCCCAAGATCAAGGTCGTCGCGACCTGCGTGCGGGTACCGGTGTTCGTCGGCCATTCCGAAGCGATCAATATCGAGTTCGAGAACGAGATCTCCGCCAAGCAAGCGCAAGACATTCTGCGCGAGGCACCCGGCGTGATGCTGGTCGATAAGCGCGAGGATGGCGGCTACGTCACGCCGGTCGAATGTGTCGGCGACGGTGCCACTTACGTAAGCCGCGTGCGCGAGGACCCCACGGTCGACAACGGGCTGGTGCTGTGGTGCGTCTCGGATAATCTGCGCAAGGGCGCAGCGCTCAACGCGGTGCAGATCGCCGAGCTGCTCGGGCGGCGGCATCTGAAGAAGGGGTAAGGGCACCTTGGCAAAGTGATGGCACTGTGCTATCACTTTGCTTATGGGCCAGCTTTCAATCCGCCGAATTGACGACACGGACCTCGCCCGTCTGCGATTACGGGCGAAGGCGCGCAAGACCTCGGTTGAAGCATTGGCGCGCGAAGCGATCCACCAGGCGGCTAAACTGACGGTGGACGAAAAGCTTGCCTTGCTGCGCGAGATGCAGGCGGAAACGGAAAAGCTCAAAGTGCCTGGCGCGGTCCAAACCCCCGGGTGGATCCTGATCCGCGAAGGCCGGGATGAGCGATGATCGTCGATGCCAGCGTGGCGATCAAATGGTTGGTAATCGAAGAGCAGACCGACATCGCCAATGCGCTCGCTGCCCGGCATCGCTTGGTCGCGCCGGACTTAATCGTTAGCGAAATTGCCAATGCAATATGGAAAAAGTGGGCGCGCAAGGAGCTGAGCGAGGTACCGCGACGATTGCCGTCGGTGCTGGATATGCTGGATGAATTGGTACCGCTTGGGCCGTTTGCCCACCGCTCTGCGCAGCTTGCGATCGAGTTAAACCATCCTGCTTACGATTGCTTTTATCTCGCAATGGCCGAAGCTCGAGACGAAGTGCTGGTGACCGCCGATGAACGCTTTTTGCGGAAGCTGGAAACAACGCGATATTCGGCGCTGGCGATTTCGTTGAGCGAAACGGTGACATAGCGACCGAGGCTAGTGGTTTTCGTGGGGAAAAGCGCACGGCTGAGCCACTAGAGCGGGATGACATTTGAATGAATCGTTGGGGATTCCCATTGGTGTAATTTTCTGATTCAAGCTGCTGGCTGGGTTTTGGAGGCCAGTGGCGATGACGAGACCTTATTCGATGGATTTGCGCGACCGGGCGGTGGCGC
>JANOOJ010000230.1:0-2583 GCA_031421295.1 Novosphingobium sp.
CTTCGCGGGCGAGGCCGAGGCGGGCGACGGGGTCTGCGTCAACTCGCAATTCCTCGACGGGCTGCCGGTTGACGAGGCCAAGGCCGCAGTCATCGCGCGCGCCGAGGCCGAAGGCTGGGGCCAAGGCAAGACCGTCTGGCGGCTGCGCGACTGGGGCGTGTCGCGCCAGCGCTATTGGGGCACGCCGATTCCGTTCATCCATTGCGAAGCCTGCGGCGTGGTCCCGGTGCCCAAGGACCAGCTCCCGGTGGTGCTGCCCGAGGATATCGACTTCAAGACCCCCGGCAATCCGCTCGAACGCCATCCGACTTGGAAGCATGTCGCCTGCCCGGAATGCGGCAAGGCCGCGACTCGCGAGACCGATACGCTCGATACCTTTGCCAACTCCTCGTGGTACTTCCTGCGCTTCGCCAGCCACCCAGCGGACCGCCCGTTCGATCCCGCGGTGGTGAAGCAATGGCTGCCGGTCGACCAGTATATCGGTGGGATCGAACATGCGATCCTCCACCTGCTCTACGCCCGGTTCTGGACCCGCGCGCTCAAGCACATCGGGCTGATCGACATCGACGAGCCGTTTGCGAGTTTGTTCACGCAGGGGATGGTGACTCACGAGACGTATCGCCGGACCGGCACCAACGAGCCGGCAAGCAAATGGCTGTCGCCCGACGAGGTCGAAAAGCGTGCTGGCGGCGTGTTCGAGAAATCGACTGGCCTACCAGTGGAAATCGGCCGCGTGATAAAAATGTCTAAGTCGAAGAAGAACACGGTCGATCCGGATGCTATCGTCGCGCGCTATGGCGCGGACGCGGTGCGCTGGTTCATGCTGTCGGACAGCCCGCCCGAGCGCGACCTGCCGTGGTCCGAGGCGGGGATCGAGGCCTGCTGGCGCTTCGTTCAGCGGCTGTGGCGGCTGTTCGGGCAATACGATGCAAGCGCGACCGGTGAGGACAAGGCGCTTGATCGCAAGCGCGACCAGTCGGTCGCGGCAGCGGCGGACGACATCGCTGCGATCGGCTTCAACAAGGCGGTCGCGCGGATTTACGAGCTGACCTCGGCAACCGAGAAAGCGCCGCCCTCGGCCAGCCGTTCGGCGGCGATCCGCACGCTGCTGCTGATGGTTGCACCGATGATGCCGCATTTGGCAGAAGAGGCCTGGGCCAGGATTGGCGGCGCAAATGGCTCTGGGGCATTGATTGCCGATGCCGCCTGGCCGCCGGTCGATCCCGCGCTGCTGGTCGAGGATGAGGTTACCATTGCGATCCAGGTGCTCGGCAAGCTGCGCGATACGCTCACCGTCGCCAAGGGCCTGCCGCGCGACGAGCTGGAGGCGCTTGCCCTCGCCAGCGACAAGGTGCAGCGTGCATTGGACGGCAAGGCGGTGAAGAAGATCATCGTCGTACCCGATCGTCTGGTGAACCTGGTCGCATGAAACGCATATTTGCCCTGATCGCGCCCTTGGCGCTGGCTGGCTGCGGCCTCCAGCCGATGTATGCCGGCGGCGGCAGCGGCGCGGTGGCACAGGGACTCGCGGGAATCGATGTTCCGCCGATCGAGGGCAAAGGCGGCTGGCTGGTGCGCAACGCGCTGGTGGACCGGCTCGGCACGGCGAACCGGGGCGGCAGCGCGCGCTACCGGCTCGATGTTCGGCTCGACGACAAGCTCGAGGGGCTCGGCCTGCTGTCGGACGATTCGATCGGGCGCGAGCGGCGGACGCTGCGCGCGCGCTACCAGCTGGTCGATGTCGCCAGCGGCAATATCATGGTCGATGCGACCGCCGGATCGGACGCGGGGATCGACATCGTCAGCTCCGAATACGCAACCATCGCTGCCGAAAACACTGCGCTGGAAAATCTCGCCAAGGACGTCGCCAACCGGATCGTGACGCGGCTCTCGCTCCAGCTGCGCAGCCCTACGCCTGCCGGAACGCCGTGAAGGCCACCCAGAAGGATTTTGCCGCCGCCGCGCCGCGTGCGGCCCGCGCAGCCCGGGTGTTCTTCTTCTGCGGTCCCGACGAAGCCGGGGCGCATGACGCCGCCAATCGCATCACCGCGATGCTGAACGATGCGGGTGAACGGATCGAACTGTCGGGCGGCGAGCTCAAGCGCGATCCGGTCCGGCTGGGCGACGAGGCACGTTCGATCTCGCTGTTCGGCGATACCCGCCACATCTTTGTCCGCGCGCAGGGCGATGAAGTGGCCGAGGCGGTCGAGATCCTGCTCGGCGGCGAGGCCGAGCCGTGCCCGGTGCTGATTGTCGCCAGCGGCGCGACCGACAAGTCGCGCACCGCCAAGCTGCTGGCCGACCGGCCCGACGCGCTGGTGGCGATGTTCTATCCACCCGATCTGAACTCGGTCCGCGATGCCGTGCGCGGCATGGCCGATGCCGCAGGGCTGCGTCTCAACGGCGATCTCGCGGACCGGATCGCGCGCGCCGCAGGCCTCGACACCCGGCTCGCGCAGTCCGAAGTCACCAAGCTCGCGCTCTATCTCGATGCCGATCCGCAGGGGCCCAAGACCGCCGATGCCGCTGCGCATGAAGCGATCGGCGCGCGGACCGAGGACGATGGCTTCATGCCGCTGGTCA
>JANOOJ010000231.1:0-6480 GCA_031421295.1 Novosphingobium sp.
ATCGTCGTTCGCGGGAAACAGATAGTCAGACAAAAACTCGTCGAGCGCTTCGGTGACTTCGGAGGGCTTCTTCTCCATCACTTCGTCGGACTTGGGCTTGAAGTCCTTCCAGAAAGCTTCGAGCACATGCTTCCACTCGGCCCGCCCGCCCGAAACATCGTCGAGCTCGTCCTCCATCCCGGCGGTGAAATCATAGGCCACGTAGCGCTCGAAAAAGCGTTCGAGGAACGAGGTCAGCAGGCGCCCGGATTCCTCGGCGAAAAAGCGGTTCTTCTCGGTGCGCACATAGCTGCGATCCTTGAGCACTTGCAGCGTGGAGGCATAGGTCGAGGGGCGACCGATGCCCAATTCCTCAAGCCGCTTGACGAGGCTGGCTTCGGAATAGCGCGGCGGCGGCTGGGTGAAATGCTGCGCCGCATCGACGCCCTTCTTGGCCGGGGTATCACCCTTGTTCATCGCCGGAAGCAGGCCCGAATCTTCGTCCTCGTCCTTGTTGGCCGACTGGTCGTGGCCTTCGTCGTAAACCGCGAGGAAGCCGGGGAATTTGATCACCTGACCGGTCGCGCGCAGTTCGTGTTTACCGGTGCCGTCGCGCAGCGTGACGGTGGTCCGCTCGATGTTGGCGCTAGCCATCTGGCTCGCCATCGCGCGCTTGTAGATCAGGTCATAAAGCCGGGCCTCGTCACCGCTGCCGAACTTGTCGCGGCCGAACTCGGTGGGGCGGATCGCTTCGTGCGCTTCCTGCGCGTTCTTGGCCTTGGTTTGATAGATCCGAGGCTTCTCGGGCAGGTAATGCCCGTTGTAGCGCTCGGTGATCGCGACCCGCGCGGCGGAGATGGCCGAATGGTCCATCTGGACCCCGTCGGTTCGCATATAGGTGATCGCGCCCGCCTCGTAGAGCGACTGCGCCACCCGCATCGTGTGGCTGGCCGAAAAGCCCAGCTTGCGCGCGGCCTCCTGCTGCAGGGTCGAAGTAGTGAACGGCGGATAGGGATTGCGTTTGAAGGGCTTGGTTTCGACCTCCTCGACCCGGAACACCGCGCCTTCGACCGCCGCCTTGGCGCGGCTGGCGATACCCGCTTCACCCAGGCTCAGCTTGTCGAGCTTCTCACCCTCAAAGCGCACCAGCCGCGCGGCAAATTCGGTGCCGAGATGCTCCAGCCGGGCAATCACCGACCAATATTCCTGCGCGCGGAACTTCTCGATCTCACGCTCGCGTTCGACGATCAGCCGCAGTGCGACCGACTGGACCCGGCCCGCGCTCTTCGCGCCGGGCAGCTTGCGCCACAGCACCGGGGAGAGGGTGAAGCCGAACAGATAGTCGAGCGCACGGCGCGCCAGATAGGCGTCGATCAGATCCTGATCGAGTTCGCGCGGGTGCTGCATCGCATCGGTCACCGCTTGCCTGGTGATCGCATTGAAGGTGACGCGCTGGACGTCCTTGGGCAGCGCCTTGCGCTTGGCCAGCAGTTCGCGGACATGCCAGGAAATCGCCTCGCCCTCACGGTCGGGGTCGGTGGCGAGGATCAGGCGGTCGGCGGTCTTGGCCAGATCGACGATCGCTTTCACGCGTGAGGTTTTGTCGCCGTAAAGCTCCCAGTCCATCGCGAAGTCCTCGTCGGGGCGGACCGAGCCGTCCTTGGGCGGCAGATCGCGGACGTGGCCGTAGGAGGCGAGAACCTTGAAGTCCTTGCCGAGGTAGCCCTCGATGGTTTTGGCCTTGGCGGGAGATTCGACGATGACAAGCTGCATGATGGGAAGCGGTTTCCTTACGCGTATACGTACGCGCGAGGGTGGGGTGGGTTTGTCTCCCGCGTCAAGCGCGATCAGAAATGCCCACCAGTTGCTTGCCATCCATCTCGATAGACGCGAGCGTTGCGAAAGCAGCGACGCCAAGAATGGTCAGCCAAGCGTGTGCCAATGAAATGGCATGGTTTGCCGCAACCGCCGACAGAATATAGGCTGTCCAACTTGAGCCGTCATGAAGGTAGAGAGACCCGGCTGCAATGCCATAACAAAGCACGGGGCCAATCATGGCAATCCCGAGTGGCCGCTGGAAGCGTTCTGTCGCATTCCAGCTCCATCGCAGGGAGTTTCCGATCAAATTTGGTGAGGTCAGCGCGCGTGCATAAACAGGGAGCCAGCGCATCAGCAGATAGACCCCTGGAAGAATCAAGACTACCAGAGCGAGCCCGACCGGTATCCCTGTCGCGATTCCGAGCGCGAAATAGGTACCAATTCCGCTTGTTTTGCCATGAGCAAACTGCCCCCCTTTCTGCATCACCACCAGGAGAAGAATGTAGCCCAGTGCCCAGTCCAGAAAGCCAGCCCAGACATATGCCCCAGCCTCGTCGTAATAGTAGATGTCGAGAAAGGTATTGGGAGCCGAACCAAGGACAATGTACCCCAAGACGTAGGGCCACGCCTTCATGACGAGGTGCTTCTGCTCGCGATTCAAGTTTCGCAAAAAGTCTGATGGGCCGGTCGATACCATTTAAACTTCTTCCTATCCGACCAAACTCACCCGCCCAGCCGCGTGGCGCACCAGCCGCCCGGCCAGTTCCAGCTCAAGCAGCGCCAGCTGCACAGCGGCGGCAGGCTCGGCGCTTTGGCGGATAAGTTCGTCGATCGCGATGGGCGCAGTGGTGAGCAGGCGGGCGATGTCGGCAGGCTCCTCGCCCAGTTCGTCGTCGTTGGCGAGCCACGCCGGGGCCGCCTCGCGGAAGCGCGAGCGGGGATTGCCGTCGAAGCCGGAGAGCAGCTCGATCACATCCTCGGGCGACTGGACCAGCACCGCGCCGTCGCGGATCAGCTGGTTGCAGCCGTGGGCGCGGCTGTCGAGCGGGGAGCCGGGAATCGCCATGACCTCGCGCCCGGCCTCGCCCGCGAGCCGCGCGGTGATCAGCGAGCCCGATTTGGGCGCGGCTTCGACCACCAGCGTGCCAGCGGCCAGCCCGGCAATGATCCGGTTGCGCGAGGGGAAGTGGCGCGCGAGTGGTTCGACCCCGGGTGGCTGTTCGGCGATCAGCAAGCCTTGCGCAGCAATCTCGTCGTGTAATTCGCGGTGCTCGGGCGGGTAGGCGATGTCGATCCCGCTTGCGATCACGCCGATGGTGCCGCCGCTCAGAGCGCCGCGATGCGCGGCACCGTCAATCCCCCGCGCCAGTCCCGAAACCACCACGAACCCCGCATCGGCCAGTCCTGCGGCGAAATCGCGCGCCAGCTTGACCGCCGCCGCCGAAGCATTGCGCGCGCCGACAATCGCCACGCAGGGCTTGGCGGCCAGCGCAGCATCCCCGCGCACGGTCAGGATCGGGGGCGCGCTTTCCAGCTCACCGAGCAGAGCCGGATAGTCGGGCGAATCCTGGAACAGATAGCGCGCGCCGCTGCGTTTCACTGCGGCGATCTCGTCGGCGATCCGCGTTGCGGGCGCAGGCCGATAGGCGCTGCCGCCGCGCGAGGCGAGATCGGGCAGCGCCGCCAGCGCCGCTCGCGCATCGCCGAAACGGCGCATCAGCTGGCGATAGCTGACCGGCCCGATATTGGGCGAGCGCAGCAGCCGGATGCGTGCGAAGGCTTCGTCTTGTGCCATCATGGCCTAGCCGTTGTTTCCGATCTTGGGTTCGGTTCCAGCCAACAGGCGAGCGATATTGGCGCGGTGCTGGAAGATAACGATAAGGGCCATGACCGCAAGCGCGCCGGAATAAGCAAGCAGCACGAATATCCGTCCCAAATTGAACAGATTCGCTTCGTCCAGCATAAAATACACATAGGCGGTGACCGGTGCGACGAGCGCGGAGCAAATGCCTCCCACTGAGGATCTTCGGGTGAGTATGGCTGCCGCCAACCAGACAATCGCCGAAACGAACCCAATCCGCCAATCCAATGCAAAGCTGATCCCCAGCATGGTCGCAACACCTTTCCCACCGCGAAACCGCAACCAGATTGGAAAACAGTGACCCAACAGCGCACCCAGCCCTGCGATGGCATCGAGGCCAGCATAAGACTCGGACCAATGTCCAGCCAGCCAAACTGCCAAGAACCCCTTCCCAGCATCGAGCAGCAGCGTCGCCGCCGCGAGCCCCTTGCGCCCGGTGCGCAGCACGTTCGTCGCGCCGATATTGCCCGAGCCGATGCTGCGCAAATCGCCCGCGCCAAAGATCCGGGTGAGGATCAGCCCGAACGGTATCGAGCCGAGCGCGTATCCGAGGACGCCTGCGAAAATCCAGTCCATGCCCGCTCTTAGCCCCCCGCTATGCGCTTGTCGAAACCGGGTAATTCCATTTCCGTGCAAGCTTGGCTAGGGCCATCGCGACGGAAGGAAGCGATGGTCGATCCCGCAGCGCCGCTATTATTGTTCGATTCGGGCGTCGGCGGGCTTTCGGTGCTGGCCGAAGTGCGCGCCGCGCTGCCCGGTGCGCCGATCATCTATGCCGCCGACAACGCCGGGCTGCCCTATGGCACCAAGAGCGAGGCGGAGATCGCGGCGCGGGTTGCCGGATTGCTCGGACGGATGACCGAACGGTTTCGCCCGCGCCTGGTCTGCATCGCCTGCAACACCGCCTCGACCATTGCGCTGGCGATGGTCCGCGAGGTGCTCGAAGTGCCAATTGTGGGCACCGTTCCGGCCATCAAGCCCGCCGCCGCGCTCACCCGCAGCGACACCATCGGCCTGCTCGGCACCGCCGCGACGATCCGGCAAGGCTATGTCGACCGGCTCGAGGCCGAGTTCGCCGCCGACAAACGCCTGCTGCGCCATGCCGCCCCCGAACTGGTCGCCGCCGCCGAGGCCAAGCTACGCGGCGAGCCGGTGGACCGCGAGGTCTTTTCCCGAGCGGCTGACGGCTTGCGATCGCAACCCGGCGGAGACGCGATCGACACGGTGGTGCTGGCCTGCACCCATTTCCCGCTGGTCGCGGGCGACCTGGCCGAAGCCTTCGGCCCCGGCGTCAGCTTCGTCGATGGCGCAGCGGGAATCGCGCGGCGGATTGTCCACCTCACCGCCGGTCAATCTTTCGCCCGCAGCGCGCCGGACCTTGCGCTGTTCACGAAAGCCGGTGCAGACATCGCCGCACTCGCCCCGGCGCTCGCGCGCTATGGGCTCCACCGAAGCGAGGTATTGTAGCAATGACCCGGCGGCTGAACTTCTGGCTGCTCGTGCTGCTGATCGTGGTCGGGCTGCCCTGTTACTGGTTGCTGATCGACAACCGCCCCGGGGACACCCAAGCCAAGCCGGTGAGCATGGCGCGTTTGCGCGAACTTGCCGCCAGCATGCCCGGCAAGGCACCGTCTGCGGTCGAGATCGAGCTGGTCAGCTACCGGCGGCTGCCGGGGACGCTGTTCGTCGCGGGCGGCGGGGTGAAGCGCAATCTGATCGGAGTCATGGCCTTCCGGCTGCCGGTCCCGGGCGGTCGGCCGATCGTGATCGACAGCGGTATGACCCCGGCAGCCGCGTCTGCAATGGGTATGGAAAAGTTCGATCCCGGGGCGCAAGCCCGGATTGACGCGGCGCTGCGTGAAGCCTCCACAGTCCTGCTGACCCATGAGCACATCGATCACGCGGGCGGGCTGGTCGCGCTGCGAGACCCCGCGATATTCGCCCAAGCCCGGCTGAACCCCGGTCAGGTGCCGGGCTCGCCGCTGGCGGAGCAGTTGCCCTGGCCCAAAGGTCTGGCGCTCCAGCCGACCCTGACCGGAACAGCGCCCCAAGCGGTCGCGCCCGGGGTGGTGGTGGTCCCCGCGCCCAGCCACACCCCCGGCTCGCAGCTGATTTTCGTGCGTCTGGCCGATGGCCGCGAGTTCCTGTTTACCGGCGACATTGCGACGATGGCGCGCAACTGGGTGCAGCTGCGGGCGCGATCCCGGCTGGTCGGGTCCCACTTTGCGGCGGAAGACCGGGGCGAGGTCTTCGCCTGGCTCCGCACCATCCGCGCGCTCAAGGCGGCAGCGCCGCAACTCACTGTCGTGCCGGGCCACGACTGGGAATGGATCGCGTTCAATCCGGGTCGGCGCGGGATGAAGGAACAATTCTCGCCGCCCGCGCAAAATTGATCGATGCCACTGGCAAAGCGCGCACCGCTCGGCTAAAGCGCGCGCAGCGGCGAATAAGGGCGGGGCCCCAGTGAACTACGACCAGATTTTCGACCAGGCGATCGACCGGCTCCATGCCGAAGGCCGCTACCGGGTGTTCATCGACATCCTCCGCAACAAGGGGGCCTACCCCAACGCGCGCTGCTTTGCCGGGCACAATGGCCCCAAGCCGATCACCGTGTGGTGCTCGAACGATTACCTCGCGATGGGCCAGCACCCCAAGGTCGTCGCCGCGATGGAAGAGGCGCTGCACGATGTCGGGGCCGGCAGCGGCGGCACCCGCAACATCGGCGGCAACACCCATTACCACATCCAGCTTGAGCGCGAACTGGCCGATCTCCACGGCAAGGACGGCGCGCTGCTGTTCACCAGCGGCTATGTCTCCAACGA
>JANOOJ010000232.1:0-13558 GCA_031421295.1 Novosphingobium sp.
AGCTCAGCATGAGCGGGGCTTGATTCCGGTCGCGATTCGCGACAGGGCAAATGAATGACCGCCCGCATCTATCAGCGCCCGAAGAATGCCATGCAGTCCGGCAAGGCGCTCACCGACCAATGGATTCTCGAGTTTGCGCCCGCCGAAGCGCGCCGGGCCGATCCGTTGATGGGCTGGTCGGGGTCGGGCGACACGCAGTCGCAAGTCGTGCTGAAGTTCGCCACCCAGGCCGAGGCGCAGGCCTATGCCGAGCGCCACGGCAACGCGGCGAGCGTGCATGCGACGCCGCCCCGACGGCTCAAACTGCAAGCCTACGCAGACAATTTTCGCTAGTTTTCAGCGCCACCTCAGCCGGTCGGGCGCGAGCTGGTCGACTTTGGTCACCCCCATCAGCTTCATGCCCCGCTCGATCTCATCCTTGAGGATCGCCAGCGCGCGTTCGACGCCGTCTTGTCCGGCAGCGGCCAGCGCGTAGAGATACAGCCGCCCGCCTGACGCAGCCGTGGCCCCCGCGCAGAGGCTCTTGAGAACATGCGTGCCGCGCCGCACCCCGCCGTCGCAGATGATCTCGATCTCGCCGCCGACCGCATCGACGATCTCGCGGAGCTGGTCGAAGGGTGCGCGGCTGCCATCGAGCTGGCGGCCGCCATGGTTGGAAATCATGATCGCATCCGCGCCGATCTCGACCGCGCGGCGCGCGTCGGCGGCGCTCATCACGCCTTTTAGGCAGAAGGTTCCGCCCCAGTCGTTGCGGATTTGCTCGGCGACTTTCCAGTCCATCGCCTGATCGAGCATGGTGTTGAAATAGCCCGCGATCGAAACCGCCTCGCCGCTCCCTTCCGCAACGTGGGTATCGAGATTGGGGAGCGCGAATTTCTCGCGGAAGAGGTAATCCAGCGCCCAACGAGGCTTCATGGCGTAAGACAGCGCCGATGATGCGGTGAACTTCGGGGGCGAAGTGAAGCCGCTGCGCGCGCAGCGCTCGCGCTTGCCCGAGACGATCGTGTCGACCGTCAGCGCGATGGCATCGAACTTCGCCGCCTGGCAGCGCTCGATCATACTGCGGTTGAGTCCCTTGTCCTTGTGGACATAGAGCTGGAACAGCTTGGGGCCGGAGGTCAGTGCGCCGATTTCCTCGATGCTGACCGTGGCGAGGCTCGACATTCCGCACCACAGCCCGAACTTGTCCGCCGCGCGTGCCACTGCGCGCTCGCCCTGCCAGTGGAACACGCGCTGGAGCGCGGTGGGCGAGAGCAGCAGCGGCAGGGCGGTCCTGCGGCCCATCAGCGTGATCGAGGTATCGATCTCGGCCACCCCCGCCAGCACGTCGGGCACGAGGTCTGCGTCGGCGAAGGAAGCGGTATTGCGCTGCCGGGTCAGCTCGTCGTCGGCCGCGCCGTCGATGTAGTCGAACACCGGCCACGGCAGCCGCGCCTTGGCGAGCAGGCGGAAATCGTCGATATTGTGGCAGTCGGACAGGCGCATGGCAGCGCCGTAACTGATGCGAAGGCCGGTTGGAAGCTTACTGGGCCTTCTGGACTACGGGCTGCGCGACGTAAGTCACGCCGTCGTTGTCGCGCCGGCGGCTCTGCTTCACCGGCGGAGTCGTTTCCCTGGCTTCACGCGTCGCCATCATTGCAGGCGTGGCCGAGCGCGCCGGATAGCTGCAGCCGCGCGCTTCGCCCACGCCCTTGAGGAACGAGCGTCGCGCGGTCCCCGCGTAGATCGCGACCTGCAGCTTGCGCTCCTGCCCGTTGGCACCCGAAAGTTCGCGGATCAGCCCGCGGAACGGGATAAATGACGCGACCGCTTCCTTGGCGACCCGGCCAGCGCTCATGTCACTCTTGCCGTCGCGCGGCATATCGATATCATCCCCCAGCACCGCGTCGAGTTCACCCACCGCGGCGGCGATTTGCGGGCAGCGCCTAAGGCCGGTCAGATCGTAGGGTCGGTCCTGCGCGGCGATCAGCAACGCGGGCAGGTCTTCCTTGCGCAGGTTCAGATCGTCGAGCGGGGTTGCCACTACATCGGTGGCACTGACGTCGCGGTCGGTGATCGGCTTGTCGGGCTGTGCGGTTTTCACCTCGGCGGGCTTGTCTTGCGCGGCGGCAAGCGCCGGAGCCGCACACAGCGAAACGCCTGCCAGCAAAGCGAAAAAGCACGTGCGCATACCTAAATTCCCCGGGGATTGTGTTTCCGGAGGCTTTACGGTTCGCAGCGCAATGCGTTCCCCCGGGACGCCCGGCGCTACCGCCGCATGTCGGCGAAGGTATCGCACTGGTTGTCGTCACCGGTTTCGAGGCCCTTGCGCAGCCACTGCATGCGTTGTGCGCTGCTGCCATGGGTGAAGGCCGCCTCGACCGGGCGGCGTCCGGATGCTTTCATCAGCGTGTCGTCGCCGATCTGGTGCGCGGCGTTGAGGCCTTCCTCCATGTCGCCCGGCTCGATCCGGTCGCGGTTCTTGGCCGCCCAGACACCGGCATAGCAATCGGCCTGCAGTTCCATGCGGACCTGCAACTGGTTGGCCGCGCCTTGGTTTTGGCTTTGCGCACTGCGGACCTGATCGGCGAGGCCGGTCAGCATCTGGATGTGGTGGCCATATTCATGCGCGATGACATAGGCCCGGGCGAAATCGCCGCCCGCACCCATGCGCTGCTCCATGTCCTTGTAGAAATCGGTGTCGATATAAATGCCCTGATCGCTCGGGCAGTAGAACGGCCCCATCGCGCTTTGCGCCGAACCGCAGCCCGATTGCCCCATCTGCGAATAGAATTGCAGCGTTGGCGGCTTGAAGGCGATGCCGTCACGCTGGAATACCGGTGCCCAGGTCTTGTTGAGCGAGGACAGCGCGTTGCAGCTTTCGCGGCTTAGCGCATCGACGGTGCAGCTTTCCGTCGCCGTGCTGCCGCCCTGCGTCTGCACGGGGCCCTGCGTCCCGGCGTCCTGCAACCCGCCGAGCATCTGGCCGGGATCGATCCCGAATACCAGCGCCCCGATCAGCGCGATCACCACCGTCCCGCAGCCGATCTTGCCGCCCGCGCCGCCGACCGAGAAGCCGCTGCCGCGCTGGTCGCCGACATTGACGGAGTTGGGGTCGAAATCGTCGAGGCGCATCGGTTTCTCCACTGGACAGCAGCGCGGTCAGCCGCAAAGGCTTGGCGTATGATTGAGCGAACAACGGGCAGGAGTCGATAATGTTTCTGAAGGGCAAGCGCGCGCTGGTGACGGGGTCGACTTCGGGGATCGGGCTGGCGATTGCCCAGGCACTGGCGGCCGAGGGCGCGGAACTGGTGCTCTCCGGGTTCGGCGATGCGGATGATATCGCCGGGCTGTGCCGCGATCTGAATGCGACGCATGTTCCCGCCGATCTGTCGCGCCGCGACGGGGTCGAGGAACTGATGGCCGGGGCCGGGCCGGTCGATATCCTCGTCAACAATGCCGGGATGCAGCATGTCGCGCCGGTCGATGAATTCCCGGTCGACAAATGGGACATGATCATCGCGCTCAATCTGACTGCGGTGTTCGATGCTTGCCGCCTGGCGGTGCCGCATATGAAAGCCAAGGGCTGGGGGCGGATCATCAGCACCGCCTCGGCCCATTCGCTGGTCGCCTCGCCGTTCAAGGCACCCTATGTCGCCAGCAAGCACGGGGTTGCGGGCTTCACCAAATCCCTCGCGCTCGAACTCGCAACCAGTGGCGTCACCGCGAATTGCATCAGCCCCGGCTACGTCTGGACCTCGCTGATCGAGGGCCAGATTCCCGATACGATGGCAATGCGCGGCCTGTCGCGCGACGCCGTGATCAACGATGTGCTGCTCGCCAAGCAACCGACCAAGCGCTTTGTCCAACCCAGCGAAGTGGCCGCGCTGGCCGTGTTTCTGTGCCGCGACGAAGCGGGCAATATGACGGGTTCCAACCTGTCGATGGATGGTGGCTGGACCGCCGAGTGACAGTGTCGCTTTCGGGCCACCATCGGAAAATATTACACCGGCCCGCAATCACTTAGCTTTGTTGCGCGTTGTCTATGGTGTAGGGCAACGCCACGATGAACCGACGCAGGCGCACGATGAACCGATGGATGGCGTCGTTCCTGGCGCTGGCGGTAAGTTGTGCTCCCGCCGCAGCCGCGCCGCGCCGCGATCGCGCGCTCGAAGCGCAGTTGCTCGCGCATATCACCGTGCTGGCGGGCAACGATTACGAGGGCCGCGAGCCGGGGACCGAAGGCGAGGCCAAGACGCTGCGCTACCTCGGTCGGCAGTGGTTCGACGTCGGGCTGGTCTCGGGCACCAACGATCCCGGGCACAGCTGGTTTGCCCCGGTCACGCTGATCGCGCGCGAGCCTGCCGCCTCCGCCGCGCAGTTCAGCCGCAAGGGGCGGCGGATATTCCTGCCGAATGGCGCGCTGCTGATGCTCACCTCGGGTAAGCGCAGCCTGGTCGAAAACGCACCGATCCTGTTCGTCGGCAAGGGCGCGGCGATGCCGGGCCGTAGCGAGCTGGCGGGCCGGGTCGCGCTGCTGCTGGATGGCGGGACCGACAATAGCGAACGCCAGAACAATCTGCTCAAGGCCGGGGCCTCGGCGGTGCTGACCGTGCTCGACGGCGACCGGACGCTGGACAACATCGCCGCGCGCCGCAGCCGTTCGGGCTACGCGCTGGCGAGCGAGGCGCTGGGCGGCGATCTCGAAGGGTTCATCACGCGCGAGGCGATGGACCGGCTGCTGACCGGTTCGGGCGATAGCGTCACCAGCTTGCAGACCAGGGCCGCCGATCCGGCATTCCTGCCCAGGCTGCTCGACCTGTCGGCGACGATGGAAGCGACCACGCGCGAAACGACAATCCGGACCCATAACCTGATCGGCAAGATAGCGGGGCGGCGACCGGATAGTGGCGCAGTCCTCTACATGGCGCATTGGGATGGATTCGGCATCTGCGCCGAACCGCCCGCCGAGGACCAGATCTGCAACGGCGCAGTCGATAACGCCAGTGGCGTCGCCGCGCTGACCGAGATTGCCCGGCGGCTGGTCAAGCTGCCGCCGCTCGACCGCGACATCTATTTCGTCGCCACCACCAGTGAGGAGCTGGGGCTGCTCGGCGCGCAGGCGTTCGTCGAGAACCCGCCGCTACCGCTCGGCCAGATCGTCGCGGCGTTCAATATCGACAGCATTGCGCTTGCCCCGGCAGGCACCCCTCTGGCCATCGTCGGCAAGGGCATGACCCCGCTCGATCCGCAGATCGCGGCGGTCGCCCGTCAGCAGAAGCGGAAACTGGTCGAGGGCGAGGCGGCCAATGCCTATCTGCGCCGCCAGGACGGCTGGGCGTTGATCCAGCACGACGTCCCTGCGGTAATGGTCAGCAGCGCCTACGGCGACATTGCCCGCATCGAGCGCTTCTTCGATAGCGACTATCACCGCCCGAGCGACGAGTTGCGCCCGACAATCGAGCTGGGCGGCGCGGTGGAGGACGTGACGTTCCACGTCGCGCTGGGACGCTGGTTTGCCGATCCGCGGCGGGTTCCGACACGCGCGAAATGACCCCCTAGCGGGATTGCCCCCGCTTGGTTACATGGGCCGCCACGAATCGAACCTCGAACCCGCAAAGTGGCGCTCATGGACATACCTCTCGGCCTGACCTTCGACGACGTGCTGCTGCGTCCGGCCGAAAGCGATATCCTGCCCACCGCCGCCGACACCCGCACCCGCCTCACGCGCGACATCGCGCTCAATATCCCGGTGCTCTCCGCCGCGATGGACACTGTTACCGAGGCCGACATGGCGATCGTCATGGCGCAGATGGGCGGGATCGGCGTGCTCCACCGCAACATGACCATCGCCGAGCAATGCGCCGCCGTGCGCCAGGTCAAGCGCTTCGAAAGCGGGATGGTGGTCAATCCAATCACCATCGATCCCAACGCCACGCTGGGCGAGGCGCAGGCACTGATGGCCGCCAACCGGATCAGCGGCATCCCGGTGGTCGAGGCCAGCGGCAGACTGGTCGGCATCCTGACCAACCGCGACGTTCGCTTTGCCGACAACCCCAAGCAGCCGGTGCGCGAGCTGATGACGCATGAGAATCTCGCCACGGTAGGCATCGGCACCGGGCAGGAGGCAGCGCGCAAGCTGCTCCACCAGCGCCGGATCGAGAAGTTGCTGGTGGTGGACGATACGTTCCACTGCATCGGGCTGATCACGGTCAAGGACATCGAGAAGGCAGTCAGCTTTCCCGATGCGACCAAGGACGAAGCGGGTCGCTTGCGGGTGGCTGCGGCGACCACGGTGGGCGACAAGGGGTTCGAGCGGACCGAAGCGCTGCTCGCCGCCGAATGCGACGTCATCATCATCGATACCGCGCACGGCCACAACCGCGACGTTTCGCGCGCGGTCGAGCGGGTCAAGAAGCTCTCCAACGCGGCGCAGGTCGTCGCGGGCAATGTCGCCACCGCCGAAGCCGCCAAGGCGCTGATCGATGCGGGCGCGGATGCGATCAAGGTCGGCATCGGGCCGGGCTCGATCTGCACCACGCGGATTGTCGCGGGGGTCGGCGTGCCCCAGCTTACCGCGATCATGGATGCCGCCCGCGCTGCCGCAGATGCCAACATTCCGGTGATTGCCGATGGCGGGCTGCGCACGTCGGGCGATGCGGCCAAGGCGATCGCCGCCGGTGCCTCGTGCATCATGGTCGGTTCGCTGCTGGCGGGCACCGCCGAGGCTCCGGGCGAGACCTTCCTCTATCAGGGCCGCGCTTATAAGAGCTATCGCGGGATGGGCTCGGTCGGGGCGATGGCGCGCGGCAGCGCGGATCGCTATTTCCAGCAGGACATCAAGGATTCGCTCAAGCTGGTCCCCGAAGGGATCGAGGGGCAGGTCCCTTACAAGGGTGCAGCCAAGGACGTGATCCACCAGCTGGTCGGCGGCGTCAAAGCGGCGATGGGCTACACCGGATCGGCCACGATTGAGGATTTGCGCACCAAGACGCAGTTCGTCCGCATCACCAACGCCGGGCTGAGCGAAAGCCATGTCCACGATGTGGCGATCACCAGGGAAGCCCCCAATTATCCCTCGCGCTGACAACTTCATGGATTTTGGGGCATGACCCCCTCGGCGCGCGTCCAGGCCGCAATCGACATCCTCGACCTCATCATCGCGGCGGCCCGCTCCGGCGGTGCGCCCGCCGACCGGATCATCGCCGAATGGTTCAAGACGCGGCGCTATGCCGGGAGCGGGGACCGGCGCGCGGTGCGTGAACTGGCCTATGCTGCGATCCGCGCCTGCGGCGAGATTCCCGTCAGCGGGCGCGCGGCAATCCTGCGGGTCGCCAAGGGCGATGCTGCGCTGACCGGCCTGTTCGACGGTTCACCCCACGCGCCAACCCCGATCGTGTCGGGCGATGCCGTGGCGGGTGCCGGGATCGCGCCGCGCTGGCTGACCGAAGCTCTGGCGGCATCCGACATCGGCGGTGACGAGGCTGCCGCGCTGCTGGGCCGTGCGCCGCTCGATATCCGGGTGAATTCGCTCAATGCCTCCCGCGAAACGCTGGAACTGCCCATCGCTGGTGAGCCGACCGCAGCGGCAAATGGCCTGCGCCTGCCGTTCGGCACACCGGTCGATCAGTGGGAGGCCTTCGCTTCGGGCCAGATCGAAGTGCAGGACACCGGCTCGCAGCTCGCCTGTGAGGCGGTTGGCGCGAGGCCGGGCGAGACGGTGATCGATCTCTGCGCCGGGGGCGGCGGCAAGACGCTCGCGCTGGCGGCGGCAATGGACAATCGCGGGACCTTGCTCGCCTGCGACAGCGACCGGCGGCGGCTCTCGCAGCTTCCCCCACGCGCGATACGCGCCGGGGCGACGATCATCGAAACGCTGCTGCTCGATCCCGGTGCCGAAGCGGCCGCGCTCGAAGCGTGGCTGGGCAAAGCCGACGCGGTGCTGGTCGACGCGCCGTGTTCGGGCACCGGAACCTGGCGGCGCAATCCCGAGGCGCGCTGGCGGCTCAACCCCAAGGAACTGGGTAAGCTGACCGCATTGCAGGCGCGGCTGCTCGATCTTGCCGCAACTCTCGTCCGGCCCGGCGGGCGGCTGGTGCATGTGGTCTGTTCGCTGCTCGATGCCGAGGGTGCGGACCAGATCGCGGCGTTCCTCGAACGCAACCCCGGATGGCGCGCGGAACCATTGGCCTTGCCTGCGGGTTCTCCCCGCGGTGCCGGCCATCGCCTGACGCCCGGTCACGATGGAACCGACGGCTTTTTCATCGCACGTTTAGAACGGCTGTGATAGCAGCGCGGCGATGGCTAACCGCTGGATACCGGCCAAGGAGCTGATGATGCGCTATACTCCCGCTGCCCTCGCGCTTGCGCTGCTTGGCGCTGTGACCGCCAGTGTCAGCTACTCCGCGCCGCCTGCGATCCCGTCCGATCCGCGCGCCGTAGCGCTGGTCGCGCAGGGCCGTGCCGAGCTTTCGGCCGGGCGCGCCGATAGCGCGGTCGATGCGTTCGAGGCCGCACTGACGGTCCAGCCGGGTTCGGTGCCGATCTATCTCGGATTGGCCGAAGCGACTCGCAGCCAAGGCTTGCAAGGCAAGGCGCTGCACTATTACCGCGAAGCGCTCGAACTCGATCCGCAGAACCAGTTGGCGATTGCCGGTGAAGGCGCTGCGCTGGTCGAAAAAGGCGCGGTGGAAAAAGCGCGCCGCAATCTGGCAAGGTTGCAACAGCTTTGCGGTGGCGATTGCGCGGCCTCGCAGCAGCTGGCCGCCGCGATTGCCAAAGGCCCGGCGATACGGGTCGTCACCGCCGAAGCGGTCAAAGCGCAGCCGGTGGTGACGCCGAATTGAGCCTGGTGCCGGGGGGTGGGGCAGATTGGTTCACACGAAGACACGAAGGGGTTGCGTCCAGAACGGCTCGAGGCGACAGCGCGTAGCGTTGTCGATTGTGGCTTCCATATTCACGATGACCTTGGGCCGGGTCTTTTGGAATCCGCTTACGAAGCCTTGCTTGCGGCTGCTCTGACGCAGCGTGGCCATTCAGTCCGTCGGCAAATACCGATCGCGATGAATTACCGGGGCGTTGTCGTCGACAACGCTTTCAAAATCGACTTGCTGGTCGATGAAGGCCTCATCGTCGAAGTGAAATCAATTGACCGGCTTGCGCCGGTCCATAGCAAGCAGGTGCTGACCTATCTCAGACTGATGCGCCTGCCGCTTGGACTGTTGATGAACTTCGGTCAGGCGACTTTAAGGATGGCCTAAGGCGGGTCGCCAACGACTATTACGGACGCATCCCATAGCGGAACCTCTTCGTGTCTTCGTGTGAACCATTCAACGGTGCGGCCATCAAATCAGCTCGCCGAATTCTTCCAGCACCGCGCGGTAGACGCGTTTCTTGAACGGCACGATCAGGTCGGGGAGGTCCGCCGGTTCGACCCATTTCCATTCGCAAAACTCGGCCGGATCGTGGTGATCGATGCGGATCTCGGCGTCGTTGCCGGTGAAGCGCGCGAGCATCCAGTGCTGGCGCTGGCCGCGATACTTCCCGCCCCATAGCTTGCCGACCAGTTCTTCGGGTAGATCGTAAAGCAGCTCCTCGCGGGTCTGCGCGATCAGCGAGACGTGGGCATCTTCGACCCCGGTTTCTTCCCACAGCTCGCGCAAGGCGGCGGCGCGCAGCTCCTCGCCCGCGTCGATCCCGCCCTGCGGCATCTGCCAGGCATCGCCCTCCCGGTTGTCGATCCGCTTGCCGACAAACACCCGGCCCTCTGCGTTGACCAGCATCACCCCCACGCAAGGGCGATAGGGCAACGAGGCGATGTCGGACATCAAAGCCTCGACAACATCAGCTTCATCGCCGCGAAAATCGCATGGGTATCGGTCTGCGCGCTGGGGATCGCCTTGCGCAGCGTCAGGAAGCCGTGGATCGAGCCTCTCATTTCGAGATAGGTCACATCGACCCCGGCTTGGATCAGATGTGCGCCGTAAAGCCGCCCGCCGTCGCGGATCGGATCGAGTCCGGCGGTGACCAGCACGGTCGGCGGCGCGGCGGCGTGGTCTCCGTGGATCGGATAGGCGCGCTTGTTGCCCGGCTCACCGGCGTAGGAGCCCATGAACCAGTCCATCGCGTCCTTGGTCAGCAGATGGCCCTCGCCGAATGCCAGCATCGAGGGGTGATCGGGGCGCTCGTCGGTGGCGGGGTACAGCGGCACCTGCATGATGACCGGGACGGCGGCGGGCTTGTCGCCCAGCGCCTGCGTGACGACGATGGTAAGGTTGCCGCCCGCGCTATCGCCCAGCGGGATCAGCCCGGTGCAGCGGCGGCCCAGCGTCTCGGGGCTGCCGGCGACCCAGCGTGCCGCCGCTTCGCAATCGTCGGGCGCGGCGGGGAAGGGGTGTTCGGGGGCGAGGCGATAGTCGACCGCCACCACCGGCAAATCCATTTCTGCCGCAATTTCGGTGCAGAGATTGTGGTGCGTCTCCAGATCGCCGATCACAAAGCCGCCGCCGTGGAAGAACAGGATTACCGGGCCGGGATCACGCGTGGCGCGGGCATCATAGAGCCGCAGCGCGATGTCCCCGCCGGGGCCGGGGCACGACAGGTCCTTGACCACCGCGAGTTCGCGCGCGTCGGCTTCGGCCAGCGGCTTCATCGCGAGATAGGCCTGGCGCGCCTCGGCGAGCGCCATTTCGCTCATCTGCGGGCCGGGCTGGCTGTTGAGGAAAGCCAGGAAACCCTTCACGTCCTCGCGCACGAAATGTTCGGTATCGCTCATGTTCATCCTCTGCTTATCCGCCGGGGAGTATCGTTAGGTTGCCTTTTGCACCTTGACTAGGCCCCGGAGCGGGCCTTTGCTCGGCGGCGTTGACCGCGCGACAGATTTTCTTGATTGCGAGGCGAACCGGGAGGGGACTAGGGCGCGTGCAGCTATGGCGGTGCGCCCGTCTGACAAGGATGATCGATGGCGACCCAATTTGCCGAACCCGAAGATGCAAGTAACTCGAACCCCGATGCCGTAGTCGTCCGCTTTGCGGGTGACAGCGGCGACGGGATGCAGCTCACCGGCGGGCAATTCACCCTGTCGAGTGCGCTGGCGGGCAATGATTTCGCGACATTCCCCGATTTCCCCGCCGAAATTCGCGCGCCGCAGGGCACGTTGTTCGGGGTCTCGGCGTTCCAGATCAATTTTGGCTCGACCGACATCGAGACCGCAGGCGATGCGCCCGATGTGCTGGTGGCGATGAACCCCGCCGCGCTCAAGACCAATGTCGGGGCGCTTAAGCCCGGCGGGCTGATCGTCGCGGACAGCGGCGAGTTCACCAAGCGCAACCTCGAAAAGGCGAAATACGCCGCCAACCCGCTTGAGGATGACAGTCTGGCGAAGTGGCAGCTGCTGGCCTTCGACATCAGCGCGCTGACGCTGGAAGCGGTCAAGCCGTTCGGGCTGGGCAACAAGGAAGCGCTGCGCTGCAAGAATATGTGGACGCTGGGACTGGCGCTGTGGATGTTCGACCGGACCCGCGCCCCGCTGATCGAGTGGCTCAATCAGAAATTCGCCAAGAACCCGGTGCTGGCGCAGGCCAATATCGCCGCGCTCAACGCCGGTCATGCCTATGGCGAGACCGCCGAGCTTTCGGGTCCGCTCAAGCGGGTGCATGTCGATCCGGTCCAATCCTCGCCGGGGCTTTACCGCACCGTGACGGGCGCCGAAGCGATCAGCCTGGGGCTGGTGGCGGGTGCGCAGCTCGCCGGCCTCAAGATGTTCTTCGGTGGCTATCCGATTACGCCGGCCTCCGCGATCCTCCACCATCTGGTGCGGCTCAAGGAATTCGGGATCACCACCTTTCAGGCCGAGGATGAGATCGCGGCGATCTGCTCGGCGATCGGTGCTTCTTACGCGGGGCAACTGGGGGTCACCTCTTCGTCGGGGCCGGGCATCGCGCTCAAAGGTGAGGCGATGGGCCTCGCGATCATGACCGAACTGCCGCTGGTGATAGTCAATTCGCAGCGCGGCGGACCCTCGACCGGACTTCCCACCAAGACCGAGCAATCCGATCTATACCAAGCAATTTACGGGCGAAATGGCGATGCACCGCTGCCGGTGATTGCCGCGCGCTCGCCTGCCGACGCGTTCGATTGCGCGATCGAAGCATGCCGGATCGCGGTGCAATACATGACCCCGGTGATGCTGCTGACCGACGGCTATATCGCCAACGCCGCCGAACCGTGGCTGGTGCCCGACCCGGCAGATTATCCGCCGTTCCCGGTCAGCTTCCTCGAAACCAAAAACGACGGCGACAACCTCCTGCCGTTCAAGCGCGACGAAAACGGCAAACGCCCGTGGATCAAGCCCGGCACGCCCGATCTGATGCATCGTATCGGCGGGATCGAGAAGGCCATCGACACCGGCCACATCGACTACTCGCCCGAAACGCACCAGACGCAAACGGATGCGCGCAAGGCCAAGGTCGATGGCGTCGCCAGGAGCATCCCGGCGCAGGCAGTGTGTCTCGGCAACACTTCCGGCAAGCTCGCGGTGATCGGCTGGGGCTCGACCTTCGGGCCGATCCATCAGGCGGTGCGCCGCGCACGCGGCAAGGGCCAGGACGTCAGCCACATCCACGTCCGCCACGTCTGGCCGCTGCCGCAAAACCTCGGCGATCTGCTGCGCGGCTTCGACAAAGTGCTGGTGCCCGAAATGAACACCGGCCAGTTCAAGACCGTGCTGCGCGACCAGTATCTGGTCGATGCAAGGCCGCTGACCAAGACCAGCGGCCAGCCCTTCACCATCGCCGAGATCGAACACGCCATCGAGGACGCGCTGGGCGGCCACGTCGGCGGCGAAGTCGATGCGGATTCGACCCAGTTGCCGAGCATTGAGGCAGTGAACCCATGACTAGGCTCGGACCATTTGCCGCCGTCACTGCGCTGATCCTGTCAGTCCCGGCACGAGCGCAGCCGACCATCCCGGTGCCGCAGCCCCCCGCGTTGGCCATCGATCCGCCAGCGACGCTAATGGGCAACCCTTGCCGCAGATCCGATATTCCCGGCGGCGACAACAAGGTCGCGATCTGCATCGGACCCAATTTCATGACAGCCGGTATTGCTGGTGTGACGGTAAGCACCGCGGAGCCCGCGACTTACGAGCAGCTGGTCGAACAGATGCGCGAGAGCTTTCACGAAAGCGGATCGCTCCGCGTGATCTCGGAGGAACGCTTTGTCCCAGCGTCGGCACCCGACGCGGTCGGTTTGCGTGGCGAATATGTCACCGGCACCACGGGCCGCAAATTCGTCTGGTCGGTCTATCGCGACGGTGCGTTCACCAGGGTTCTGGTGACTGTGATGGGCCAAGGCGACCGGACGAAGATCGAGCCGGAAATTCTCCATAAGGTATTCGGCCCGGATCGCTATCCCGCGCGCGTGAGCGAACCCACCAAGGAATCGGCGCAATGAACGAAATGACCAAAATCGCCGTTCCGACCACACTCAAGGATTGGGAAACCGATCAGGAAGTCCGCTGGTGCCCCGGCTGCGGCGACTATGCCATCCTCAAAGCGGTGCAGCGCACCTTGCCCGAGCT
>JANOOJ010000233.1:0-10725 GCA_031421295.1 Novosphingobium sp.
CCGCGGCTATCTCGCCGCCTTCGATGCCGAGACCGGCACCGAGCTGTGGCGGTTTTACACCGTCCCCGGCGATCCCTCCAAGCCGTTCGAGGGCAAGCACCTCGAAGCTGCGGCCAAAACCTGGAGCGGCGAGTGGTGGAAACTGGGCGGCGGCGGAACCGTGTGGGATTCGATCACCTACGATGCCGCCACCAACCTCATCTACTTTGGGACCGCCAATGCCGAACCGTGGAACCCGGCGCATCGCAATACGGGCAAATCTTCGGAACCCAACGCGGGCGACAGCCTCTACACCGCCTCGATCGTCGCGGTGAATGCGGACACTGGCAAATATGCCTGGCACTTCCAGGAAACGCCCGAGGATCGCTGGGACTACGATTCAAATCAGCAGATCACCGTCGCCGACCTGACCCTGAACGGGACCAAGCGCCACGTCATCATGCATGCGCCCAAGAACGGGTTTTTCTACATTCTCGACGCCGCGACGGGTAAGTTCATATCGGGCAAGCCGTTCGTCGAGGGGATCAACTGGGCCAGCGGACTCGATCCGGTGACCGGCAAGCCCAGCGTCAATCCGGAGGCCAAGTACGAGCTCACCGGCAAACCGTTCGTCGGTATCCCCGGCGCGGTCGGCGCGCATAGCTGGACGCCGATGAGCTACAGCCCGCAGACCGGGCTCGTTTATATTCCGATCAACAACGCCGCGCAGGTTTACGCCGACGACAAGGATTGGAAGCCCGGCACCACCGGCTTCCAGCTCGGCATCGACGCGACCGCCGGCGCTCTGCCCGCCGATGCCGCGATCCGCGCGTCGGCGCGGGCCAGTGTGAGCGGCGCGCTGGTCGCGTTCGATCCGGTCGCGGGCAAGGCGCGGTGGAGCGTGCCCTATCCCAACGCCACCAACGGCGGCACGCTGGCGACTGCAGGCAATCTGGTGTTCCAGGGCACCGCCGCAGGCGAGTTCCGCGCCTATTCCGCCGATAGTGGCAAGCAGCTGTGGAGCTTCCCGGCGCAGAGCGGGATTATCGCCGCGCCGATGACCTATGCGATTGGCGGCGAGCAATATGTCGCGATCATGGTCGGCTGGGGCGGGGTGCTCGACGTGTCGGGCGGCAAGCTGGTGGGCGACATGACCCCCAATATCAGCCGCCTGCTGGTGTTCAAGCTGGGGGCGAGCGGCAAGCTCGCGCCGCCGCCGCCGAGCGCGAAGCGGGTGCTCGATCCGCCGCCGCCTTCGGGTACCCCGGCACAGTTGGTAGCCGGTGCAAAATCCTACACCAATTCGTGCAGCGTGTGCCACGGCAACGCTGCGGTGGCGGGCGTGCTCAACCCCGATTTGCGCCACTCGACCGCGCTGGGCAACCCCAAGCTATGGCAACAAATCGTCCATGACGGTCTGCTCAGCCAGAACGGCATGGTCGCCTGGAAGGGCCAGTTCAGCCCCGCGCAGATCGAGGAAATGCGCCTCTATGTGATCAAGCGCGCCAACGAGGACAAGGCCTTGGGGGGCAAGTGAGTCGCGACCCCGATGACATTCGCGGCTGGCAGCGGCTGGACGCGAATGTCACCACCTCGGGGCGCTTGCTGGCTGACGATGTTGCACGGTTAAAGGATCTCGGCGTGCGCCGCGTGATCAATCTGGCGCTCGACGAGCACCCCGAAGCATTGCCGGATGAAGCCGCGCTGCTGGCGGCGGCGGGCATCGCCTATACCCACATCCCGGTGCCGTTCGATGCGCCGAACGAGGCGCACTTCGCGGAGTTCTGCGACGCCTTCGGTGGCGACGATGGGCCAGTGCACGTCCATTGCATCATGAACTGGCGCGTGTCGGCGTTTCTCTATCGCTACAACCGCGACGTGACAGCGATGCCCGAACCGGCAGCGCGCAAACTGATGGAACAACACTGGTCGCCCGATACCAGCACGCATCCTGCCGCGCCGGTATGGGCGGAATTTATCGCTGGGCGCGCGGCCTAGAGCTTGGCGAACAGCGCCAGCATCCGCGTCCAGGCGCGATCGGCTTCGACCTGATTATAGGCCGCGCCGTCAATCGTGCACCAGCCGTGATCGGCGGGGTAAACCTCGATCTCGGCCGAACGACCGGCAGCCTGCGCGGCCGCGCGAAACGCATCCTTGTCGCCCGGGGCGCGGGCATCGTCGTTCTGGGCCACGGCGATCAGGTATGAGGCCTTGGTGCTCGCCAGCAAACGGTGCGGGCTGTCGGGCGCGGCAGTCACCAGCCCGCCGCCATGGAACGACGCCGCCGCGCCGACCCGTGCCGGGACCGCTGCAGCAGTTCGCACGGTATAGGGCCCGCCCATGCAATAGCCATTGCTGCCGATCTTGCGCCGCTTGTCGACCGCCTGCTGCGCATCGAGGAAGGCAACGAAAGCGCGCGCATCGCTGGTGGTCCCGGCCGGGGTGATCGCCGCGATCAGTGGCTTGAGCCGCGCCTGTCCCTCGGGCGTGCGCCATTCGGCCATGGTGGTCACCACCGGAGCGAGGCTGCCACGGTAATAGTGATTGACCGCAAGCACCGCATAGCCTGCATCGGCCAAGCGCCGTGCCATCACCTTGTAAGCATCGCGCAAGCCCGCGACATCGGGCCACAGAATCACACCGGGATGCTTGCCCTTGGCGGGATGGACGAAGAATGCGTCGGCGGTGCCGTCGGGGGTAACAACGCTGACCATGCGTTCGCTGAGGCCGGGCGGCGGCGCGCTGGTCATGCCGGTGCAGCCTGCGAGGGCTGCAACGCCGCCCAGCACCGCAAATTCGCGGCGCGAAACGCCCGCTCGGGCCGCGTCATCGGCCAGCGTAAAGTCATCGCACATGAATCAGCTCCACCCTCCCAGGTTGACGGGATCAGGCGGCGAGGGCGGGATATACCTCTACTTGCGCCAGACGGTGCGCGGCACGGGCAGCATCGCGCAGCGCAATCTTGTCGCCGCGCCGCACGCCCGGGGCGACGGCAAAGAGGAACGCCGCTTGCGCCCCGCGGATTGCTGAAGTTTCGAGCCCGCGCGCGACCGGAACAGCCGCCACTGTACGCAAAGTATAGGCGCCGCGTGTGACCGCGACCGCGTCATGGGCCTTGAGGAAGGCAGAAAAAGCCTTCGCGTCCCCATTGGTCCGCTGTTCCACATTGGCCGCAACCGGATCGCGGCTCCGTCCGCTGGCGCAGCGATCGACCATCAGCACGGCATAGCCTGCGGCTGCGAGACGGCGGCCGATGTCCATCGAGGAGCCGCGCAGCCCGGCCATGTCCGGCCACATCACGATGCCCGGATGCTTGCCCTCAGCGGGATGGACCAGGAAAGCATCGGCCATGCCATCGGCGGTCGCGATAGAGACCCTTAGCTCGGCCAGCTCAGTGGTTGTAGTAGCAGCGGCAACGGCGGGAACGCCGGTCATTGCGCCGACTGCGGCGATGGCTCCATAGCCTGCGAACTGGCGGCGCGACACGCCGCTAGCCGTCGTGGTTGCCCCTGTTGCAGGATTGATCTGATCGCGCATCGCCGCTGGCTCCTTTGCCCCGAAGTAGGGCGACGATAGCTTGCAATCGCAGCACCGCAAGAGGCTTTGCGCGCGGGCGGAATCAATCCCCGAAGAAATTGAGCTCAAGCAGCACGCGGTTGGGATCGGCGGTGAAAATCTGGCGCAAACCGATGGCTTCGACCGTGTTGGTCTGGAATTCGCCGTCCATCCGTTCGAGCCGGGCGAGCACTTCGTCGTAACCCGAGCAATTGAGTGCGACATGATGGATCGCGCCGGTCAGCGAACCGGGCTGCACTTCGCGCTCGAATGTGCGCGGGCAATCGAGCGAGTTGAGATGCAGGATCGGGTGTCCTGCGGCATCGTACATCCATTGCGCAGTCTGCGGGGTCAGTGGCGGAGGCCCAGCGCGGCGCTCAAGATCGAGCAGCTCGGCATAGAACCGCGCGCTTTCATCGAGCCGGTCGGTGATGATGTTGACGTGATCCAGTGCATTGACTTGCATCGGCTTACCTCCTGCTCCCTATCGCCGCGACAGCGCGGCCTCGCTCTCGGCCATCAGCTGCGCGATGATTTCGGCGACTGGCTCTTCCTTGGTCACCATCCCGACCGATTGCCCGGCCATGACCGAGCCGCTCTCGACATCGCCGTCGATCACCGCGCGGCGCAGCGCCCCCGCCCAGAAATGTTCGATCTGGAGCTGCGCTTCGCCCATGTCGACCGTACCGGCATCGAGCAGCTTGGCGACTTCGATCTGCTTGGCGGTGAACTCCTCGGTGCCCTTGTTCTTGAGCGCGCGCACCGGGATCACCGGCAGTCGCGGATCGACTTGGACGCTGGTGATCGCCTCGCGCGCCGAGGCGCGGAAGAACGCCTTCTTGAACGCCGGGTGCGCAATGCTTTCGGTGGCGCAAGCGAACCGCGTGCCGAGCTGGACCCCCGACGCGCCCATTTCGAGATACCCCGCGATCGCTTCGCCCCGCCCGATCCCGCCGGCGACGAAGACCAAGGCTTCATCCGCCAGCACCGGGAGGATTTCCTGCGCCAGCACCGAGGTCGAGACCGGGCCAATATGCCCGCCCGCTTCCATCCCCTCGATCACGATCGCATCCGCGCCCGAACGCAGCAGCTTCTTGGCCAGCGCCAGCGTGGGGGCAAAGCAGATGACCTTGGCGCCCTGTTGCTTGATCGCCTCGACGCTACCCTTGGGCGGGATGCCGCCGGCCAGCACGACATGGCTGACCTTATGGCGCGTGCAGACCGCGATCAGATCGACCAGCATCGGGTGCATCGTGATGAGGTTGACCCCGAAGGGTTTGGTGGTCAGCGCCCGCGTCCCGGCGATCTCGCCATCGAGCAGTTCGGGAGTCATCGCCCCGCAGGCGATCACCCCGAACCCGCCGGCATTGCTGATCGCGGCGACCAGATTGCGCTCCGACACCCACGACATCGCGCCACACAGGATCGCGGTTTCGGTGCCAAAAAACTCGCAGCCGCGCTGCATCAAATGCGTAGTCAGGGGAAAATGGCTCATCCGCGCGCTGTAAGCGCGGCATCCCGCGCGGGCAAGCGGGCGCGCACGCCATCCCACTAATCGGAATTTCCGCTCATCCTGACGAGCGTTGGTCGCTTTTCCGAATGCGCCGCCGCGCGTATCGTCTAGGCTCCAGTTTCAGAATCGAGGAGAGACGCCATGAACGTAGCAACCGGAGCGATGGGAGCCGAAGGCTGCCCGATGGGCGGAACCAAGCCGCGCGGCCTGCTCGGACGGCAGAACCAGCATTGGTGGCCCGACGCGCTCCCGCTCGAAATCCTCCATCAGGGCGGCAAGTCGCCCGATCCGATGGGCGATGACTTCGACTATGCCGCAGCGTTCAAGGCGCTGGATTATACGGCGCTCAAGGCCGATCTCACCGCGCTGATGACCGACAGCAAGCCGTGGTGGCCGGCCGACTATGGCCACTACGGCCCGTTCTTCATCCGCATGGCGTGGCACGCGGCGGGGACCTATCGCACCGCCGATGGCCGCGGCGGGGCCAACTCCGGCCAGCAGCGCTTCGCTCCGCTCAATAGCTGGCCCGATAACGGCAACCTCGACAAGGCGCGCCGCCTGCTGTGGCCGATCAAGCAGAAATACGGCAAGCACATCTCGTGGGCCGATCTCTTCATCCTGACCGGCAATGTCGGAATCGAATCGATGGGCGGCCCGGTGTTCGGCTTCGGCGGCGGCCGCGCCGACGTGTTCGAAGCGGAACGCGACATCTATTGGGGCAGCGAGGAGCTGTGGGTCAGCCAAGGTGCCGAAACCCGCATCCAGCCCGACAAGCAGATGGATCTCGAAAATCCGCTCGCGGCGATCCAGATGGGGCTGATCTACGTCAATCCCGAAGGGCCCGGCGGCAATCCCGATCCGCTGCTGTCGGCGCGCGACATCAAGATCACTTTCGAGCGCATGGCGATGAACCATGAGGAAACCGTCGCGCTCACGGCCGGCGGTCACACCTTCGGCAAGGCGCACGGCGCGGGCGATGCCAGCCTGGTCGGCGTGCCGCCCGAAGGCGGCGACCTCGCGCTGCAGGGCCTCGGCTGGACCAGCAGCTTCGAGACGGGGATCGGTGCCCACGCGATCACCAGCGGGATCGAGGGCGCGTGGGTCAACACCCCCACCGAATGGTCCGAGAACTACTTCCGCCTGCTGCTCGACTACGATTACGAGCTGGTGAAAAGCCCGGCCGGTGCGCAGCAGTGGCAACCCATCGACCAGAAGGAAGAGGACAAGGCCCCGGCCGCGCATAATCCGGACCTGAAGGTCCCGACGATGATGACGACCGCCGACATGGCGCTCAAAATGGACCCCGAATTCCGCGTGATCTCGGAGAAGTTCCGCACCGATCACGAAGCGTTCAAGGATGCCTTCGCGCGCGCCTGGTTCAAGCTGTGCCACCGCGACATGGGGCCCAAGGTTCGCTACCTCGGCCCCGAAGTCCCGGGCGAAGATCTGATCTGGCAGGATCCGGTCCCGGCGGGGCTGACATCCTCCGACGGCGATGTCGCCGCGTTCAAATCGGCGATCCTCGGCGCCGGGTTCACCGTCGGCCAGCTGGTCAAGGCGGCCTGGGCCTCGGCCTCGACCTATCGCAAATCCGATCACCGCGGCGGGGCCAACGGCGCACGCCTCCGCCTCGCCCCGCAAAAGGATTGGGCGGTCAACGAACCGACCGAACTGGCGAGCGTGCTGGCGAAGATCGAGGAGCTGCGCGGCAATCTGTCGGTCGCCGACGCGATCGTGCTGGCGGGCACCGCGGCGGTCGAGAAGGCCGCCAGGGATGCCGGTTTCGATGTCACCGTGCCGTTCACCGGCGGGCGCGGCGATGCGAGCCAGGACTGGACCGACGCGACAAGCTTCGAGGTGATGGAGCCCAAGGCCGATGGCTTCCGCAACTACCTCAAGACCAAACACAGCGTGAAGACCGAGGAGCTCCTGCTCGACCGCGCCAGCCTGCTCGATCTGTCGGTGCCGGAAATGACCGTGCTGCTCGGCGGCTTGCGCGTGCTCGGTGCCAACCACGGGGCTAGCCCGAACGGCGCGTTCACAACCCGCGTCGGCCAGCTGACCAACGACTTCTTCGTCAATCTGCTGTGCAACGACACCTTCTGGGAAGTGGTCGATACCAGCGGCGATGAGGAATTCATCGGCTACACCCGTGGCGGCCGGACCGAGAAATGGCGCGCCACCCGCACCGACCTGATCTTCGGCTCGAACAGCCAGCTCCGCGCTACCGCCGAAGTCTATGCCGAGAAGGGCAACGAAGAGAAATTCGTGCGCGATTTCGTGCACGTGTGGACCAAGGTGATGAACGCGGATCGCTTCGATCTGGGGTGATGCGATAGCCCTGAATGGGTCACAGCCCCGCCCTCCTTCCGCTCATCCTGAGCCGAAGGAGGGCGGGGTTTTGTATTGTGCAGCGCCATTGCAGTAAGTCACCAAGAGTAGAACGCCAGGATTCGTAGCTTTTTCTCCGAAATCATGCCACAATTCTTGGCGGAAGGGGGAAACCGATGAAACCGCAAGAAGCCCTGCACGAACTGGCTGTCCAGGCGGCGACCGATGTGCCACCCGATTTGCCGATCCCGCCGTTTTCGGACAGCATCAACAAGACCTATTTCCTGCTTCGTCGGTGGATCGCCGTGCTCGCGCTGGCCTTGCCGGTCGCGCTATGGCTCGGTGACGGTCCCTGGCCACACCCCTCGATCAGCGAATATTATCACAGCCCGGGCGGGTGGATGCGCGATGTCTTCGTCGGCACGCTGTCGGTCATCGGCTTCTTCCTCTATTTCTATCGGGGCTACTCCACGGTCGAGGACATCGTGCTCAACCTCGCCGGACTGAGCGCGGTCCTCGTGGCCTTCGCGCCGATGCCGTGGCCCGGCGCCGATCCGCACGCCTTACCGCTGGGTGCGTTTCCGCTCCACGGCATCGCCGCGGCGCTGCTGTTCCTGTTCATAGCCTATATCTGCATCTTTCGTTCGAGCGAGACGCTCGATTTGCTGCACGATCCCAAGCAACGGGCGTCGTTCAGATTGCACTATCGCATCCTCGGCGCGCTGATGGTCGCGGTGCCAGCGTCGATCTTCGCGATCCACCTGCTATCGCCCCGGACCGAACGCTCGCTCGTCGTGTTTTTCATCGAAGCCGCCGGAATCGTTGTCTTCGCGCTCTATTGGCTGGAAAAGAGCCGGGAAATATCGGTGATACAGGATCAGAAGTAGGCGAGCGGTCGCAAACTTTGTGGCCTGGGGAAGAAAATCGAGTCGTTTGAATCACTTAGCACATGTTGACTAAGTTCTTGATTCTGTTATATTTTTAATCATGGACGTGACATACAACCTCAACGGCGGGTTTAAGCCGACCATGAAGCGGTTTGCAGATCTGGATGGTCCCGACTTCTTCCCCACCCCCGCGTGGGCCACCCACGCGCTGATCGACAATGAAGAATTCCGTGGGGATATTTGGGAGTGTGCCTGCGGTGATGGGTCAATGTCCGAAGTTCTCGAAACTACTGGCAACAAGGTCATTAGCTCCGATCTGATCGATCGCGGCTACGGCGAGGCTGAGCACGATTTCCTCAATAGCTGGCGCAGCGCACCAAACATCGTCACCAACCCGCCCTACAACGCAGCTGAGGGTTTTGTGAGGTCGGGCATAGAGCGGGCTGGCAAGAAGTTTGCGCTGCTGTTGCGGCTGGCATTCCTGGAGGGCGCTAACCGTCAGCGCACAATCTTCACCGACGCACCGCCATCAAGGGTTTGGGTGTTTAGCGAGCGGATCACGTTTTACCCGGCAGGGGCCGTCCAAAAAGGCACAGGCACCACCGCCTATGCTTGGTTCGTCTGGGACAAAGAGGTGGACTGCGGCACCGAGCTCAGATGGCTCAAACCGGGCTATAAGGCGCTCTACGGTTAGTAGCCTTTCTTGTTGAGCCAAAACTTACCCGCGTCGGTGATCGACATGGCCCCCGGCGAGCTAGCGAGAAGTCCGTCATTGATGGCGTTCCCGGCTGTATCGCGGTGACTTACGATATTCCGAACCTGCTGTTCCCAAACGCTCTCTTGATCGCGAGTAGGTGACTGCTCTAGATCGGCTGGCGTCAAGTTGATAAAGTTGGGGAGGTGCTGTGTGATCTCCGCAATGGTGGCAATTCCGCTGGGAACGGTCGCGAGATACCGCAACACGGCTACAGCGATTTCATGCTCATTTGAGCGTCCGGCCTTGTTTGGCATCGAGTCTCTCCTATTTCTTGGGGAAGAGAGCCTCGCAGAATTAGCGATGGCCGCAAGCTTGAATCATGCGCTTTTAGCGTGGGCGTAGGGGATAAATGGGTAACATTATGTTCGTCAAGCCTAGCGCAAATGTCAGTTTTCTTCACCTTGACCCGGCAGTACAGTTGCACATGGCGATCAAAGCACTCGGTTCTTGAGAAGTGGTGGTTTGCACGGCCCTCCGTTGTCCCAATTGAAGATGAGCTGCTAGACGACTAGCGAGCAATCCAACCGCTTTTGCTAGCTCTTTCCTACACCGCCCCAACCTGCCATCCTCCGCGCCGGCACCACGCCGCGCTCTTTCTCACTGTCGCAATCCGCATTTTCCGGACAGGTTTAATCTGTCACCCTTGCGCATTATCATGCTGATTATGCTAGATAGTCTCCGGCTTAAATGGGTGACACGGTGTCGCCTTTGTCACCCTGTCGAGGCTGTCACCGCGCGCGACTTAGGTGTGACCTTTTGTGACCTTTCGAAACGCCAGCAAGCATTCATCCGTCTTCCTCCATCCATCCCAACACCCTTTGCCAAGGCTGTGTTAAGCCGCTAATACAGCCTTGCCGATGTTGTTCACCCGCCGCCCAGCCCCGCTTGCCACCGCCGCGCCGCCGCTTGCGCCGTTTCCGCCGGCGGATGGCGTTCTGTACGCCACTCCCCCGCCCGCGCCGCGCCGCTCGCGCTGGTGGTGGTTCAGGCGCATCACTGCTGGCCTCTTCGCGCTGTTCATCGTGCTGGTCGCCTGGCTCGCGCTGACCGCGCCGCTGTCCAAGTCACTCAAGCCGCTGGTTCCGCCGCAGCTCACTCTGCTGGCCGCCGACGGCACCCCGATCGCGCGGACCGGGGCGGTGGTGGCGGAGCCGGTCAGGGTCAAGGCGCTGCCGCCGCATGTTGTCCGGGCGTTCCTCGCGATCGAGGACCGCGATTTCTATGTCCACTGGGGGGTCTCGCCCAAGGGGATCGCGCGCGCTGCCTGGGGCAATCTCACCTCCAGCCGCACCCAGGGCGGCAGCACGATCACCCAGCAGCTCGCCAAGTTCACCTTCCTCACCCCCGAACGCAGCCTGACCCGCAAGGCGCGCGAGGCGCTGATCGCGTTCTGGCTCGAAGCCTGGCTGAGCAAGGACGAAATCCTCGAGCGGTATCTCTCCAACGCCTATTTCGGCGACAACACCTATGGGTTGCGCGCCGCGTCGCTGCACTACTTCCACCGCAAGCCCGAGCGGCTGACGGTGGCGCAGTCGGCGATGCTCGCCGGGCTGATGCAGGCTCCATCGCGCTATGCGCCGACCAGGAATTATCGAATTGCCTCGGCACGGACCCGCACGGTGATCGCCGCGATGGTCGCCGCCGGTTACCTCAGCGCGAAGGACGCCAAGGCGATTTCGGTTCCCCGGATCGACGTGCGCGGG
>JANOOJ010000234.1:0-11421 GCA_031421295.1 Novosphingobium sp.
GAGCTGGCGCATGAGCTCGAAGAGCACGGCTACGAGGCAGTCGCGGCGTGAGCATCATTTTTTCACTCCTCTGCGTCTCTGCGTCTCTGCGTGAAACAGATTCAGTTCACGCAGAGACGCAGAGACGCAGAGAGGTTGCCCGGCCGTGAGTGTCGCGCTCCTCCCCACCCGCAAGGATGAGGCTTTCCGCTACGCGGATTTGGCCGCGCTTGCGCCGCTGTGGCCCGTGGCGGGCGAGGCTGTTTCCGTCGCGGCGGGTGAAGCGGGCGCGCTGGCGATTGTCGTCTCGGGCGATGACGCGGTGGCGCGAACCCTTTCCATTACTCTGGCAGCAGGCGCATCGTTCGACCTGCGGATTCTCAACACCTCCAGCGCCTATGGCCGGATCGCGGTTGCGGCCGAGCTGGGCGCGGGGTCCAGCTTCACGCTCGGCGCGGCGCAGCTGGGCAGCGGAAGTGCGACGCTCGAGCTGGTCACCGAGGTTACCCATGCGGCACCCGATGCAGTGAGCCGCCAAATGGTCCGCTCGGTGCTCGCGGGCCATGCCACCGGGACCTATCTCGGCAAGGTCGCCGTCGCGCGCGGCGCGAATGGCACCGACAGCGAACAATCGGTCCGCGCGATGCTGCTGAGCCGCACCGCCACCGCCAACGCCAAGCCCGAACTCGAAATCTACGCCGACGACGTCAAATGCGCGCACGGCTGCGCGGTGGGCGAGCTTGATGCCAACGGGTTGTTCTACCTGCAATCGCGCGGGCTGCCGCCCGAGGAGGCCAAGCAGCTAATGTTGCAGGCGTTTATCGCCGAGGCCTTTGTTGGCGCGGCGGATGAGGAGCACCTCCAGTCGCTCGCGCTCAAGGCTTTGGGGGATATGCTGTGAGCGGGATCAACCAAATCCTCTCCGAGCTTGGCTCGGGGAGGGGGACCGCCAGCGTAGCTGGTGGTGGAGGGGTTTTCCCCCCTCCGTCAGCCCTGCGGGCTGCCACCTCCCCGAGCAAGCTCGGGGAGAATTTGAAGGACGATTTCCCCGGCCTCAAGGACTGGCACTATCTCGATACCGCCGCCACCGCGCAGAAGCCGCAGGCGGTGATCGACGCGACCGTGCGGGCGATGGGGGCGGATTACGCCACGGTCCACCGCGGGGTTTATGCGCGCTCGGCCGAGATGACGCTGGCGTTCGAGGCGGCGCGGGCCAAGGTCGCGCGGTTTGTCGGGGGCCAGCCCGAGGAGCTGGTGTTCACGCGCGGCGCGACCGAGGCGATCAATCTTGTCGCGCGGTGCTACCCAAACAAGGGCCGGGTGTTGCTTTCGACTTTGGAGCACCACAGCAACATCGTGCCGTGGCAGCTCGCCGGGTGGCAGATCGACGTCTGCCCGCTCACCGCCGATGGCCGGATCGATCTCGATGCCGCCGAGGCGATGCTTACCTCCGAGCACACGATGGTCGCATTTGCGCATATTTCCAACGTGTTAGGCTCAGTGCTCGATGTCGAGCGGGCGGGCGCGCTGGCGCATCGCGTCGGGGCCAAGCTGCTGCTCGATTCTTGCCAGGCTGTGCCGCGGCTTGGTGTGACCTTTAGTGACCTTCCGGCCGATTTCGCGGTCTTCTCCGGGCACAAGCTTTATGGCCCGACCGGGATCGGCGCGCTGTGGGCGCGGGCCGAACTGCTCGAAGCCATGCCGCCGTGGCAGGGCGGCGGCTCGATGATCGACCGGGTGACGTTCGAGCGCACCACCTACGCCGCGCCGCCGCAGCGGTTCGAGGCGGGGACGCCCGCGATTATCGAGGCGATCGGGCTGGCGGCGGCGGTGGACTATGTCGAAGGCATCGGGCTGGACCGCATCCACGCGCATGAAACGGCACTCGTCACCCAACTCCGCGACGAGTTGCGGCGGCTGAACGATGTGCGCGTTTTCGGGCCGGAGGACAGCGCGGGGATCGTCAGTTTCGCGCTCGAGGGGGTGCATCCGCACGATCTCGGCACCATATTGGACGAAGAGGGCGTCGCGATCCGCGCCGGGCACCATTGCGCGCAGCCGCTGATGGATCACCTCGGCGTCAGCGCAACCGCGCGGGCGAGCTTCGGGCTTTATTCGGACGAGAGCGATATTGCCGCGCTGCTCCGCGGGATCGACCGGACGCGAAGGATTTTTGGGTGAGGATTCTCAAGTGAACATCCGGGTGGAAGAAGTCGACGGCGTGGAACCTCCACCCCGGGCGCGGGTCGAAGACTCTGCGCGGGTCGAGGAATCGGTCGGCGACAAGCTCGAGCGCAAGCGCGACTATCTTGAGGGGTTCCTCGCCGAGAAGCCCGCGGCGCTCGCGCCGGGCCAGCCGGGCGGCGACCTCTATGAGGACGTCATCGCCGCGATCAAGGATATTTTCGATCCCGAAATCCCGGTCAACATCTACGATCTCGGGCTGATCTACGGGGTCGATGTGACGCAGGATGGCGGGGTGGTGGTGACCATGACCCTGACCACGCCGCATTGCCCGGTCGCCGAATCGATGCCGGGCGAGGTTGAACTGCGCGTTGGCGCGGTTCCCGGGGTGCGTGATGCCGAGGTCAATCTGGTGTGGGACCCGCCGTGGGACCCGGCCAAGATGACCGACGAAGCGCGGCTCGAACTGGGGATGCTGTGATGATCCTTCCTTCGAGACACTCGGACTGCGTCCTCGTTCCTCAGGACGATCGGAAATGGAAATGATCGACTCCAAAACCGCTCATCCTGAGGAGGGATCGAAGCCGCAGGCTGAGAGACCGTCTCGCAGGGCCCTTCCTGCTGCGATAATTCTCACGCCAGCCGCCGAGGCGCGCGTCGCCGACCTGATGGCCAAAGCCCCCGATGGAGCAATCGGGGTCAAGCTCTCGACCCCGCGGCGCGGCTGCTCGGGGCTGGCCTATTCGGTCGATTACGTCACCGCGGCGGTGGCGTTCGACGAGCGGATCGAAACCCCCGGCGGGACCTTTTTCATCGACGGTGCCAGCGTGCTCTACCTGATCGGCAGCACGATGGACTGGGTCGAGGACGATTTCACCGCCGGGTTCACCTTCGAGAACCCCAACGCCAAAGGCGCCTGTGGCTGCGGGGAGAGTTTTACGGTATAAAGCCTGAATGCCACGCCCCGATCCTCTTCCGCGGAAAAAGCCCAAAACCGGCTTTTTGCAAATAATTTTGCGCTGGACGCCCAAGCGCCCGCGCAAGCCGCCCGAGTCCGGTTTGCCGCAGCCTGCGGTGCCGCCAAATGGGCCCAAGCCGCTGGCTGGCGGAGCTGCGGCACCGCTCGAATTCGACAACTAGCGCGCGTTACCGCTTCCGCAGCGCCGCCACGCAAGCCGCGCGGTCCACGTCCTGTCCGTCGCTTACCCGCCGCGCATCGACGTAGGTGGCGTGCGGTTCCTGCCCGGCAGCGGGCGGATAAAGGAACACGTCGAGCACGCAGGGTGTGCCCGAAAACTGCAGCTTGCGCGCATCGCCTTCCCACACATCGAGCCGCGCGGGGCCGAACGCGCGCTGGAGATCGGCCGAAGTCGCGCCGATGACTCCCTCCAGCCCCGGCAACATCTGGACCCGTGCGGCCAAGCCGGGGCGGCGCACCGGGGTGCGCACCGGGGTTGCGACGCGCGCGGGCGGAGCGACGTTGGCGCTCGCCAGCTTGGGCGCGGCTTGCGAGCCACAGGCGGCGAGCAACGGGATGAGTATCAGGGGGAGCTTACGCAGCATGAGCGATGGGTCCTTTGCGATGGATCAGATGCGCAGCCGTGGCCGCGCCGAGGAACGGGGCAAGGAAATTGACGAAGGGAACCGTCAGCAGCGCGGCAACTATTCCGCCGAGCATGAACCGCTCGTATCCGCGCAACGGCGGAGCGGCATCGCGGGCCAAAGGACCTTGCGGCCGATGCCGCAGCCAGACCATATCCTGCAATTCGCGGCCCAGCAGCAGCGCATTGACCGCCCAGAACACCAGCGGCGCACCGATCCCGGTGACCAGCAGCAGCAGTGCCAGCGGCAATGCCAGCAGGTTGAACAGCAACGCCCGGCCCGCGCCGCGCGCGGCATTGGCGACCTCTTCATCCCAGCCGAGCTTGCGCGCCTGCGCGGCGGCCGCCGGGTAGTGGCGCGCCTCGACCGCAAGCACCACCTCGTCGGCGAACAATTGCAGCACCGCCAGCGCGACGATCCGCCACAGCAGCCAGCCGAAACCGATCACCGCCGCGAGCGCCAGTGCGCCGCGCAAATCCTCCGACAATTCCCAATGCGCCAGTGCCCAGTCGAGCGCCCACCACCCGGCCAGCCCGAGCAAAGCAAAGACCAGAAGCGCCGCAGCCACACTCTTGGCGAGAATGCGCAGCACGCGCGGATCGGACAATTGACCGACGGCCAGGGCGAAAGCGGAAAGCATCGCTGCGGGATTGCCGCGTCCGCCGCGCCTGTCAACGCCGCCGCGCTTGCGATGCGCCGCGCTGGCCGCTAGGCGCGCCCGCTGAAGACCCCTAAGGAATCTCCCCATGCCTGTTTCTACTGGGCCCGCTCCCACCACAGACGTCATCGCCATCGGCAACGCCATTGTCGATGTCATGGCCCCCTGCGCCGATGAACTGATCGAGCGGCTCGGGCTGGTGCGGGGGGGGATGACGCTGGTCGATACCGATCAGGCGCATGCGCTCTATCAGGCGATGGGCCCGGCGCGCGAGATTTCGGGCGGGTCGGCGGCCAATACGCTGGCGGGGCTCGCGGCGCTCGGCGCGAAATGCGCCTTTATCGGTCAGGTCGCCGACGACCAGCTGGGCGAGGTCTTCGCGCATGATATCCGCGCCGGCGGGATTTCCTTCGCCACCCCGGCCCGCGCAGGCGATCCGCCGACCGCGCGCTGCCTGATCTTCGTCACCCCCGATGGTCAGCGGACGATGAACACCTATCTTGGCGCATCGCAGTTCCTCCCCGCCGCCGCGCTCGACGAAGCGGCGATTGCCAATGCCGCGATCCTCTACCTCGAAGGCTATCTGTGGGATCCGGAAGAACCCCGCGCGGCGATGCGCCGGGCGATTGCGGCGGCGCGGAACGCGGGCCGCAAGGTCGCCTTCACCCTGTCTGACGCTTTCGTGATCAGCCGCCACGGCGACGACTTCCGCAAGCTGATTGCCGCGGGTGAGATCGACATCCTGTTCGCCAATCACGTCGAACTCGCGGCGCTGACTGGTGAGGACGATTTCGAAGCCGGGCTTGCCGCGCTGGCACCCCAAGTCCCGCTGCTGGTGGTGACTTGCGGTGAACAGGGCGCGGTCGCGCTGGCGGGTGGCGAGCGGGCCGATGTTCCGGCTGAGCCCGTCGCCAAAGTGATCGACACCACCGGCGCGGGCGATCTCTTCGCCGCCGGGTTCCTCGCCGGTCACGTCAAGCAACGGCCCCTTGCCGAATGCCTGACGATGGGCGCGGTCGCCGCCGCCGAGATCATCTCGCACTACGGCGCCCGGCCCGAAGCGGACCTCAAGGCGCTGATGGCCGCGCGGCTGGGGTGACGCCAGTCGCCACCGCGCAACAATCGATTCGATTTCCACAGACTTGTCCACTACGCTCGACCCGATAAGCGAGTCGCGTGCTTCCCCGCGCGCGGCCGATGAGAGGGGCGTAGGGGCATGAATGTAGTGACTTCGGCCGACCAGTTCGGCAGTCGGCGCAATATCGCTGTGGATGGCGAACATCCCGCCGTGGTAATGGCCGATCTCGCCCGCCGACCTCGCCCGCGCGCGCGGATCGTCACCGTCGCCAATGAGAAGGGCGGGGTGGGCAAGACCACAATTGCCTTCCATCTCGCGGTCGCCCTGGCGCATGCCGGGCACAAGGTCCTCGCGCTCGACCTCGACCGGCGGCAGCAATCGCTGACCCGCGCATTGATCAATCGCGGCGGCACCGCGCGACGCATGGCGCTCGCACTGCCGCTACCGCGCCACCAACTGCTCGAACAGGCGAGCGGGGCGATGCTCTGCCAGGAGATCGCCCGCGCCGGGTGGGATTGCGACATCGTGGTGATCGACGCGGCGGGGCACGATTCGGGCATTGCCCGCCGCGCGATCGGCATGGCCGATGTGCTGGTGACGCCGATCAACGCCTCATTTGTCGATCTTGACCTACTCGGGCAGTTCGATCCGGCGACCGGCCTGTTGCGCGGCCCCGGGTGCTTTTCCGCAATGGTCGGCGAATTGCGCGCAGCGCGCGCCGATGCCGGGATGGCGGAGCTCGACTGGCTGGTGCTGCCCAATCGCCAGCGCTGTGGTTCCAGCCGAAATCAGGCGCTGGTCGATGTCGCGCTGAAAACGCTGGCGCAGCGCAACGATTTTCGCCTTGGCGCGGGGCTGGGCGAGCGGGTCGCGTTCCGCGAACTGGTCCCGCTCGGACTGACCCAGCTCGATTTGTCGCTGCTCCCCGGCGTCGCCCGCCCGCACCGCGCGGCCACTGCCGAGCTGCGGCGGCTGTGCAGCGATCTGGCGCTATGCAGGGCTCTGCCGGTTGCCGCTGAGGGACTGTTCGAGGGTTTCGCCGAGCGCGAGCTTCAGGCGGCGGTGGCTTAACCTCTCGTCGGTTCGCGCGCCACTTCGCGCCAGCCGATGTCGCGGCGGCAGAAGCCTTGCGCGAAGTCGATCGCGTCGACCGCAGCATAGGCTCGCTGTTGCGCCTCGCGCACGCTCGCGCCGCGTGCGGTGACATTGAGCACCCGGCCACCGCTGGCGTTGAGCGTACCATCCAGCGCCAGCGCAGTTCCGGCATGGAACACCCGCGCCCCGGTCGCTTCGGCTGCTGGGATGCCGTCGATCCGGCCGCCTCTCACCGGCGCATCGGGGTAGCCCTGCGCCGCCAGCACCACGGTCAGCGCGGTATCGGGCGAGAAGCGCGGCGGCTCGATCGCAGCCAGCCGGTTCTCGGCGCAGGCCAGCAGCAGTTCGCCCAGATCGCTCTCGAGCCGCGCCAGCAGTACCTGGCATTCGGGATCGCCGAACCGGGCGTTGTATTCGATCAGTTGCGGCCCGGTCGAGGTCAGCATCAGCCCGGCGAACAGCACGCCCGAATAGGCCATCCCTTCGTCGGCCAGCGCCTTGACCGTGGGCGCGATGATCCGCGCCATCGTCTCGCCTTCGAGTTCGGGGGTCAGCACCCGCGCCGGGCTATAGGCGCCCATCCCGCCGGTGTTGGGGCCGGTATCGCCCTCGCCAACGCGCTTGTGGTCTTGCGCCGACCCGAAGGGGACAATCGTGCTCCCGTCGGTCAGCGCGAAGAAGCTGGCTTCCTCACCTTCGAGGAAGGTCTCGATCACCGCTTCGGCCCCAGCGCTGCCGAAGCGTCCGGCAAAGATGTCCTCGAGCGCATCGACCGCCTCGCCGCGCGTCAGCGCCACCGTCACCCCCTTGCCCGCCGCGAGCCCGTCGGCCTTGATCACCACGGGAATGGTAAAGCCATCGAGCGCCGCCAGTGCTTCATCCAGCGCGGTAACGCGGACATAGGCACCGGTGGGAATATTGGCGCGGGCGCAAAGGTCCTTGGTAAAGCCCTTGCTCCCTTCGAGCTGCGCCGCCGCGCGGCTTGGGCCGAACACCGCGAAGCCCGCGCTGCGAAGCGAATCCGCCAGCCCATCGACCAGCGGCGCTTCGGGGCCGATCACTACCAGTCCGATCCGCTGCGCCTCGCAGAACGCGATTACCGCGCCGTGATCGGTTGCGTCGAGCGCGACACATGCGGCGTGCTGTTCGATCCCCGGGTTGCCCGGCGCGGCATATAACGTGCCGTCCACAAGCAAGCGGGATTGCGCGAGCTTCCACGCCAGCGCATGTTCGCGCCCGCCCGATCCCAGCAGCAGGATATTCATGCCCGATCCCTATCCCGATGACGACAACGCTGGCGGGCTGGTAGCGAAGGAGTCGGTCGGCGACAACGCTGCCCCGCTCTCGATCACGGAAATCTCCGGCCTGCTCAAACGCACGGTCGAGGACCGCTTCGGCTTCGTGCGGCTGCGCGGCGAGCTGACCGGGGTCAAGCGCGCCGCCTCGGGTCATCTCTATTGCGGGCTCAAGGACGAAAACGCGCGGATCGACGGGGTAATGTGGCGCGGCGGCGCGCAGCGGCTGGCGTTCCTGCCCGAGGACGGGGTCGAGGTGATCGCCACGGGCAAGCTCACCACTTATCCCGGCCGGTCGAGCTATCAGATCGTGATCGAGCGGATGGAGATCGCGGGCGAAGGTGCCCTGCTGGCGCTGCTGGCCAAAACCAGGGCGCGGCTCGAGGCCGAGGGGCTGTTCGATCCCGCCACCAAACGCGCGATCCCGTTCCTGCCGCAAGTGATCGGCGTGGTAACCTCACCGACCGGAGCGGTGATCCGCGACATCCTCCACCGGCTGGCGGATCGCTTCCCGGTGCGGGTGCTGGTCTGGCCGGTGCTGGTCCAGGGGCAGGGCTCGGCCGAGCAGGTGGCGGCGGCAGTGCGCGGGTTTTCCGACATTGCTGAGGGTGGGCCGGTCCCGCGCCCCGATCTTGTCATCGTCGCGCGCGGCGGTGGTTCGATCGAGGATCTGTGGGGCTTCAACGAGGAGATCGTGGTCCGCGCGATTGCCGAATGTTCGGTCCCGATCATTTCCGCCGTGGGGCATGAGACCGACACCACGCTCGCCGATTTTGCCGCCGACGTTCGCGCGCCGACGCCCACCGCCGCTGCCGAGATGGCGGTGCCGGTGCGCAGCGAATTGCTCAACCAGCTGGCCGAGCTGACCTTGCGCAAGCGCCGCGCGGTGGTCCGCCCGGTCGTGCTCGGACGCGAGCGGCTGGCGGCGCGGGTCCAGCGCCTGCCCAGCCTAACCGCGCTGTTGCAAGCGCCGGCCCAACATCTCGACGAAGCGGGCGAGCGGCTGCGGCGCGGGCTGGGCGAGCGGATCGCGATTGCCCGCACCGCGCTCCAGCGCGACGCCGGACGCCTCTCGCTGCCGCTGCTCGCCGCGCGGCTCGATCGCGCGCGTGACCGGGTGACGGCGCTCGCGCAGATGCTCGAATTGCTCGATTACAAGCGGGTTTTGGGGCGCGGCTATGCGATTGTCCGGGGCGGAGCGGGCCAGCCTGTAATGAGCGCGGCGCAGGCCGGAGCCGAAGCGGCGCTGGAGCTGGAGTTTGCCGATGGCCGGATCAGGATCGGCAGCGGTGCAGCGCCTCCAGTCACAAAGCAATCCACCAAGCCGGGCCGTCAGCCGGGCACTCTGGCCGACCAGTGGAAATTGCTTTGATTCGGCTCTTTTGCTAAGGTTCGCCGCATGTTGATGTCATCGAACGATCGCGCTGCCACCCTGTACTACCAGCCCAACGGCTTCCGGGTGATGAGCCCGGGCAGCTATGTGATCTGCGCGGTCAGCGCCGAACGCATCGCGCTCGAAGGCTTGCGCTACTGGAGCGTGACGCGGCAGGAAGCCTACGCCACCGCCGAAATCGCCTCGCGGCGCCTGCTGGGGGCGTAATGCGCCGTGTTCTGACCGGGATCGCACTTGCGACCGGCGCGCTCGGGATTGTCGCCCTGCAGTGGCGAGCGCAGGCCAGCGCGGCGGAGACCGGTCCCGCCTTCGTTCTACGCGGCGAATTGACCCAGGGCGGGTGGGTCCGCGGGATCGCTCCGCCCGGCTCGATGTCGGTGACTTTCGATGGCCGACCGCTCAAGCTCGACCGTGATCTCGCTTTCTTTGCCGGGCTCGACCGCGATGCCTCCGCAAGCGCCACACTCGTCGCGCGGCGCGGTGATGGCAGCACTATAGTTGGGCCGCTAACGATCCGCCCGCGCGCCTGGCAGATCGAGCATATCCCGATCGGCCCGCGCCCCGGTGCGACCCCCAGCGAGGAATTCGCCCGTCGCCGCGCGATCGAGCTGCAGCAGATCAATGCCGCGCGCGCGGTGGGGGCGATGAGCGATGGCTGGCGTCAGAACTTCGTCTGGCCCGCGATCGGCCGCCTCTCGGGCCGGTTCGGTTCGCAGCGGATCTATCGCGGCACGCCGGGCACCTATCATTCAGGACTCGATATTGCGACCGGGGCGAGCGGCACGCCGTTCGTGGCCCCCGCCGATGGGGTGGTGATCCTCGCCGCCGCCAGCCCGTTCACGCTGGAGGGGCGGCTGCTGATGATCGATCACGGCATGGGCCTCAACAGCGCGTTCCTGCATTGCTCGGCGCTGGCGGTCAAAGTGGGGGACCGGGTCCGTCAAGGCCAGTACATCGGCCGCATCGGCATGACCGGCCGCGCCACCGGGCCGCATCTGCACTGGAGCCTAAAATGGCAGGGTGCGCGGCTCGATCCGCTGCTGTTCGCCGGAGCGATGCCGGGCCGGTAAGGCAGCATGTTCCCGTCCCGGAATCAAAATTTCGCCGATTCAACCGCTTGCGCAACATTATTACAAGCGCTCAGCCACTCTGTGGCATGGTTGCCACAGCACTGGCATGAATGTGTGACAGTCCCGCGAAAACCTTTGCCCGGCTGCGGCCATTTGGTCATGGAACGACCATCTATCCGCGAATTTCGTGCACCGGGACTGGTGCGCTGGATCGCGGTAACGGGACTTCCGGCCAAGCGCCGCCAGATAAACAGAGGGACTGACCTGTGAAAACCAACACGAAAACGCTGCTTTCGAGCGCCACCTATCTGCAGACGATCGCAGTCGCCGGCACCGCCTTCGCGATGCTTTCGTCGACCAGCGCTTTCGCGCAGACGGCCCCGGTGGACGAAACTGCGACCGAAGAGCCCACCATCGTCGTTACCGGGTCGCTGATCCGTAACCCCAATCTGGAACAGTCCAACCCGGTCAACGTGACCACCGCCGATCAGATCGAACTGAAGCAGTCGAACGTCGCCGAAGATGTCCTGCGCGAACTGCCGGGCGTCGTCGCGAACATCGGTTCGGCCGTCAACAACGGCAACGGCGGCTCGTCCTACGTCGATCTTCGCGGTCTCGGCTCGAACCGCAACATCGTGCTGCTCGATGGCAACCGGATCGTCCCCGCCGATCTCGCCGGCCGGGTCGATCTCAACAACATCCCGCTGGCCCTGATCAGCCGAGTCGATGCGCTGACCGGTGCTGCGGTGACCACCTATGGTGCCGACGCCATCACCGGCGTGGTCAACTTCATCACCAAAAAGGATTTCGCCGGGGTCGATCTCTCGGCTTCGCAGCAGATCACCGAACGCGGTGACGGCAACTACTTCCGGACCGATCTGACCATCGGTGCCAACTTCGACGATGGCCGCGGCAACGCGGTGCTCAGCGTCGGCTATCAGGAATCGGACCCGGTTTACCAGGGCGACCGTGACTTCTCGATCTTCGGGATCGATTCGTACACGGGCACGCTCGGCGGCTCGGGCACCACGGTGCCTTCGCGCATCACCGGTACCCGTCCGCTCAAT